>NZ_JBEXMD010000013.1:0-220966 GCF_040610315.1 Amycolatopsis sp. NPDC004169
TTCCCCCCTTGGTCCCCGCCGGACCCGACGGGGCCCGGCGCCCCCGGCCCGGTGCCCTGGGTCCTGTCCGCCAAGACGCCCGCTTCGCTGGCCGCGCAGGCCGGCCGGCTGCAGGCGTGCGTAGGGGCCGCACAGGGGGTCCGAGCCGCAGATGTGGGGTACTCCCTGGCGAAATCCCGGTCTACGTTCGAGCAACGGGCGGTGCTCGTGACCGCCGTCGAGCACGACGGCCACGACACGCTGGGCGCGCTCGCCCACGACCGGGCCGTCCCCGGCCTGGTGCGGGGCAGCGCCCGCCACGGGGGCAAGGTCGCCTTCGTCTTTCCCGGGCAGGGCTCGCAGTGGGTGGGGATGGCTTTGGACCTGATGGACACGTCGCCGGCGTTCGCGGCCCGCATGCGGGACTGCGAACGCGCGCTGGCGCCGTTCGTCGAGTGGTCACTGCCCGAGGTCCTCGGCGACGAGGCCGCGCTGCAGCGGGTCGACGTCGTGCAGCCCGCGTTGTTCGCGGTGATGGTGTCGCTGGCCGAGGTCTGGCGCGCACACGGGGTCGCCCCGGACGCCGTGGTCGGCCACTCCCAGGGCGAGATCGCCGCCGCCGTGGTCGCGGGCGGACTGTCCCTGGAGGACGGTGCCCGCGTGGTCGCGTTGCGCAGCAAGGCGATCCTGGCCCTCGCCGGACACGGTGGCATGGTCTCGGTGGCCGCCTCCCGCGAAACCGTCGAGCCGCGGCTCACGGACGGGCTGTCGGTCGCGGCCGTCAACGGCCCGGCCGCGGTGGTGGTGTCCGGCTCGCCGGCCGCCCTGGCCGCGCTGATCGAATCCTGCGAGGCCGACGGCATCCGCGCCAAGCGGGTCCCGGTGGACTACGCGTCGCACTCGGCCCAGGTCGAAGCGATCGAAACCGAGCTGCGCGAGCTGCTCGCCCCGGTGGCGCCGCGGTCCTCGGAGATCGCCTTCTGCTCCACGGTGACCGCCGAGCCGATCGACACCGCGGCCCTCGACGGCCCGTACTGGTACACCAACCTGCGCCGCCCGGTGCTCTTCGACGCGGCCGTCCGGCGGCTGGCCGAGGACGGCTACGGCACCTTCGTCGAATGCAGCCCGCACCCGGTGCTCACGATGAGCGTCCAGGACACCGTGGACGAAGCCGTGGTGACCGGCACGCTGCGTCGCGGCGAAGGCGGCCTCGATCGGCTGTACACCTCGTTCGCCGAGGCGTGGGTGCACGGCGTCGACCTCGACTGGACACCCGCGTTCGGCGAAGGCGCCCGGCTCGTCCCGCTCCCGACCTACGCCTTCGACCACCAGCGCTACTGGCTCGACCCCGCGCCGTCCGCCCCGGCCGATGACGGCTTCTGGACGGCGCTGGAGGAAACCGGCGACCTGGCGGGTGTCCTCGGCGTCGACGGCGCCGCGCTCGACGAGGTGCTGCCCGCGCTGACCCGCTGGCGGTCGCGCCGCACCGAGGAATCCACTGTGGACTCGTGGTGCCTCGCTGTCGGCTGGACGCCGGTCGCCGAGCCCGCGTTGCCGCTGCTGTCCGGCCGCTGGCTGGCCCTCGTGCCCGCCGGACCAGGCCGGTTCGGCTCCGCGGTGCTCGACGCGCTCGCCGCCCGCGGCGCCGACGTCGTCACCGCCTCGCCGCAGGAGCTGCCGCCGGGGGCGTACACCGGCGTGGTTTCCCTGCTGGGCCTGGACGAAACGCCGCTGCCCGGGCACCCGCTGCTCGCCACAGGCCTGGCCGCGACGGCCGCGCTCGCCCCGGCGCTGGCCGCCGCCGGCATCGACGCCCCGCTGTGGCTGCTCACCCGCGGCGCCGTGGCCACCGGGCCCGGCGACGCCCCGGCGTCGAGCGTCCCGGCGCAGCTGTGGGGCCTCGGCCGGGTGATCGGCCTGGAGTACCCCGGCCTCTGGGGCGGGCTGGTCGACCTGCCCGCGGTGCTCGACGAACGGGCCGCGGACCGGCTGGCCGGCCTGCTGGCCGAGCCCGGCGGCGAGGACCAGCTCGCGGTCCGGGACCACGGCGTACTGGCCCGGCGGCTGCGCCCGGCCCGGCCGGCGCCGGCCGGTGCGCCGTGGCGGCCGCGCGGAACCGTGCTGGTCACCGGCGGCACCGGGGCGCTCGGGGCGCACGTCGCCCGCTGGCTGGGCCGCTCCGGCGCCGAGCACCTCGTGCTCACCAGCCGCCGGGGCGAAGCCGCGCCCGGCGCGGCCGAACTGGCCGAAGAGCTGCGCGGGTACGGCTGCGCGGTGACCATCGCCGCGTGCGACGTCGCCGAGCGCAAGGCCGTCGAAGCGCTGCTGGACGGCCTGGAGCACCCGCCGTCCGCCGTCGTGCACGCGGCCGGGCTGCCGCAGTCGAGCACCCTCGCCGAGACCGGGCTCGACGAGTTCGAAGACGTCCTCGCGGCCAAGGTCGCCGGCGCCGCGCACCTGGACGCCCTGCTCGGCGACGACCTCGAAGCGTTCGTGCTGTTCTCCTCCAACTCCGGGGTCTGGGGCAGCGCGGGCCAGGGCGCCTACGCCGCCGCGAACGCCTACCTGGACGCGCTCGCCGGACAGCGCCGCGCCCGCGGGGCGAAGGCGACGTCGGTGGCCTGGGGGTTGTGGGCCGGCGGCGGCATGGCCTCCGACGACGGCGAGCAGCAGCTGCGCCGCCGTGGCCTGCGGCCGATGGCGCCCGAGCGGGCCGTGGCCGCGCTGCAGGGCGCGCTCGACCGCGACGAGACCTTCCTGGCCGTGGCCGACGTCGACTGGGACCGGTTCGTGCCCGCCTTCACCGCGTCGCGGCGGCGGCCGCTGATCGAGGACCTGCCCGCGGTTCGCGGGGTGCTCGACCGGCTGGAAGCCGAGCAGGAGGTCCGCGACGACGGCGCCTGGAGCGAGCGGCTGGCGGCGCTGCCGGAGGCCGAACGCGACCGGGTCGTGCTCGACCTGGTCCGCACCGAGGCCGCGGCCGTGCTCGGCCACCGCGGGGCCGAGGCGATCGGCAGCACCCGGCCGTTCCGCGACCTCGGGTTCGACTCGGTGACCGCGGTCGAGGTGCGCAACCGGCTGCGCCGGGTCACCGGCCTGCGGCTGGCCGCCACCGCCGTCTTCGACCACCCGACCCCGGTCGCGCTGGCCCGGTTCCTCGCCGCGGAAATCGCGCCCGGGAGCACGCCCGCGGACACGGCGTTCGGCGCGCTCGACCGGCTGGAGGCGTCGCTGACCGACCTCGCGCAGCCGGACGAGAACGTCCGGCTGCGCGTCGAGATGCGGCTGAAGTCCCTGCTGAACCAGTGGCGCGGGGAGGCGGAGGCCCCGCGGCAGGCGCAGCTGGCGGACGCCTCGGCGGCCGAGGTCTTCGCGTTCATCGACAACGAGCTCGGGGTTTCCCCGCCGCCGGCGCACTGACCCCCTGACCTGGACGAACGGATGAGGTTGGCGATGGCAGAGCAGGACAAGCTCCTCGAGTACCTCAAGCGCGTGACCGCCGACCTGCACCAGACCCGGCAGCGGCTGCAGGCGGCGGAGGCGGCGGAGCAGGAGCCGATCGCCATCGTCTCCCTCGCCTGCCGGTACCCGGGCGGGGTCGCCTCACCCGAGGACCTGTGGGACCTCGTCGCGGGCGGCACCGACGCGATGTCGGGTTTCCCCGGCGACCGCGGCTGGGACGTCGACCGCATGTACGGCGCGGAAGGTGCCCGCGCGGCCGAGGGCGGCTTCGTCCACGACGCGGCTTCGTTCGACCCCGGGCTGTTCGGCATCTCGCCGCGCGAAGCGCTGGCGATGGACCCGCAGCAGCGCCTCCTGCTGGAGACGTCCTGGGAGCTGCTGGAACGCGCCCGGCTCGACCCGTTTTCCCTGCGCGGCAGCCGGACCGGCGTGTTCATCGGCGCGAACGCGTCCGGCTACAGCAGCACGCTGCAGGCCGCGGCGGGCTCCGAGGGATACCTGCTCACCGGTGAGGCGCCCAGCGTCATGTCCGGGCGGCTGTCCTACACCTTCGGCCTCGAAGGCCCGTCGGTCACCGTCGACACGGCGTGTTCGTCGTCGCTGGTCGCGCTGCACTGGGCCTGCCAGGCGCTGCGGCAGGACGAATGCGGCCTGGCGCTGGCCGGCGGGGTCACCGTGATGGTGAGCCCGCTGGCGTTCGCGGAGTTCAGCCGCCAGCGCGGGCTGGCCGCGGACGGCCGGTGCAAGTCCTTCGCCGACGCCGCCGACGGCACCGGCTGGGGCGAGGGCGTCGGCATGGTGCTGCTGGAGAAGCTCTCCGACGCCCAGCGCAACGGGCACCGGGTGCTCGCGGTGATCCGCGGCTCGGCGGTCAACTCCGACGGCGCGTCCAACGGCCTGACCGCGCCGAACGGGCCGTCGCAGCAGCGCGTCATCCGGACGGCGCTGGCGAACGCCGGCCTGTCCACTTCGGACGTGGACGCGGTCGAGGCGCACGGCACGGGGACCGCTCTCGGCGACCCGATCGAGGCGCAGGCCCTGCTGGCGACGTACGGCCAGGACCGGCCGGCCGACCGGCCGCTGTGGCTCGGGGCGCTGAAGTCGAACATCGGGCACACGCAGTCGGCGTCCGGCATCGCGGGTGTCATCAAGATGGTGCTGGCGCTGCGGCACGAGCTGCTGCCGCGCACGCTGCACGTCGACGCGCCCTCGTCCGAAGTGGACTGGACGGCGGGTGCGGTGGAGCTGCTGACCACGGCGCGGACGTGGCCCGCCGGCGCGGTGCCGCGGCGGGCCGGGGTTTCGGCGTTCGGTGTCAGCGGGACGAACGTGCACGTCATCGTCGAGGAGGCGCCCGCGGTTCCCGACGAGCCCGCGTCCGATGCCGAGCACGGGCTGCTGCCGTGGGTGCTGTCCGGGGCGAGCGATGCCGCGCTGCGGGCGCAGGCCCGGCGGTTGCTGGACGCGGACCCCGACCCGGTCGACGGCGGGTACTCGCTGGCCGTCACCCGGGCGCGGCTCGCCCGGCGGGCGGTGGTGCTCGGGTCCGATCGCGACTCTCTGCGGGACGGTCTTTCGCACATCGAAGACGCCATCACCGGGACGGCCGATCCGGATGCCCTGCTGGCCGTGTTGTTCACCGGTCAGGGAGCGCAGCGGGTGGGCATGGGGCTGGCTCTGTACGACCGGTTTCCGGTGTATGCCGAGGCCTTCGATGCGGTGCTCGCGCACTTCGATCCGGCTCTTCGTGACGCTTTCTCCGATGCTTCCCTGTTGGATCGGACGGAGTTCACGCAGCCTGCGTTGTTCGCGGTCGAGGTGGCGTTGTTCCGGTTGGTTTCTTCGTTCGGTGTTCGTCCGGATTTTTTGGCGGGGCATTCGATCGGGGAGATCTCGGCGGCGCATGTGGCCGGGGTGTTGTCTCTGGAAGACGCCTGTCGCTTGGTTTCCGCCCGGGCGTCGTTGATGCAGGCGTTGCCGTCGGGTGGGGCGATGGTGTCGATCGCTGCGCCGGAGTCGGCGATCGAGCTGGCCGAGGGTGTTTCGATTGCGGCGGTGAACGGGCCGGAGTCGGTGGTGATTTCGGGCGAGGAGGCCGCGGTGCTGGCGATCGCGGCTCGGTTCCCGAAGACGAAGCGGCTTTCGGTGAGTCATGCGTTCCATTCGCCGTTGATGGATCCGATGCTGGCGGAGTTCCGCGCGGTGGCGGAGTCTCTCACGTATCACCCGGCGGAGATTCCGGTGATCTCGAATGTGAGCGGTGCGCTTGCTGAGCCGTTCACGGCGGAGTATTGGGTGCGGCACGTGCGGGAAGCGGTCCGGTTCGCCGATGGGGTGTCCACTTTGGAGGCCGCCGGGGCCGGGGTGTTCCTGGAACTCGGGCCCGACGGGGTGCTCAGCTCGATGGTGCCCGGGGTGGCCGTCCCGGCGTTGCGGGAAGGCCGCTCCGAAGAGAGAGCACTGCTCACCGCGTTGAGCACGGTGCACGTCCACGGGGTGGACGTCGACTGGACGCCGTTCTTCCCCGGCGGCCGCCGGATCGACCTGCCCTCGTACGCGTTCCAGCGCGAGCGGTTCTGGCCACGCGGCGGCGTCGCGCACGGGGACGCGGGATCGCTGGGCCTCGGCGCACTGGACCACCCGCTGCTGGGCGCGGCGGTGAGCCTGGCCGGCCACGACGGCGTCGTCTTCACCGGGCGGCTGTCGCCGGAGGCCCAGCCGTGGCTGTCGGGGCACGCCCTGGGCGGCACGGTCCTGGTCCCGGGGACGGCGCTGCTGGAACTGGCGGTCCGGGCGGGCGACCAGGTGGGATGCGACGTCGTCGAGGAGCTGACCCTGGAAGCTCCGCTGGTTTTGCCGGCGCGCGGCGGGGTGGCGGTCCAGGTCTACGTCGGCCCACCGGACGGCGAGGGCCGCCGCGAGCTGACGCTGTACTCCCGCCCGGACGACGGCACGGCACCGGGCGAGGACACCTGGACCCGCCACGCCGGCGGCCTGCTGGCCCCGGGCGGCGCACCGGCGGCCGACCTGCCGGAGTGGCCCCCGCCGGGAGCAGCGCGGGTTCCGACGGACGGGCTGTACGAGCAGCTGGAGGGCTTGGGGTTCACGTACGGCCCGGCCTTCCACGGCTTGGGATCGGTGTGGCGCCTCGGGGACGAGACCTACGCGGAGGTGACGCTCCCGGAGGAGTGCCACGAGGACGCGGCCGCATTCGGCCTGCACCCGGCCCTGCTCGACGCGGCTCTGCACCCACTGGGTTTGGCCGCTCCCGCGACGGCCGACTCCACTGCGCCCGGCGGCGCGGGCGTGGGCGCGGTTTCGGCGGCTGATGGCCCTTCGGCCAGCGCTGCGACTGGCGCGGCGAGCGCGGCTTCGGCGCATGCCACCGCACGCTCCGGTGGCATGCCGTTCTCCTGGAGCGGCGTCACCCTGCACGCCTCGGGCGCCACCGCCCTCCGCGTCCGGCTTTCCCCGGCCGGGGACAACGCCGTCTCCGTCGAAGCCTGGGACCACGCCGGGGGCCCGGTCGCCTCCGTCGATTCCCTCGTCCTGCGCCCGATCTCCGCCACCGCCGCCGCCCCCGTCCAGGACGGCTCGCTCTTCCGCCTCGACCAGGTCCCGGTCCCCGCCGGTCCGCGAACCCGGGCCGTCGCGCTCGGGGAAGGCGAACACGGCCTCGACCTCCCCACCGTGTCCGAAATGGACACCGAAGCCGACCTCGTCTTCGCCGTCATAGCAGCCCAAAACGTCCACGAAGCCACCGGCCAAGCCCTCACCCTCGTCCACGACTGGCTCGCCGCCGACCACCCGGGCCGCCTGGTCGTCGTCACCCGCGACGCCGAAACCGACCCGGCCGGCGCCGCCGCCCGGGGCCTCGTCCGGTCCGCCCAGACCGAGCACCCCGGCCGGTTCCAGCTGCTCGACCTCGACGGCTCCCCGCACCCCGACCTCGCCACCCTCCCCGCCGAACCGCAGATCGACCTCCGCGACGGCGTCTTCACCGCCCCGCGCCTGGCCCGCGCCCAGGCCCTCGCCGTCCCGGACCAGCACTGGCGGCTCACCACCACCGGCACCACCCTCGACGACCTCGCCCTCCGCCCCCAGCCGGAAACCCCGCTCGCCGAAGGCGAAGTCCGGGTCGCCGTCCGGGCCGCCGGCGTCAACTTCCGGGACGTCCTGATCGCCCTCGGCATGTACCCCGACCCGGCCGCCGTCCTCGGCTCGGAAGCCGCCGGGATCGTCACCGAGGTCGGCACGGGCGTCACCGGGCTCGCCGTCGGCGACCGGGTTTTCGGGCTGTTCACCGGGGCGTTCGGCCCCGAGGCGGTGACCGATGCCCGGCTGCTCGTCCCCGTCCCCGGCGGCTGGACCTTCGCCGAGGCCGCGTCCGTGCCCGTCGCCTTCGTCACCGCCTACTACGCCCTCTTCGACCTCGGTCACCTGGCCGCCGGCCAGTCCGTGCTCGTCCACGCGGCCGCCGGCGGCGTCGGGATGGCCGCCGTCCAGCTCGCCCGCCACCGGAACGCCGAGGTGTTCGCCACGGCGAGCCCGGCCAAGCAGGACGCCGTCCGCGCCCTCGGTGTCGAGCACGTCGCGTCGTCGCGGGACCTCGGGTTCGCGACGCAGTTCCCCCGCGTCGACGTCGTCCTCAACTCGCTGACCGGCCCCTTCATCGACGCCTCGCTCGGCCTGCTCACCCCCGGCGGCCGGTTCCTCGAGATGGGCAAAACCGACCTGCGCGACCCCGAAGACGTCACCTACCTCCCCTTCGACCTCGGCGACCCCGGCCCGGACCGGATCCAGGAGATCCTGCGCCACCTGCTGGCGCTGTTCGCCGACGGCGCGCTGCACCCCCTGCCCACCAGGACCTGGGACGTCGTCCGCGCCCCCGACGCGTTCCGGTTCATCAGCCAGGCCAAGCACGTCGGCAAGAACGTCCTCACCCTCCCGGTGCCGCCGGACCCCGATGGCACCGTGCTCGTCACCGGCGGCACCGGCACCCTCGGCGCTCTCGTGGCCCGGCACCTCGTGACCACCCACGGCGTCAAGAACCTCCTGCTGACCAGCCGTCGCGGCCCCGACGCCCCGGGCGCGGCCGAGCTGGTCGCCGAACTGACGGCCGCCGGCGCCACCGTGCGCGTCGAGAGCTGCGACGTCGCGAACCGGGCGGAGCTCGAAGCCCTGCTCGCCCCGGTGAACCTGACCGGTGTCGTGCACACCGCGGGCGTCCTCGACGACGGGGTCATCGCCTCGCTCACCCCCGAGCGGCTCGGCACCGTCCTCCGCCCCAAGACCGACGCCGCCCTGCACCTGGACGCACTGACCCGCGACCGCGACCTCGCCTGGTTCGCGCTGTACTCCTCCCTCGCCGGGGTCGCCGGCGCCGCGGGCCAGGCCGGCTACGCGGCCGCCAACGCCGCACTCGACGCGCTCGCCGCCCGCCGCCGCGCCGAGGGCCTGCCCGGCGTCTCCCTCGCCTGGGGCCAGTGGGCCGCGGCGAGCGGCATGACCGCCGGCCTCGACGACGAGGACCTTTCCCGGATCGCGCGGTCCGGCATCGGCGCGCTGGGCACCGAGGAAGCCCTGGCGCTGTTCGACGCCGCCCAGGTCGCCGGCGCCGCCTGCGTGGTCCCGGTCCGCGTCGACCTCGCCGCCCTGCGCGCCCAGGCCGAGCACCTGCCCGCGCTGTGGCACGGCCTGGTCCGCGTGCGGACCCGCCGGGCGGCCGGGCTGCCGTCCGGGACCGACGGGCTCGCCGCCCGGCTGGCCGGGCTGAGCGGCGACGACGTCCGCCGGTTCCTGCTCGACCTCGTCCGCACCCACGTCGCGGCGGTCCTCGGCCACGACGGCGCCGACGCCGTCGAACCCGCCAAGGCGTTCAAGGACCTGGGTTTCGACTCCCTGACCGCGGTGGAACTGCGCAACCGCCTCACCGCGGTGACCGGCCTGCGCCTGCCGGCCACGGTCATCTTCGACCACCCCAACCCGCAGGCGCTCGCCGCGCTGCTGCAGGCCGAGCTGATCGGCGACGCCGGTCCGGCCACGACGGCGGCGATCACCACCGCCACCGACGGCGACCCGATCGCCATCGTCGCGATGAGCTGCCGCTACCCGGGCGAGGTGACGTCCCCGGAGGACCTGTGGCGCCTGGTCGAAACCGGCCGCGACGCGCTCACCGCGCTGCCCGCCGACCGCGGCTGGGACCTCGCGGCCCTCGGCGCCGCCGAGGGCGGGTTCGTGCACGACGCCGGCGGCTTCGACGCCGAGTTCTTCGGCATCTCCCCGCACGAAGCCCTCGCGATGGACCCGCAGCAGCGGCTGCTGCTGGAGATCTCCTGGGAGGCACTGGAACGCGCCGGGATCGACCCGCGCTCGCTGCGCGGCAGCAGTACCGGCGTCTTCGTCGGCGCCGCGCACCAGGCCTACGGCAGCGGCGTGGCCGAGGTGGCGTCCGGCGTCGAAGGCCACCTGCTGACCGGCAACGCGACCAGCGTCGTCTCCGGCCGCGTGTCCTACACCTTCGGCTTCGAGGGCCCCGCCGTCTCGATCGACACGGCCTGTTCGTCGTCGCTGGTCGCGCTGCACTGGGCGGCACAGGCGCTACGCCGCGGCGAGTGCGACCTCGCGCTGGCCGGCGGCGTCGCCGTGATGGCCCAGCCCGGCATGTTCGTCGAGTTCGACCGGCAGGGCGGCCTCGCCTCCGACGGCCGCTGCAAGGCCTTCGCCGAGGCCGCGGACGGCACCGGCTGGGGCGAAGGCGCCGGTCTCGTGCTGCTGGAACGGCTGTCCGACGCCCGGCGGAACGGCCACGCAGTCCTGGCGCTCGTCCGCGGTTCGGCGGTCAACTCCGACGGCGCGTCCAACGGCCTGACCGCCCCGAACGGCCCGTCGCAGCAGCGGGTGATCCGCGCCGCGCTGGCCGGCGCGGGCCTGCGTCCGTCCGAAGTGGACGCGGTCGAGGCGCACGGCACCGGCACGACGCTCGGTGACCCGATCGAGGCACAGGCCCTGCTGGCCACCTACGGGCAGGACCGCGACGAGCCGCTGTGGCTCGGCTCGCTCAAGTCCAACCTCGGGCACACCCAGGCCGCCGCGGGCATCGCCGGGGTGATCAAGGTCGTCATGGCGCTGCGGCACGGCGTGCTGCCGCGGACGTTGCACGTCGACGCGCCGTCGTCGCGCGTCGACTGGGAGTCCGGCGCGATCGAACTGCTCACCGAGGCCCGCCGCTGGCCGGACACCGGACGGCCGCGCCGCGCCGGCATCTCGTCGTTCGGCATCTCCGGCACCAACGCGCACACGATCATCGAGCAGGCCCCGGCCGCTCCGCCCGCACCCGAGCGCCCCGAAAGCACCGGCCCCGTGCCGTGGCTGCTGTCCGCCCGCGATGCCGACGCGCTCGCCGCGCAGGCCGGACGCCTCCGTGCGCACGTCGAGGCCCACCCCTCGCTGTCCCCGGTCGACGTCGGCTTCTCGCTGGCCGAGACCCGGGCGGCCCTCGAACACCGGCTCGTGGTGTTCGGCCACGACCGCGCCGAACTCCTGGCCGCGCTGGCGAACCCGCCGGTGACCGGGGTCGCGCGGCCGGACCGCCGGCTCGCCGTGCTGTTCACCGGCCAGGGCGCGCAGCGACCGGGCATGGGCCGCGAGCTGTACGAGCGGTTCCCGGTGTACGCGGAGGCGTTCGACGCGGTCTGCGCGCACTTCCCCGGCCTGCGCGAACGGGTCCTCGACGGCGCCGAGCCGCTCGACGACACCGGCGTCACCCAGCCGGCGCTGTTCGCCGTCGAGGTCGCGCTGTTCCGGCTGGTTTCGTCCTTCGGGGTCCGTCCGGACTTCGTGGCGGGGCACTCGATCGGCGAGATCTCGGCCGCCCACGTCGCCGGGGTGCTCACGCTGGCCGACGCGTGCCGGCTGGTGTCGGCCCGTGCGTCGCTGATGCAGGCGCTGCCGCCGGGCGGGGCCATGGTGTCGATCGCCGCGCCCGAATCGGCCATCACGCTGACCGAGGGCGTCTCCCTCGCGGCCGTCAACGGGCCGGAGTCGGTCGTGATCTCCGGCGAGGAGGCCGCGGTCCTGGAGATCGCGGCGAAGTTCCCGAAGACCAAGCGGCTGCCGGTGAGTCACGCGTTCCATTCGTCCTCGATGGACCCGATGCTCGCCGATTTCCGCGCGGTGGCGGAGTCGCTGACCTACCACCCGGCGCAGATACCGGTGATCTCGAACGTGAGCGGTGCGCTCGCTTCGCCGTTCACGGCGGAGTACTGGGTGCGGCACGTGCGCGAGACCGTCCGCTTCGCCGACGGAGTGTCCACTCTGGACGCCGCCGGGGTCGACGTGTTCCTGGAGCTGGGGCCGGACGCCGTGCTCAGCGCGATGGTGCCGGGCATCGCGATCCCGGCGTTGCGCCGCGACCGCTCCGAAGAGAAAGCACTGCTCACCGCGTTGAGCACTGCTCACGTCCACGGCGTGGACGTCGACTGGACGCCGTTCTTCCCGGGCGCCCGCCGGGTCGACCTGCCCACCTACGCCTTCCGGCACCGCAGCTACTGGCTCGCCCCGGAACCCGGCGTGGCCCCGGGTGGCGACTCGGGTTTCTGGGACGTCGTCCGCAGCGGCAAGCTGGCCGCCGAGCTCGAGCTGGACGCGGCCGTCGCCGAGGCGGTCACCCCGGCCCTGTCGGCCTGGTACCGGCGACGCCACCAGGAGTCCACTGTGGATTCCTGGCGCTACGGGATCGCGTGGCGGCCGGTGTCGCCGGACACCGCCGCACTCACCGGGCACTGGCTGCTGGTCGTGCCGGAGGAAGGTCAGCCCGGTGTCGTGGCCGGGGTCGCGCAGGCCATCCTCGAACGCGGCGCGCGAGTAACGCCGGTGCGAATCGACCCGCTCCTGCCGCGCGCCGAGTTCGCCGAACGCCTCCGCGCGGCCCTCGACGGGGCCGAAGTGGACGGAGTGCTCTCGCTGCTGGCCCTGGCCGACGGCGGCCACGGCATCGCGGCGGGCACGGCCACCCTGCTCCAGGCCCTCGGTGACCTCGGCGCGGGCGGACGGCTGTGGTGCCTGACCCGCGGCGCGGTCGCGGCCGGCCGGGCCGACCGTGTCGAAGCCCCGGTCCAGGCCCAGGTCTGGGGCCTCGGCCGCACCGCGGCGATGGAGTACCCCCAGCGCTGGGGCGGCCTGGTCGACCTGCCCGCCGAGCTGGACGAACGGGGCCGCACCCGCCTCGCCGCCGTCCTCGGCGGCACCGAAGACGAGGTCGCGCTCCGGCCGTCCGGCGTCTTCGCCCGGCGGCTGGAACGGCGGGCCGCAGCGGGGGAGTCCTGGCAACCTCGCGGCACCGTACTGGTCACCGGCGGCACGGGAGCCCTCGGCGCCCGAGTCGCCCGGCGGCTGGCCACCAGCGGGGCCGAGCGGCTGGTGCTGCTCAGCCGGCGCGGACCGGCGGCGCCGGGTGCCGCGGACCTCGAACGCGAGCTGACCACCCTCGGCTGCGAGGTCTCGATCCTGGCCTGCGACGCCGCCGACCGCGACGCACTGGCCGCGGTCATCCCCGCCGACCTGCGCGCGGTGGTGCACGCGGCGGGCGTCCTCGACGACGGCGTCATCGAGTCCCTCACGCCGGAGCGCTTCGACACCGTCCTGCGCGCCAAGGCGGCCGCGGCCGAGAACCTCTCCGCGCTCACCGGCGACCTCGACGCCTTCGTCCTGTTCTCCTCGATGGCCGGTGCGTTCGGCGCGGCCGGCCAGGGCAGTTACGCCGCCGCCAACGCCCACCTCGACGCGCTCGCCCAGCAGCGGCACGCCGCCGGCCAGCCCGCGGTCTCGATCGCGTGGGGCCCGTGGGCGGGCGACGGCATGGCCGCGGGCGACGCCGAAGCTCGGCGACGCCTGCGCGCCGCGGGCGTCGGCGCTCTGGACCCCGGCCTCGCCCTCGACGCCCTCACGCTCGAAGCCGCGGGTGACACCCCGCTGGCCGTGGTGGCCGACCTCGACTGGGACGTCTACCTCCCGGCGCTGCGGTCCGTCCGGCCCCGGCCGCTGTTCACCGGGTTCGGTGAGCCGCGCGAAACCGCGCAGGGCCCGGCCGAACCGGCGGGGCTGCTCACCGGGCTGTCCGAGGCGGACGCCGCCCGTACGGTCCTCGACCTGACCCGCACGCACGTCGCGGCCGTGCTCGGCTACCCCGACGCGGCCGCGGTCGACCCCGAGCGCGCCTTCTCCGACAGCGGGTTCACCTCCCTGACCGCTGTCGAGCTGCGCAACCGCCTCGACTCCGCGACCGGGCTGAGCCTGCCCGCGACGTGCGTGTTCGACCACCCGACGCCGGCCGCGCTGGCCCGGCACCTGCACCGCGAGCTGCTCGGCCGCCTGCCCGAACCGGCCGCGGCCGCACCGGCCCGCACCGGCGGCGACGAGCCGATCGCCCTCGTCGCGATGGGCTGCCGGTTCCCCGGCGCGGTGGCCACACCGGAGGACCTCTGGCGGCTCGTGGAAGACGGCGTCGACGCGATGACCGGCCTGCCCGAGGACCGCGGCTGGGACCTCGGCGCGCTCTACGACCCGGACCCGGGCAAGAGCGGCCACAGCTACGCCCGCGACGGCGGCTTCCTCGACACGGCCACGGAGTTCGACGCCGCCTTCTTCGGCATCTCGCCCCGCGAAGCCCTCGCCATGGACCCGCAGCAGCGCCTGCTGCTGGAGATCACCTGGGAGGTCTTCGAGCGGGCCGGGATCGACCCGCACGCGCTGCGCGGCAGCCGCACCGGCGTGTTCGCCGGCACCAACGGCCAGGACTACGCGGGCCTGCTCGGCGCGGCGGGCGACGAGGTCGGCGGCTTCATCGGCACCGGCAACGCCGCCGCGGTCGTGTCCGGCCGGCTGGCCTACGCCTTCGGCCTCGAAGGCCCGGCCCTCACCGTCGACACCGCGTGCTCGTCCTCGCTGGTCGCCATCCACCTCGCCGCGCAGGCCCTGCGCCGCGGCGAGTGCGACCTCGCGCTGGCCGGCGGCGCGACCGTGATGGCCACCCCGGCGACCTTCGTCGAGTTCAGCAGGCAGCGCGGCCTGGCCGCCGACGGCCGGTGCAAGGCCTTCGCCGAGGCTGCGGACGGCACCGGCTGGGGCGAAGGCGCCGGGCTCGTGCTGCTGGAACGGCTGTCGGACGCCCGCCGCAACGGCCACCGGGTCCTGGCGGTGGTGCGCGGTTCGGCGGTGAACTCCGACGGCGCGTCCAACGGCCTGACGGCTCCGAACGGTCCTTCGCAGCAGCGGGTGATCCGCGCCGCGCTGGCCGACGCCGGTCTGTCCACTTCGGACGTGGACGCGGTCGAGGCGCACGGCACCGGGACGAAGCTGGGCGACCCGATCGAGGCCCAGGCGCTGCTGGCGACCTACGGCCAGGAGCGGGAAACGCCGCTGTGGCTGGGCTCGGTGAAGTCCAACCTCGGCCACACCCAGGCCGCCGCGGGCATCGCCGGCGTCATCAAGATGGTCATGGCCATGCACCACGGCGTCCTCCCGCGGACGCTGCACGTCGACGCGCCGTCGTCGCAGGTGGACTGGTCGGCCGGGGCGGTGAAGCTGCTCACCGAGGCGACGCCGTGGCCGGAGACCGGGCGCGCCCGCCGGGCCGGCGTGTCGGCGTTCGGCGTCAGCGGCACCAACGCCCACGTGGTCCTCGAAGCCGGCGAACCGGAACCGGCCACGTCCATCCACACCGGACTCACCGTGTGGCCGCTGTCGGCGAAGGACGAGCAAGCGCTGCGCGAGCAGGCCCGGCTCCTCCGCTCCGCGGTCGGCGAGGACGTGCCGGCGGTCCGGGTCGGCCGCACCCTGGCGACCGGGCGGGCGGCGCTGGAGCACCGGGCCGTCGTGCTCGGCGCGGATCGGGACGAGCTGCTGGCCGGACTGGCGGACCTGGACAACGCGGTGCGCGGCACCGCGGTTCCGGGTGGCCGGCTGGCCGTGCTGTTCACCGGCCAGGGCGCCCAGCGCGCCGGGATGGGCCGCGAGCTCTACGAGCGGTTCCCGGTGTTCGCCGACGCCTTCGACGCCGTGTGCGCCGAGTTCGACGGCCTGCTGGATGCGTCCCTGCGCGAAATCGTCTTCGACGGCGGCGAGCGGCTCGACCGGACCGGCTACACCCAGCCCGCGCTGTTCGCGGTCGAGGTCGCCCTGTACCGGCTGGTGACGGCGTGGGGCGTGCGCCCGGACTTCGTCGGCGGGCACTCGATCGGCGAGCTGGTCGCCGCGCACGTCGCCGGGGTCATGACGCTGCCCGGCGCCTGCGCGCTGGTCGCCGCCCGGGCCACGCTCATGCAGGCGCTGCCCGCCGGCGGGGCGATGGTCTCGATCGCCGCGCCGGAGTCGGCCGTCACCCTGACCGAGGGGGTCTCGATCGCCGCGGTCAACGGCCCCGAGTCGGTCGTCGTCTCCGGCGACGAGACCGCGGTACTGGCGATCGCCGCGGAGTTCGCCGCGCGGGGTGTGAAGACCAAGCGGCTCACCGTGAGCCACGCCTTCCACTCCCCGCTGATGGACCCGATGCTCGACGAGTTCCGCGCGGTCGCGGACACCCTGACCTACCACCCGGCCGAGATCCCGGTGCTCTCGAACGTGACCGGTGCGCTCGCCGGGCCGTTCACCGCGGACTACTGGGTGCGGCACGTGCGGGAGGCGGTCCGCTTCGCCGACGGGGTCGCCACTCTCGAAGCCGAAGGCACCCGGATCTTCCTGGAACTGGGGCCCGACGGGGTGCTCAGCGCGATGGTGCCCGGCGTCGCGGTCCCGGCGTTGCGGCGCGACCGCTCCGAAGAGCGAGCACTGCTCTCGGCGCTGAGCACGGTCCACGCCCACGGCGTGGCCGTCGACTGGGCCGCGTTCTTCCCGCAGGCCGGCCCGGTCGACCTGCCCACCTACCCCTTCCGGCGGCAGCGGTTCTGGCCCGAGCCCGCGCCGGCCGCGCCGGTGTCCGAAGGGGACGCCGAGTTCTGGGCGGCCGTCGAAGGCGAGGACCTGGAGGCGCTCGGCTCGCTGCTCGGGCTCGACGGCGACCAGCGCGCCGCCATCGCCCCCGCCCTCCCGGCCCTTTCCGGCTGGCGACGGGACGCCCGGTCCGCCGCGGACTCCTGGCGCTACCGCGTCGCCTGGCGCAAGCTGCGCGAGGAACCCGCCGGGGTGTCGGGCGACTGGCTGTTCGTCCTGCCCGAGACCCTCGGCGACCCGAGCGCGGTGACGGCGGTGGCCGGCGCCTTCGCGACAGCCGGGGCGCGGCCGCTGGTCGTCCGGGTGCCCGAGGACGCCGACCGCATCACGGTCGCGAAGCTGGTCGAGGCCAAGCTGGCGGAAGAAGCCGCCACGCCGGTCGGGGCCCTGTCGCTGCTCGCGTTCGCGCCCGGCACGCCGGGGTCGGCCGTGGCCGCCGGGCTCCCGCAAACGCTTGCGCTGGTCCAGGGCCTGGGCGACGCCGGGGTCACCGCCCCGCTGTGGTGCGCCACCCGCGGCGCGGTCGCGACGGCGGACGGCGAGGCCGTCGCGGACCCGGCCCAGGCCCAGTTCTGGGGCTTCGGCCGGACGGTCGCGCTGGAGCACCCGAACCGCTGGGGCGGCTTGATCGACCTGCCGCCCACCCTGACCGCCGAAGACGGCGAGCGGCTGTGCGCGGTGCTCGCCGCCGGAGGCGAGGAGGAAATCGCCCTCCGGTCCTCCGGCGTCTTCGCCCGCCGCCTCGTCCGGGACACCGGGCGGGGTCCACAGTGGACGCCGACCGGCACGGTGCTCGTCACCGGCGGCACCGGGGCCCTCGGCGGGCACGTCACCCGCTGGCTGCTGGACCACGGCGCCGGGCACGTCGTCCTGGCGAGCCGCAGTGGCGGCGAAGCACCGGACGAGCGGGTGACGGTCGTCTCCTGCGACGTCGCCGACCGGGACGCGGTCGCGGCGCTGCTCGCCGAGCACCCGGTGACCGCGGTGGTGCACGCCGCGGGCGTCCTCGACGACGGCGTGGTCGACACCCTGACCGGCGACCGGTTCGCCGAGGTCCTGCGGGCCAAGGTGACCGGCGCCCGGCTCCTCGACGAGCTGACCGGCGACCTCGACGCCTTCGTGCTGTTCTCCTCGCTCGCCGGCGCGGTCGGCGCCGCGGGACAGGCGAACTACGCGGCCGCCAACGCCGAGCTGGACGCCCTCGCCCAGCGCCGTCGCGCGTCGGGCCGCTCGGCCGCCGCGATCGCGTGGGGCCCGTGGGCGGGTGAGGGGATGGCCGCCGAAAACGCCGATCGGATGCGGCGCGCCGGGGTCACCCCGCTGCCCGCGGCCGACGCCGCGGCGGCCCTCGGCAGGCTCACCCGGTCGTCGGTCGTCGCCGACATCGACTGGGACACCTACCCGGCCGTCCGGCCGCTCTTCGCCGAACTGGCCCCGGCGGCTCCGGTCGCGGCGGCGCCCGTGCACCTCGGCGACCGGCTGGCCGGGCTGTCCGCGGGTGACGCAGGCGAGCTCGTGTTGACCGTCGTCCGAGAGCACGTGGCAGCGGTCCTCGGCCACGGCCGGGCCGCCGACGTGGCCCCGGACCGGGCGTTCAGCGAAACCGGCTTCACGTCGCTGACCGCGGTCGAGCTCCGCAACCGCCTGGACCGCGTCACCGGGCTGAACCTGCCCGCGACGCTGGTCTTCGACCACCCGTCGCCGTCCGCGCTGGCCCGGCACCTGACCGCGGAACTGCGGGACGACGAGCCCGGGGTCGACGGCCTGCTCGACCAGCTGAGCCGCGTCGGCGCCACCCTCGGCGAAGCCGATCGCGCCCGCGTTGCCGAGCAGCTGCGGCAGCTCACGGCGGGCTGGACGGGCGGCCCGGCCGCCCCGAGCCTCGACTCGGCCAGCGACGAGGAGATGTTCGACCTCCTCGGCAAAGAGTTCGGCATCTCCTGACCCGGCGCCCGCGACCTACGGAGTGAGAAGACGATGGACAACGAGGAAAAGCTCCGCTACTTCCTCAAGCGGGTCACGGCCGATCTGCAGGACACCCGCCGCCGGCTCCAGGAGGCGCAGGCGACCGAGCCGGTCGCGATCGTCGGCCTCGGCTGCCGGTTCCCGGGTGGGGTCCGCACCCCGGCGCAGCTGTGGGACCTGGTCGAGGGCGGCCGGGACGCGATCTCCGGCTTCCCCGAGGACCGCGGCTGGGCACTCGGGTCGCTGTACGACCCCGACCCCGAAGCCCCCGGGACGTCGTACGTGCGCGAAGGCGGCTTCCTCGACGGGGTCGCGGACTTCGACGCCGGGTTCTTCGGCATCTCCCCGCGTGAAGCACTGGCCATGGACCCGCAGCAGCGGCTGCTGCTGGAGACGTCGTGGGAAGCACTGGAAGACGCGGGCATCCGGCCGCCGTCGCTGAAGGGCAGCCGGACCGGTGTCTTCGTCGGCTCCAACGGCCAGGACTACGGCACCCTCATGCTCAGCTCCGCCGAGGCGCTGGAAGGGCACCTCGCGACGAGCAACGCGGCGAGTGTCCTTTCCGGACGCGTTGCCTACGCGTTCGGTTTCGAGGGCCCGACGCTCACCGTCGACACGGCGTGCTCGTCGTCGCTGGTCGCGTTGCACCTGGCGGTGCAGGCGCTGCGGCAGGGGGAGTGCGACCTCGCCCTCGCCGGCGGCGTCACCGTGCTGCCGACGCCGGGCTCGTTCATCGCGTTCAGCCGGCTGCGCGGGCTGGCTCCGGACGGCCGCTGCAAGGCGTTCGCCGAAGCCGCCGACGGCACCTCGTGGGGCGAGGGCAGCGGCATGGTCGTCGTCGAACGGCTGGCGGACGCCCGCCGCAACGGCCACCCGGTCCTGGCGGTGGTGCGCGGTTCGGCGGTGAACTCCGACGGCGCGTCCAACGGACTGACGGCTCCGAACGGTCCTTCGCAGCAGCGGGTGATCCGCGCCGCGCTGGCCGACGCCGGTCTGTCCACTTCGGACGTCGACGTCGTCGAGGCGCACGGCACCGGCACCACGCTGGGCGACCCGATCGAAGCACAGGCGCTGCTGGCGACCTACGGCCAGGAGCGGGACACGCCGCTGTGGCTGGGCTCGGTGAAGTCCAACCTCGGGCACACCCAGGCGGCGGCCGGGGTGGCCGGGGTGCTCAAGATGGTCCTCGCGATGCGGCACGGCGTGCTGCCGCCGACCCTGCACGTCGACCGGCCCTCGTCCCAGGTGGACTGGTCGGCGGGGGCGGTCGAGCTGCTCACCGAGCGCCGGGCGTGGCCGTCGGACCGGCCGCGCCGGGCGGCGGTGTCGGCGTTCGGCATGAGCGGCACCAACGTGCACACCATCCTGGAGGAAGCGCCGGCCGAGGATCGGCCCGCCACCGGCCCCGACGAACCCGGCCGGGTCGTGCCCTGGGTGCTGTCGGCCCGGTCGCCGGAAGCCCTGCGGGCCCAGGCCGCCGCGCTCGCCGGTGTCGAGGCGCCGTCCGGGGACGTCGGGCTGTCCCTGGCGACGACGCGGTCCGCGTTCGACCACCGCGCGGTGGTGATCGGTGATCGCGACGGGCTGTCGGCCGGGCTCGCCGCGCTGGCCGGGGACGTCCCGGCCCCCACCGTCGTCAAGGGGACGGCCGCCGCGGGCAAGGTCGCGATGGTGTTCCCCGGCCAGGGTTCGCAGTGGGCCGGGATGGCCGTGGACCTGCTCGCCGAGTCGCCGGTCTTCGCCGCGCGGATGGCCGAATGCGCGGAAGCTTTATCGTCCTTCGTGGACTGGAGGTTGACGGACGTCATCCGCGACGCCGCGCAGCTGGAGCGGGTCGACGTCGTGCAGCCCGCGCTGTTCGCCGTGATGGTCTCGCTCGCCGAGCTGTGGCGCTCGTACGGTGTGGAGCCCGCCGCGGTCGTCGGGCACTCGCAGGGCGAGATCGCCGCCGCCGTCGTGTCCGGCGCGCTGTCCCTCGAGGACGGTGCAAGGGTGGTGGCGTTGCGCAGCCAGGCGATCCTCGCGCTGGCCGGGCAGGGTGGCATGGTGTCGATCGCCGAGGGCGCCGACGCGGTGGCGGCCCGGATCGCGCCGTGGGGCGAGCGGCTGTCGATCGCCGCGATCAACGGCCCGGCCGCCGTGGTCGTCTCCGGGACGCCGGACGCCCTCGACGAACTGGTCGCGTCCTGCACCGACGTCCGCGCGAAGCGGGTCCCGGTGGACTACGCCTCGCACTCGCCGCAGGTGGAACGGATCCGCGAACGCCTCCTCGAGGTCCTGGCCCCGGTCCGGCCGGGCCGGGCCACGACCGGGTTCTTCTCCACGGTCACCGGCGCCTGGCTCGACGGTCCCGAGCTGGACGCCGAGTACTGGTACACCAACCTCCGCCGCGCGGTCCGGCTCGACACCGCCGTGGCCGCGCTGACCGGCCAGGGCTTCCGCACGTTCGTCGAAGCCTCGCCGCACCCCGTGCTGACCATGGCGATCGGCGGCGACGACGTGACCGCGCTCGGCTCGCTGCGCCGTGGGGAAGGCAGCCTCGCCCGGTTCCACACGTCCCTGGCCGAAGCCTGGGTCACCGGTGTCGACGTCCGGTGGGACGACGCGTTCCCCGGCGCCCGCCGCACCGGCCTGCCGACGTACGCCTTCCAGCACGAGCGCTACTGGCCGCGGCTGGTCTCGGCCGGCGACGCCGCCGGTCTCGGCCTGGCCCCGGCCGGGCACCCGCTGCTCGGCGCGGTCGTGGCACTGGCCGGCTCCGGCGGCACGGTCCTCACCGGCAAGCTTTCGCTGCACAGCCTGCCGTGGCTGGCCGACCACCGCGTCGGCGGGGAGGTGCTGTTCCCGGGCACGGCGTTCGTCGAGCTGGCGCTGCGCGCCGGCGACCAGGCCGGCCGGCCCGCCCTGGACGAGCTGACCCTGGAAGCGCCGCTGGTCCTGCCCGCGCAGGGCGGCGTGCACGTCCAGGTCTCGGTGGGGGAGGACGGCGAACTCGCGATCCACTCCCGCCCGGACGAGTTCACCCCGTGGACCCGGCACGCCACCGGCCTGCTGACCGAGGCCGCTCCCACCGTCGAGCGGGTCGACGCCTGGCCGCCCGCCGATGCCACGCCGGTCGAGCTCGACGGCTTCTACCCGGCCATGGCGGCCACCGGCGTCGACTACGGCCCGGCCTTCCGCGGGCTGCGTGCGGTGTGGACCCGCGGCACCGACGTGTTCGCCGAGGTCGAGCTGCCCGAGCCGCAGCGGGCCGACGCGAGCCGGTTCGGGCTGCACCCGGCGTTGCTGGACGCGGCCCTGCACGCGGCCGGGCTCGGGGCGCCCTCCGCGGGTGCAGACGGGCCGAAACTGCCGTTCGCCTGGAGCGGCGTCTCCCTGACCGCGTCCGGTGCCACCGTGCTGCGGGTCGTCCTCACGCCGGGGCCCGGGGACGCGGTCGCGCTGACCCTCGCCGACGAAACCGGCGCCCCGGTCGGTGCGGTGCGGTCCCTTGCACTGCGCACGCCCGCGAAAACGACGCGGCCCGACGCGCTCTTCGAGGTCACCTGGCCCGAGGTCACCGGCACCGAGGTGACCGGCGAGTTCGAGGTGTTCCGCGTCTCCGGCGGCCCGGTCCGGGAGGTGACCGCGGAGGTCCTCGCACGGCTCCAGGACGGGCTCGCCGGCGACGGGCTCCTGGTCCTGCACACCACCGGCGCGGTCTCGGCCGACGGCGAAGACGTCACCGACCTCGCCGCCGCGGCCGTGACCGGCCTGGTGCGCTCGGCCCAGGCCGAGAACCCCGGCCGGTTCGTGCTCGTCGACGCCGACGAGGTCCCGGCGGAACTGCCGCTCGGCGAACCCCAGCTGGCCCGGCGCGCCGGGAAGTGGCGGGCCCCGCGGCTGGCCCGGGCGTCCACTTCGGACGGAGCACCGGACTGGGGCGACGGCGAAGTGCTGATCACCGGCGCGTCCGGCCTGCTCGGCGGCCTGATCGCCCGGCACATGGTCACCTACCACGGCGTCCGGCGGCTCCTGCTGCTGTCCCGCCGCGAACCCGCGCAGCTCGCCGGCGAACTCGCCGGGCTGGGCGCCACCGCGACCGCGGTCGCCTGCGACGTCGCCGACCGCGCGCAGCTGGCGGCGGCACTGGCCGGGCACCGCGTGTCCGCGGTCGTCCACGCGGCCGGCGTGCTGGACGACGGCGTCGTCGAATCCCTCACCCCGGAGCGCCTCGACGCGGTCCTGCGGCCCAAGGCCGAAGCGGCACTCGCCCTGCACGAACTGACCTCGGACCTCTCCGCGTTCGTCCTGTTCTCCTCCTTCGCCGCCACCATGGGCGGCGCGGGCCAGGCCAACTACGCCGCCGCGAACGCGTTCCTCGACGCGCTCGCCCAGCACCGCCGCGCCCGGGGGCTGCCCGCCGTTTCGCTGGCCTGGGGGCTGTGGGCCGAAGCCAGCTCGATGACCGGCCACCTGGCCGACGGCGACCGGCAGCGGATGGCCGGCGCGGGCATGACACCCCTGGACACCGAGCTCGGCCTGGCGTTGTTCGACCGGGCCGTCGCCGCGGACCAGGCGGTGCTCGCGCCCGTCCGGCTCGAACTCGCGGCGCTCCGGCGCCGTCCGGTGACACCCGCGCTGCTGCACGGCCTGCTGCCCCCGGCCCGGCGGCAGGCCACGGCGGCGGTCGCGACGTCGTCGTTCGCGCAGCGGCTGGCGGGACTGGGGGCGGACGACCGCGTCCGGCAGGTGCTCGACCTCGTCCGCGGGCTCGTCGCGGGCGTGCTCGGGTACGCGTCCGGCGCCGCCGTCGACCCGGCGCGCGCGTTCAAGGAACTCGGCTTCGACTCGCTGACCGCGGTGGAGCTGCGCAACCGGCTCGCCGCCGAGACCGGCCTGCGGCTGCCCGCGACGCTCGTCTTCGACCACCCGACCCCGCAGGCGCTCACCCGGCACGTGCTCGAGCGGGTGTCCGGGGAGGCGGCTTCGGTGGCGGTGCCGCAGCGCCGGGTCTCCGGCGACCCGATCGTCGTCGTCGGCATCGGCTGCCGCTACCCCGGCGGCGTCCGGAGCCCGGAAGACCTGTGGGACCTCGTCGCCGCGGGCCGTGACGCGGTCGCCGGCCTGCCCGACGACCGAGGCTGGGACCTCGACGCCCTCTACGACCCCGACCCGGACCACCCGGGCACCAGCTACGCCAAGGAAGGCGCGTTCCTCCACGACGCCGCCGACTTCGACGCGGGCTTCTTCGGCATCTCGCCCCGCGAGGCGCTCGCCATGGACCCGCAGCAGCGGCTGCTGCTGGAGACCTCCTGGGAGGCACTGGAACGCGCCGGCATCGACCCGGACTCGCTGCGCGGCAGCCGGACCGGCGTCTTCACCGGCGTGATGTACTCCGACTACGCGTCCCGGCCGCTCGCCGTGCCCGAAGGGGTCGAGGGCTTCCTCGGCACCGGCAGCTCGGCCAGCGTGGTGTCAGGCCGGATCGCCTACGCGTTCGGCCTGGAAGGGCCGGCGATCACGGTGGACACGGCGTGTTCGTCGTCGCTGGTCGCCCTGCACCTGGCGTGCCAGGCGCTGCGGCAGGGGGAGTGCGACCTCGCGCTGGCCGGCGGGGTGACCGTGCTTTCGACGCCGGGCGTGTTCATCGACTTCAGCCGCCAGCGCGGCCTCGCCGCCGACGGCCGGTGCAAGTCCTTCGCCGACGCGGCCGACGGCACCGGCTGGGGCGAAGGGGCCGGGATCCTGGCCGTGGAAAGGCTTTCCGACGCCCGGCGGCTCGGGCACCCGGTGCTCGCCGTGGTCCGCGGCACGGCGGTCAACTCCGACGGCGCGTCCAACGGCCTGACCGCCCCGAACGGCCCCTCGCAGCAACGCGTGATCCGCGCCGCGCTGGCCGGAGCCGGGCTGGAGCCGTCCGAAGTGGACGTCGTCGAAGGGCACGGCACCGGCACCACGCTGGGCGACCCGATCGAGGCCCAGGCCATCCTGGCGACCTACGGCCAGGACCGGGTGAGTCCACTGTGGCTCGGCTCGCTGAAGTCCAACATCGGGCACACGCAGGCGGCCGCCGGGGTGGCCGGCGTGATCAAGATGATCATGGCGATGCGGCACGGCGTGCTGCCTGCGACCCTGCACGTCGACGCGCCGTCGTCCCATGTGGACTGGTCGGCCGGTGCGGTGGAGCTGCTGACCGAGTCGCGCGACTGGGTGGCCGACCGGCCGCGCCGGGCCGGGGTGTCGTCGTTCGGCGTCAGCGGGACGAACGCGCACGCGATCCTCGAAGAGGCGCCTTCGCTGGCTCCGGTGGCGGCTCCCCGCGGGGAAACCGGTTTGCTGCCGTGGGTGCTGTCCGGCCGCAGCGAAGCGGCGTTGCGGGCGCAGGCCGCCCGGCTGCTGGACGTCACCGAGCACCCCGCCGACATCGGGTGGTCGCTGGTTTCGTCGCGGAGCCGGTTCGCGCACCGGGCCGTGGTCCACGGCACCACGGCCGAAGAGCTGTCCGCCGGGCTGGCCGCGCTGGCGGACGGCCGGTCCGCGGCCACCGTGGTGACCGGCCGCGAACGGCCCGGCCGGCTCGCGGTGCTGTTCACCGGCCAGGGTGCGCAGCGCGTGGGCATGGGGCGTTCGCTGTCCGAGCGGTTCCCGGCCTTCGCCGCCGCTTTCGAAGCTGTGCTCGCGCATTTCGACCCGAAGCTGCGCGAGGCCCTCGCCGACGCCGAGCTGCTCGACCGGACCGAATTCACCCAGCCCGCGTTGTTCGCCGTCGAGGTCGCGTTGTACCGGCTCGTCGAGTCGTTCGGCGTGCGCCCGGACTTCGTGGCCGGGCATTCGATCGGCGAGATCTCCGCGGCCCACGTGGCCGGGGTGCTGTCCCTCGAAGACGCGTGCCGGCTGGTCTCGGCCCGGGCGTCGCTGATGCAGGCCCTGCCCGCCGGTGGGGCGATGGTGTCGATCGCCGCGCCGGAGTCCGGCATCGAGCTGACCGAAGGCGTCTCGATCGCCGCCGTGAACGGCCCGGCGTCGGTGGTCATCTCGGGCGAGGAGGCCGCGGTGCTGGCGATCGCGGCTCGCTTCCCGAAGACGAAACGGCTTTCGGTGAGCCACGCGTTCCATTCGCCGTTGATGGACCCGATGCTGGCGGAGTTCCGCGCGGTCGCGGAGTCGCTGACCTACCACCCGGCGCAGCTTCCGGTGCTCTCGAATGTGAGCGGTGCTCTCGCTGAGCCGTTCACGGCGGAGTACTGGGTACGGCACGTGCGGGAGACCGTCCGGTTCGCCGACGCCGTGCGGACCCTCGAAACCGAGGGCGTCACGACGTTCCTGGAGCTGGGCCCGGACGGCGTGCTCAGCGCGATGGCCAGGGAAACCCTGGGCGAAGACGGCGTCGCCGTCCCGGCGTTGCGGCGCGACCGCTCCGAAGAGAGCGCACTGCTCTCGGCGTTGAGCACGCTGCACGTCCGCGGGGTGGACGTCGGCTGGACGGCGTTCTTCCCCGGCGCCCGCCGCGTCGACCTGCCCACCTACGCCTTCCAGCGGACCCGCTACTGGCTGGACCTGGTCCTGCCGGAGACGGTGGTCCCCGAGGCGGCCGAGGCGCCGGAGGCCGAGCCGATCACCGGACGGCTGGCCGCCCTGCCGGCCGCCGACCGCCCGGCGTGGCTGCTCGACTGGGTCCGGGCGGAGGTCGCGGCGACGCTCGGGCACCCGTCCGCCGACGCGGTCGAGCCGGAGTCCGCGTTCGCCGACCTCGGGTTCACCTCCCTCGGTGTCGTCGAGCTGCGCAACCGGATCAGCGCGGCGACCGGCCTCGACCTGCCCGCCGCGCTGGTCTGGGACTACCCGACGGTCGCCGAGCTGGCCGCGCACCTGCTCGCCGACGTCCCCCTGCCCGCGGCCGATCCCGGTGGCTCGCTGGGCACCCTGCTCCGGACGGCGAGGGAAACCGGCCGCACGGCCGAGTTCCGGACGTTCCTGAGCACCGCCGCGCAGTTCCTCCCCGCGTCGCCGTGGACGCCCCGGCTCCGGCGCGCGACGACGGGCGCGGCCCGGCCGCTGCTGTTCGCGTTCGGCACGCTGACCGGCTCGACCCGGTGGTGCGAGGACGTCACCGCGCGCTTCGACGGCGTCCGCGAGACGTGGCTGGTGCCCGCCCCGGGCTTCGACGGCGAGACGCCCGCGCCCGCAGACCTGGACACCCTGGTCACGACGGCGGCCGCAGCGATCCGCGACCAGGCGGACGGCGAGCCGTTCGTCGTGCTCGGCTCCGGCTCGGGCGCGCTGCTCGCCGCCGCGGTGGCGGACGCCGCGGGCGCGACCGGCGTGGTCCTGGCCGGCCCGGCGGGGGTGGAGTTCGACGAGCTGTCCGAGACCGTGCCCGACGCCGAGCTGACGGCCGTCGGCGCCTACCTGCGGCTGTTCGGCGCCGCGGTCACCGAGCCGCGGGTGCCGGCCCTCACCCTGGAAGCGGGGGCGGACGTCGCGGACGCGGCCCGGCGGCTCCACACGTGGCTGGTGGAGGAACTGCCCGTGCCGTGCCGGTGACCGGGATGATCCGACGTCATATCTGATGTTTCGTGCAGCAGACCTTGACGGCCTGATTGGAAGGAACTTTTACTAACCGGAGGTCCTCCACCTCACCTCCGGGAGCACGCATGTCCTCACTCCGGCGCACCGCGAGCGCGGCGGCCGCCTTCGCCATCGCGGCCAGCGGTCTCGTCCTGGGTGCGCCCACGGCGTCGGCCCTCGAAAACGGCCTGCTGCGCACGCCGCCGATGGGCTTCAACAACTGGAACTCGACGCAGTGCCGCGCCGAGTTCAACGAGGCGATGATCAAGGGCATCGCGGACACCTTCGTCAGCAAAGGCCTCAAGGACGCCGGCTACACGTACGTCAACATCGACGACTGCTGGGCGCTGCCGTCCCGCAACTCGGCGGGGAACCTGGTGCCGGACCCGGCGCGGTTTCCGGGCGGCATCAAGTCGCTCGCCGACTACGTGCACGGGAAAGGCCTGAAGTTCGGCATCTACACCAGCGCCGGCACGAAGACCTGCAACACCGCGGGTTTTCCCGGCGCGCTGGGGCACGAGCAGCAGGACGCGAACCTGTTCGCCTCCTGGGGCGTCGACTACCTGAAGTACGACAACTGCAACAACCAGGGTGTCGACGCGCAGCAGCGGTACAAGGCGATGCGGGACGCCCTCGCGAAGTCCGGCCGCCCGATCGCGTACTCGATCTGCGAATGGGGCCAGAACAAGCCGTGGACCTGGGCCGAGCCGGTCGGGAACCTGTGGCGCACCACCGGTGACATCTCCGACAAGTGGTCGAGCATGATCTCGAAGGCGCAGACCAACCGCGGCCTCGCGCAGTACGCCGGCCCCGGCCACTGGAACGACCCCGACATGCTGGAGGTCGGCAACGGCGGCATGACCACGGCGGAGTACCGCACGCACTTCAGCCTGTGGGCGATGATGGCCGCCCCGCTGCTGATCGGCAGCGACCTGCGCAAGGTGTCCGACGACAACTTCGCGATCCTCAAGAACACCGACGTCATCGCCCTCGACCAGGACCCGCTGGGCAAGCAGGCGACGGTGCTGAGCGCGAGCGGCGGCCTGGTCGTGTACAGCAAGGTGCTGGCCAACGGCGACCGCGCGGTGGCCCTGTCCAACGAGACGGCCGCGACGGCGACGATCAGCACGACCGCGTCCGCGACCGGGATCGGCAGCGCGTCCTCGTACACGCTGAAGGACTTGTGGAGCAAGGCTGTGCGGAGCACTTCGGGGACGATCAGCGCGTCGGTGCCCTCCCATGCGACCGTGCTGTACCGGGTGTCGCGCGCCGGTGGCGCGACGCGCTACGAAGCCGAGTCGGCCACGGTTTCGGCGGGCGGGACGATCGACTCCAACCACGCGGGCTTCTCCGGGACCGGCTTCGCGAACGGCGCGAACGCCGTCGGCAGCTACGTGGAATGGCAGGTCACGGGCCCGGCGTCGACGCTGACGTTCGGTTACGCGAACGGCACCACGGCGGCGCGTCCGGTGGACATCGCGGTGGACGGCACGGTGGTCGCGGCGGGCGTGCCCTTCCCGGGGACCGGCGCCTGGACGACGTGGAGCACGGTGGCCAGGTCGCTGTCGCTGCCGTCGGGCTCGCACACCGTCCGCGTGACCGCGACGACGGCCGACGGGCCGGCCAACCTGGACTACCTGGACGTTGCGCCGTAGCCGTCACCTGGCGGAGTTGCGTTCGTCGTAGCTCCGCCGGGCCGCTTCGACCTTGCCGAGGTTGCCCGACCACTCGGTGAGCGACGCGAACAGCGGGCCGAGGCTGCGGCCGAGCTCGCTGATCTCGTACTCGACGCGTGGCGGGACCTCGGCGTGGTAGGTGCGGGTGATCAGGCCGTCCCGCTCCAGCTGCCGCAGCCGCTGGGTGAGCACCTTCGGGGTGATCGTGGTGATGCGGCGCTCGAGTTCGACGAACCGCTGGCGCCCGAACTCGTTGAGCGCCCACAGGATCGGCGTCGTCCACCGGCTGAAGACGATGTCGACGACCGGGGCGATCGGGCAGGCCAACTCGGGTGTGGTCTCGGTCACTTTCACGTCTTCGGCCATTACTTTCCTCTAGGTACCTACTATCACCCCGAATGTAGCGTCTTTCCCATGATCATGGTTGTGGGAGCGACGGGAAATGTCGGAACACCGCTGGTCCGGATGCTGGCGGAGGCGGGCGAAGAGGTGACGGCGGTGTCCCGCCGGATCACCTCGGCCCCGCCGGGAGTCGTGGTGCGGCAGGGAGATCTGGGGTCGGTGTCGTTTTCGGGCGTCGCGTCGGCGTTCTTGATGGTGTCGGGCGCGTTCGTGCCCCTGGACGACGTCCTCGCCCGCGCGGCAGCGGCGGGCGTGCGCAAGGTGGTGGTGCTGTCGTCCCAGGGCGTGCCGACCGGCCGCCACCCGGCGGTGACGGAGGAGTCGGTACGCCGCTCGGGTCTGGAGTGGACACTGCTCCAGCCGGGCGCGTTCGCGTCGAACGCACTGCAGTGGGCGGAAAGCGTGCGATCGTCGCGCGAGGTGGTGGCGCCGTTCGGGGACGTGGCGCTGCCGGTGGTGGACCCGGAGGACATCGCGGCGGTGGCGGCGGTGGCGTTGCGCGCGGAGGGGCACGCGGGCAAGTCGTACGTGCTGACGGGCCCCGCCCCGATCACCCCCCGCGACCAGGCGGCGGCGATCGGCGCGGCCGTGGGCGAGCCGGTGCGCTTCGTTCCGCAGACGCGCGACGAGGCTCGCGCTGTCATGTCGGGCTTCATGCCGCCGGAGGTGGTGGCCGTGACGCTGGATGTTCTCGGCTCGCCGACGCCGGAGGAGCAGCGGGTGAGTCCGGACATCGCCGCCGTCTTGGGCCGCCCGCCGCGCCCGTTCGCGGAGTGGGCGTCGCGCTTCGCGGGGGCGTTCAAGTGACGCTGGCTCACCGTTCTTCGGGTTCCGGGGCGCCGGTGGTGTTGCTGCACGGCAATCCGACGTCGTCTTACTTGTGGCGCAACGTGATGCCGTCCCTGCCGGGCCGGGTGCTGGCCCCGGACTTGATCGGCATGGGGGAGTCCCCGCGGCCGGACATCGCTTACACGTTCGAGGATCACGCCCGCTACCTGGACGAGTGGTTCGATTCGTTGTCCTTGACCGACGTGGTCTTGGTCGGCCACGACTGGGGTGGCGCACTGGCGGCGGACTGGGCGTCCCGGCACCCCGCGCGGGTGCGCGCGTTGGCCTTCACGGAGGCCGTGGTGAAGCCGATGACGTGGGAGGAGTTCCCACCGGCGGGGGCAGAGGTGTTCCGGGCGATCAAGGATGGAGGCGCGCTCGGCGGCTTCTTGCCGGGTCTGCCGCCGGAGTACGCGACGACGTTCGAGCGTCCCCTGCTGCAGTGGGCCCGCTCGATGCCCCTGGGCGGCTCGCCGGCATCGGTGGTCGCCCGGATCGAGGCGTTCGACCGGTGGCTGGGGTCTTCCGCGGAGGTTCCCAAGCTGCTGGTGACGTTCGAGCCGGGTTTCGACACGATGCTGACGCCGTCGATGGTGGAGTGGTGCGAGAGGAACTTCGCCTCGTTGGAGGTGGTTCGACGTCCGGAGAAGGCGGGGCACCACACGCCGGAGGAACAGCCGGAAGCACTCGCGCAGGCGTTGTCGACCTGGCTGACGAAGGCTTGAGTAGTACTACTCAGGAGGCGCCTGCGTAGATCCGCCCGAATTGCGTTTCGCCTGCCCCCACCTGCCTTCGCACGGTTGTTCCCGCGAAATGTCATGCCTTAGAGTGACGGGGCTGCCACATACCGGGGAGGGCATTGTGAGCACGGGTTACCAGGTGGTGATTGCAAAGATCCGCCACACCGGCGAAGCGGCCGGGCGGGTGGCCGACGGACTACGCGGCGCGGGGTGTGCGGCTGCCATACCCAGTGGTGACCTGGGCATGCCGGGGTCGCGGGCCGCGCTGAAGATGGCCGAAGTCAAACACGCCTTGGTGTACCGGCAGCAAGGATTCGAATCCCGCCTTGACACGCACGCGGGCAACATGGCGAAAGCGGCCGACCATTATGCAGCGCAAGAATCGGCAGCCGCCGCGGATCTGTCCACGCGGACCGTGGGACCGGTGAAGGCAAGCTGATGGTCGTTTGGTCTGACGTGACGCGGTGGAATCCCGCCGTCCTGCAGAACGCGGTCGACAACATCAACACCGCCTACAACAAGCTGGTGGCATGCTCGGACGACCTCCGGGATGTCAACACGCCCGAGGGTTGGCACGGTGAGGCGGCCTCCGCGGCGGCCGCCGAGGTCAACGGGATCATCGACGGCCTCGAGGAGTACGCGGCTGATCTCGCTGCCCTGCGCCGGAAAGTGGGCGACGTCGGTGACGCCATCACGGGCGTGCAGAACGGTGTCAAGGAAGCCGAGGCGATCGCGGCGCACAACCACTTCGCCATCGCCGGTGACGGCGCGATCGTGGACAATGGCGCGCCCGACGTCCCCGAAGAACAGCGGGAAGTCGTCGCCGAAGAACGCAACCGGATCGCCGAGGAGCTGAAGGACCGAGTCGAGGAAGTCCTGCGGCAGGCGACGAATGTCGACGAAGACCTGTGCGCAGTGCTTGACCTGATCCAGGCCGGCCAGGTCATCGACGCCACAACCAACGACAACGAGCACACGAGCCTGGCCGCCGCAGGTAACTCCGGCGAGGCGATCGCGATCTCCTCGATCATGCCTCCGCCGGCGGTGGACGCGGACCCCTCCATGAACGCAGCCTGGTGGGCGGCACTGTCGGACAAGGAACGGCAGCAACTGATCGCCCGGCATCCCGACTGGGTCGGCAACCGGGACGGCATCAAGGCCGCCGACCGCAGCAAAGCCAATCTGGCTCTCGTCGAGCAGGAGAGGCGCAGCTTCACCGCCGAACTCGACAAGCTGCGCCGGGACGTGGGCGACGCCGGCGAAATCGTCCGCGTCGAAGAACGGCTCAAAGCGCTCGACGCGATCGCCGGCATGATGCACAACCCGGACGGCAGCTTGAACTCCCACCGCCAGCTGATGTCCGTGGACATGACCGGCGACCACCCCAAGGCCGCCATCGCCAACGGTGATGTCGACACCGCGCAGCACGTCGCCGTCTTCACCCCCGGCATGAACAGCACCGTGGACGGCAACATGCACGGCTACGTCGACGACATGGACGGCGTCCAGCGCAGCGCGGAGCGGATGCTCGCCACCCAAGGCGGCGGTACCGTCGCCACCGTGACGTGGATCGGCTACGAGCCATCATCATTCGACGACAAGGGCTCGCTGGCGGGGCTCATCACCGGCGAGAACGCCGACACCGGCGGCGCCAAGCTGGCGCGGTTCGACCAGGGCATCAACGCGTCCCGGCCGACCGACCCGCACTTCACCGCGCTCGGCCATTCGCAGGGCTCCATCGTCACCGGCGTCAGCCTGACCCACGGCGGCACAGGCGTGGATGACGCCGTGGTGTTCGGCTCTCCAGGGGTGGCGGACCACTTCGGCATCGACAACACCGCCCGCGACCTGAAAGTGCCCACCGGGCACACCTACAACATCACGGCGGCCGGTGACCCCGTCGCGCAATGGGTGCCGGAAACCTGGCGCTACGGCACGGCCCCCTACGCCATGGACGGCATGACCCAACTGTCAGCCGGCGCTGCCACCGGCTCGGACGGCAGCCCTCTGGCCGCGTCGACCGGACACAGCGAGTACACCCGCGCGCTGCCGGACGGCACCGACACCACCAGCAAACACAACATCGCGGCCATCGTGGCAGGCATGCCGCAGCTTGCCGTACCCGCGCGGTAGGGAAGATGGCTTCCATGCTGACCAAATCCTTGTCGGCCGCCGCGGTGGTCGCGGGCGCCCTGCTGCTCGCGGCCTGCGACAGCGGCGATCGATACCTCGGAACGCCGTCATCGGAGACCACAGTGCCCAGCCAGCAGCAGTACGCCGAACTCCTGCGGCGGCCGACGATCGACGAGGCCGTCACCCGCTACGAAGAAGCCCGCAAGACACTGCAGACGAAGCTGACCGAAGGCCTCGGCATCACCGGCTGGGTCGACAAGCACGACGGTCGCCAGTCCGGCTGCGCCAATGAATTCCCCGGCGTCGACAGCCGTGACGCCGTGCGCACGTTCCTCAGCTTCCTCACCGCACCCCGAGGTATCTCCGGCGAGCAATGGGCTGACGCGAAGCGAATCGCCACGGAAGTGGGCGCGGGCTACGGGTTCACCAAACCGGGGGTGCAGACGAACAACCCGCCCACGTTCGAGTTCGAGCTGAAGGACCAGTACGGAGCCGCGCTCGCGCTCTCCTCGGGCACGACCACGGTCATCTCGATCGAAACGGGCTGCCACCTGACCACCGAGGCGAAGGGGCGGATCGGAGCGGCCGCGACAACGCGACGCTAGCCGATGATGACAGAAAGTGCCCAAACACGCCCGGCGATCGCCGGGCGTGCAGAACAGGCCTATCCGGTCGGGATGACAGGATTTGAACCTGCGACCCTCCGCTCCCAAAGCGGATGCGCTACCAAGCTGCGCCACATCCCGGCACACCCCCAGGGGGGTGTGTGATCAGCCTAGCGGGTCACGCTAAGCTGGCCACGCACCCGGGTACCTCCGGGGGCACGCGGGTGTAGCTCAATGGTAGAGCCCTAGTCTTCCAAACTAGCTACGCGGGTTCGATTCCCGTCACCCGCTCCGGAAACGTCACGGGTCGACGCGGCGTCCGCTTCCAAGGACGCCGCGATCACGTCCAGCAGCTTGTCCGTGTCCACCGGCTTCGTGATGTAGTCGTCCGCCCCGCTCGCCAGCGTCCGGGCCCTGTCCTCCGCCGTTGCCTTCGCTGTGACCGCGATCACCGGCAGGTCCGCGTTCGCCGCTTCTGCCCTGATCGCCGCGATCGTGGCGTTGCCGTCCAGCTCCGGCATCATCACGTCCATCAGGACCAGCGCCGTGTCCTCGTTGCGCTCCAGCGCCCGGATGCCGTCCACGCCCGTCTCCGCGTAGATCACCTCCAGGCCCGCCTGCTCCAGGACCGCCGCCAGGGCGAACACGTTCCTGAGGTCGTCGTCGACGATCAGGACCTTCTCGCCGTGGAAGCGCTTCGGCCTGACGTCCGGGGCCGCCACCAGGACCGTGCTCGGCACCGGTGGCAGCCGGGGGGAGGACAGCGCCGTCAACGCCGGGTCCACCAGGTTGGCCGCCGCCACCGGGAGGTACAGGGTGAACGTCGAACCCACGCCCGGCTCGCTCACCACGCGCAGCTCGCCCCCGAGCAGCTCCGTCAGCTGCTGGCTGATGTTCAGCCCCAGACCCGTGCCGCCGTACTTGCGGCTCGTCGTGCCGTCCGCCTGGCGGAACGCCTCGAAGATCACCGCCAGCTTCTCCTCGGGGATCCCGATGCCGGTGTCCTCGACCGCGAACGCGATGATCCCGGGGGCGTTGCGAAGCGACTCCTGCTCCACCTCCGCCGGGTCGGCCGCGCGGATGTGCAGGCGGACGCCGCCCTCGTCGGTGAACTTCGCCGCGTTCGACAGCAGGTTCCGGAGGATCTGCTGGAGGCGGTGCTCGTCGGTGTGGACGCTGCCCGGCACCGGCGGGTCGATGTGGACCGCGAACTCCAGGCCCTTGTCCGCGGTCAGCGGCCGGCACAGCGATTCGACGTAGTCCACCAGCTCCGGCAGCGTGATGTCCGTCATCTGCAGGTCCAGCCGGCCCGCCTCGACCTTCGCCAGGTCGAGGATGTCGTTGATCAGCTGCTGCAGGTCCGACCCGGCCGCGTAGATCGTCTTCGCGAACTGGATCTGCTTCTCCGTCAGGTTCCCTTCCGGGTTCTCCGACAGCAGCTTCGCCAGGATCAACGCGCTGTTCAACGGCGTCCGCAGCTCGTGCGACATGTTCGCCATGAACTCGGTCTTGTACTGCGACGCCACCGTCAGCTGCCCGGCGCGCTCCTCCAGCTCCTGCCGCGCCTGCTCGATCTCGCTGTTCTTGACCTCGATGTCGCGGTTCTGCTGCGCCAGCAGCGCGGCCTTCTCGGCCAGCTCGGTGTTCGACCGCCGCAGCTCGCCCTGCTGGGCCTGCAGCTGCTCCGACCGGGCCCGCAGCTCCTGGGCCAGCCGCTGCGACTCGGTCAGCAGCGCCTCGGTCCGCGAGTTCGACAGGATCGTGTTCACGTTGACGCCGATCGTGTGCCGCAGCTGCTCCAGCAGGTCCTGGTGGACCGTGCTGAACTCGTTCACCGAGGCCAGCTCCAGCACCCCGAGCACCTCGCCCTGGAACAGCACGGGCAGCACGATCAGGTTCACCGGTGCCGCCGAGCCCAGGCCGGACGAGATCAGCGCGTACTCCGGCGGCGCGTTGTGGACCAGCACCGTGCGCTGGTCGACGGCGGCCTGCCCGATCAGCGACTCGCCCATCGCGAACCGCAGCCCGGCGCGGGACTGCGCCAGTCCATACGCGGCGATGCACTCCAGCACCGTGCCGTCGCGGTCGTCGTCGCGGGCCAGGAAGAACGCGCCCTGCTGGGCCCGGACCAGCGGGGCCAGCTCGGACAGGATCAGCGCCGCGACCGACGCCAGGTCGCGGTGGCCCTGCATCCGCCCGGACAGCTGGGCGAGGTTCGTCTTCAGCCAGTCCTGCTCGCGGTTGGTCCTCGTCGTCTCCTTGAGGTTCGCGATCATCTGGTTGATGTTGTCCTTGAGGTCCGCGACCTCGCCGGACGCGTCGACCGTGATGTGCCGGGTCAGGTCGCCGGCCGTCACCGCCGTCGCCACCTGGGCGATCGCGCGGACCTGCGTGGTCAGGTTCCCGGCCAGCTGGTTCACGCTCTCGGTGAGCCGCTGCCAGGTGCCGGACACGCCGTCGACCTCGGCCTGGCCGCCCAGCTTGCCTTCGGTGCCGACCTCGCGGGCGACCCGCGTGACCTCGGAGGCGAACGCCGAGAGCTGGTCGACCATCGTGTTCATCGTGGTCTTCAGCTCGAGGATCTCGCCGCGGGCGTCGACGTCGATCTTCTTCGTCAGGTCGCCCTTCGCGACCGCCGTCGTGACCTGCGAGATGTTGCGCACCTGGCTGGTCAGGTTGTGCGCCATGAAGTTGACGTTCTCGGTCAGGTCCTTCCACGTCCCGGCGACGCCGGGCACCCGCGCCTGGCCGCCGAGGATGCCTTCCGTGCCGACCTCGCGGGCGACACGGGTGACCTCGTCGGCGAACGCGCGCAGCGTCTCGACCATCCCGTTCAGCGTCTCGGCCAGCGCCGCGACCTCGCCCTGGGCCTCGATCCGGATCTTCTTCGACAGGTCGCCGTTGGCCACCGCGCTCGCCACCGTGGCGATGTTGCGGACCTGGTCGGTCAGGTTGTCGGCCATGACGTTGACGTTGTCGGTGAGGTCCTTCCAGGTGCCGGCGACGCCGCGCACGCGCGCCTGGCCGCCGAGGATGCCTTCGGTGCCGACCTCGCGCGCCACTCGGGTGACTTCGTCGGCGAACGCGGACAGCTGATCCACCATCGTGTTGAGCGTGGTCTTGAGCTCGAGGATCTCGCCGCGGGCGTCGACGGTGATCTTCTGGGTCAGGTCGCCCTTCGCCACCGCCGCCGTCACCGTGGCGATGTTCCGGACCTGGTCGGTCAGGTTGTTCGCCATCGAGTTGACGTTGTCGGTGAGGTCCTTCCAGGTCCCGGCGACGCCGGGCACGGTGGCCTGGCCGCCGAGCTTGCCCTCGGTGCCGACCTCGCGCGCCACTCGGGTGACTTCGTCGGCGAACGCGGACAGCTGATCCACCATCGTGTTGAGCGTGGTCTTGAGCTCGAGGATCTCGCCGCGGGCGTCGACCGCGATCTTCTGGGTCAGGTCGCCGCGCGCGACGGCCGTCGCGACCTGGGCGATGTTGCGGACCTGGGTGGTCAGGTTGTTCGCCATGAAGTTCACGGACCCGGTCAGGTCGCGCCACGTGCCGGCGACGCCGGGGACCTGCGCCTGGCCGCCCAGCTGACCCTCGGTGCCCACCTCGCGCGCCACCCGGGTGACTTCGTCGGCGAACGCGGAGAGCTGGTCCACCATGGTGTTCATGGTCGTCTTGAGCTCGAAGAACTCGCCGCGGGCGTCGACGGTGATCTTCTGGGTCAGGTCGCCCTTCGCCACCGCCGTGGTGACGTGCGAGATGTTCCGGACCTGGTCGGTGAGGTTGTCGGCCATCTGGTTGACCGAGTCGGTGAGGCTGCGCCACGTCCCGGCCGCGCCCGGCACCTCGGCCTGCCCGCCCAGCTTGCCCTCGCTGCCGACCTCGCGCGCCACCCGGGTGACTTCGCCGGCGAACGCCGAGAGCTGGTCGACCATCGTGTTCAGCGTGTTCTTCAGCTGCAGGATCTCGCCGCGGGCGTCGACGTCGATCTTCTTCGTCAGGTCGCCGTTGGCCACCGCGGTCGCCACCTGCGAGATCCCGCGGACCTGGTCGGTGAGGTTGTCGGCCATCAGGTTGACCGAGTCGGTGAGGTCGCGCCACGTCCCGGCGACGCCCGGCACCTGCGCCTGGCCGCCGAGCTTGCCGTCCGAACCGACCTCCCGGGAGACCCGGGTGACCTCGTCGGCGAACGCCGAGAGCTGGTCGACCATCGTGTTGATGGTGTTCTTGAGCTCGAGGATCTCGCCGCGGGCGTCGACGTTGATCTTCTGGGTCAGGTCGCCGCGCGCGACGGCGGTGGTGACCTGGGCGATGTTGCGGACCTGCTCGGTGAGGTTGTCGGCCATGAAGTTGACCGAGTCGGTCAGGTCGCGCCAGGTGCCCGACACGCCCGGGACGACGGCCTGGCCGCCGAGACGTCCCTCACCCGCGATCTCGCGGGAGAGCCTGGTCACTTCGGCGGCGAAGCGCGACAGCTGCGCGATGAGGCCGTTGACCGTCTTCGCCAGTGTGGCGTACGCGCCCTGCAGCGGGCGCCCGTCCAGGGTGAGGGTCATCGGCTGGGACAGGTCGCCGTCGGCGACCCCGCCGAGCACGCGCTCCAGCTCGATCGCCGGCCGGGTGAGGTCCTCGACCAGGCCGTTCACCGCGTCGACGGCGGTGGTCCAGCCGCCCGGGCCGACCTGGCCTTCGAGCCGCTCGCTGAGCCTGCCCTCCTGGCCGACGGCCGCGCGAACCCGCAGCAGCTCGCTGACCAGCCGCTGGTTGCGCTCGGCGATGTCGTTGAACGCGACCGCGAGCTGCGCCGAGATGCCGTCGCCGTGCGGGACGAGCCGCCGGCGGAAGTTGCCGTCCCCGAGATCCCGCACCGCCACGAGCACCCGCTCGAGCGCGGCCGCCTCGCTCTGGGATTCCGTTGTCATGTGTGCCGACCCTCTCCACCACGCATGCGCCAGCCATGGTCGTCGACCCAGCGTGCCATGCTTCGCCCTACACTTCGAGCCAGCCCGCCCGCTCACGCGGTAGCCGTGCGACAGCAGTCCGGAGGCAGGAGGTCCGTGCATGGTGTCACGTCCGGCCCCGGCCTCGGCGGCCCTGCCGCCGGTGACCGGTGACGGCGGGCCGCCGGGCATCGACGCCTTCACCCGAGCGGCCCTCGAAGACGTCCGCGACGCGGTGTTCCTGCAGGACGCCACGGGCGCGGTGCGCTGGGCTAACCCGGCCGCGCGAGCGCTGACCGGGGACACCGGACCGCAGCTGCACCCGGTCACCGAAACCGCAGGTCACCTGGACGTGGCCGGGCTCCGCCGTCCGGCGCGGATCCGCGCGCTGCCCGGCGGCTGGCACGCCTGGACCGTCCCCGCCGACGACGTCCCGCAGCGGCGCGTCGGCGACTTCCTGGCCGAGGCCGGCCCCCGGCTGGCCGCCGCGCGCGGGCGGCACGGCACCGCCCGGGTGATCGCCGAGCTGGCCGCGTCCGCGCTGGCCGAGACCGTGTTCGTGCTGCTGCCGACCACCCGCGGCCGGTGGGAGTGGTGGAGCTGCGAGCGCCCGGCCGCGCAGGGCCACGGCCGGATCCGGCGGGTCGCACCGCACGTCGCGCCGGTGCTGGCGGCGACGTTCGGGGCCACCGGGCCGCCGCAGCAGGCCCCGCTGCCCGCGCCCGAGGTCGCCACCCTGCCGTCGGTGGTCGCCGACCGGCTCGAAGGGCACGCCGAGGTGTCGGTCGTCTCGCTCGGCCCGAGCGCGAGCGCCGAGGTCACCGGCGCCCTGCTGCTGGGCCGCCACGGCGACGCCGGCTTCGGCGCCGAGCAGTCCCGCGCGGTGGCCGAATTCGCCGTCGCGGCCGGGACGGCGCTGGCCAACGCCCAGCGCTACGCCCGGCAGGAAGAGGCGACCCGCGGCCTGGAGACGACGTTGCGCCCGGTCGACCCGCCGGAGCTCGACGGCGCCCGGTTCGAGACCTGGTACGAGCCGGCGGGCGGGGTGCTCACCGTCGGCGGCGACTTCTTCGACGTGCTGCCCCACGACGACGGCAGCGCGTTCCTGGTGCTCGGCGACGTCTGCGGCAAGGGGCCGGAGGCGGCGGCCCTGACCGGCCGGGTCCGGCACGCGCTGACCGCGCTCGCCATGGTCGAACGCGACGGCCGCACCCTGCTGCGGCTGCTCAACGAGCTGCTCATCGCCGGCGGCAGCAGCCGGTTCGCCACCCTCGTGCTGGGCACGGCCCGGCCGTCCGATGGCGGCGTCGGCCTGACGCTGGCCTCCGGCGGCCACCCGGCGCCGCTGATCCTCCGCCGGTCGGGCGTGGTCGAGGAGGTCACCGTGCCGGGCACGCTGGTCGGCATCTCGCCGCAGGCCCGGTTCGCCGAGGCGGAGGTCCGGCTGGAGCGCGGAGACGTCTGCCTGCTGTACACCGACGGCATCACCGAAGCCCGCAACCGGCGCGACCAGACGGAACTCTTCGGAGACGACCGGTTGCGCGCTGTGCTCACGGCGGCGGCGGGCGAGCCGGCGCGCGAAGTCGTGCGGCAGCTGCGGCAGTCCGTTCGCGACTGGCTCGGCAGCTCCGCACACGACGATATCGCCGTGCTCGCCGTGGAATGCGTCGACTGATTGCACCGTCCTCAATGGACTGAGTTTGACGCCGTCGCGAGGGGGTAATCACCCCGGTGCACTCAGATTTTCCGACGGAGGAGCCCCATGGCGAACGCACTGCAAGGACGCCGGGTCGCGATCCTGGCCGCGGACGGCGTCGAACAGGTCGAGCTGGAGAAGCCGCGCCAGGCCGTCCTCGACGAGGGCGCGACGGTCGAGCTGGTTTCGCTGGACACCGGTGAAATCCAGGCGATGAACGGCGACATCGACAAGGGCGACCGGTTCCCGGTGGACCGGAAGGTCGCCGACGTCGGAATCGGCGACTTCGACGCGCTGCTGCTGCCCGGCGGCACGATGAACCCCGACCACCTGCGCACCGACCCCGCCGCGGTCAAGTTCGTCGGCGACTTCGTGCGCGCGGGCAAGCCGGTCGGGGTGATCTGTCACGGTCCGTGGACGCTCGCCGAAGCGGATGTCGTGCGTGGCCGCACGCTGACGTCCTACCCGAGCATCCGGACGGACCTGCGCAACGCCGGCGCCACGGTGGTCGACGAAGAGGTCGTCGTGGACAACGGACTGGTCTCCAGCCGCAACCCGGACGACCTGCCGGCGTTCTGCCAGGCGGTCGTGCGCGAGTTCGCGGGCTGACCGCGCGTCCTTTGTGGACGTCACCCGTTCGTGTCTGTTAAGTCCGGCTTAAATCTGTTGGCGTTCGGCCCCGCGGCGGAGGACGCTGATGGTGTGACGAGGATCGCCCGCGGAGAGGAGGTGGACGCGATGACTGTGCACGCAAGGCGCTACGGCCGCTGGTGCCGTGAACACTTCGACGCGATCGCCGCCGAGGGCGTTCCCGCTCCCCGCGGTGGCGAGCCCGCCGGCCAGGCGCTGCCCGAGCCCGAGCGGGAGCCCGTTCAACCGGCTGCCGAACAGCCCCGAGGCTGACGAACACGTGAGAAGGCCTCCCCCGCCGCGGCGGGGGAGGCCTTCTCACGTGGGTCAGCGGTAGCTGCGCCGGTACCAGACGCGCCGCGGGCCGGGGATGCCGATCCGGGCGATGACGTCGGTCAGGATGGCGCCGATGACGAGCCAGAGAACGGCGGCGAGGCCGTCGTTGAGGAACGTCCGCAACCCCTCCGAATCCGGCGTGAAGAGGTTCCGCAGGCCGAGCGAAACGCCCGCCGACCACTCCGAGATCAGGTGCGCGAAGCCGTTCGCCGAGTTCGCCCCGCCCAGCACCAGCACGATGTGCACGGCCAAGACCAGCGCGAACACCGCGCAGACCAGGTGGATGAGGGCGTTGACCGTGCGAACGGCCCGGATCCGCGGGTGGGTGCGCTCCACGATTTCTTCGGTGGGGGCGGGCTCGTACGGCGTTCCGTACGGCTCCGGGGGCGGGGGATACGGCATCGTCGGCGTCCTTTCGACTGTCCGATGTGGACGTATCTGGGCGGACTTGAGTGACACCGGGGAGTACCCGTCACTCGGGTGAGCGAACCGTCGACTCCGCAAACTTCCCTAATCGGCGCGTGATAGGGTCGTTTGGGGAATGCGAGGAGGGGTATGACCCAGGACCTCTACTCCGTCGAACAGGTCGCCGCGAAGCTCGGGCTGCACGTCCGGACGGTCCGGAACTACGTCCGGGACGGTCGGCTGAAGGCGGTCCGGATCGGCAAGCAGTACCGGATCGCGGCCGCGGACCTGGCGGCCTTCACCGGGCTGCCGGTGGCCGAGCGGGCCGCGGCGCCGGTGGCGGAGCTGTCCGGGGTCGTCGAGATCGCCGGCGTCGACCGGGCGGCGGCCGACCGGATCGCGGCCTCGGTCAACGGGCCCCGCGACGGCGACGAGCGGCCGTTGCGCGTCGAAACCATCCACGACGGGGAGCGCGCCACGATGAAGATCATCGTGCTCGGCGACCTGGCCGCCGGGGCCGATCTGCTGCGCTGGGTCGCCTCGGTTACGGAAAACCTGGCCTGACCGCCACCGCGGTCCGCGTCGCGCGGGAGACGTCCGGACCGGGCTCGGCGCCCGGGCGGCGGCAGGGCGCTGAGCCGGGCGGCGCAACCGGCGCGCGGAGGGCAACCCGTGGTGCGCACGGGACGTCAGGTGATCATGAGAACTCCCCGGCGCGCTGCGCTGCTGGTGTCCGTCATCGCCCTCCTCGCCGCGTTCGCCTCGCCCGCGACCGCCGAACCCGTGGTCCCGTCCGGGTTCCAGCCCGCGTCGACGAGCTGGACCGGCCCGGACCGGGGGTACGTCCTGGGGTACCGGCCGTGCGCCGGGACGTGGTGCCCGGTGCTGCTGGGCACGACCGACGCCGGACGGCACTGGCGGCGGCTGGGTGCGCCGCCGATGGCGCTGCCGGACAACCACAACCACGTCGCGCTGCGGGTGTTCGGTGACCGGGTGGCGTACGTCGAGGACGGCGTGCACGTCCTGACGACCCGCGACGGCGGCGTCAGCTGGCAGCCGGTCACGCCGGCCGGGGCCCGGGAGCCGTACTACCTGTCGAAGATCGCCGAGACCGGCGGCCGCGTCTTCGCCCTGCTCACCAGCTACGGCGATGGCCGCGGCTCGACCCGGCTGTATTCGGGGGCCGCGGGTTCGCCGGCGCTGGTCCCGGTGCCCGGGTTCTCCGCGACGGGCGGCCTCACCTACGGCGACCTGGCCGTCGGAGGTGGTCTGCAGATCGCGCTCGGGGCCGACTACGGCACCGAGCAGTACTGGACCTCCCGCGACGGCGTCCGGTTCGCCCCGGCCGACCCGCCGTGCCCGGAGGGGCAGGTGGCCTCGCTGAGCGCGGTCCGCGACGGGCAGGTGGTGGCGTTGTGCAGCAGCAGCCCGGGCTCGCCCCAGCCGGGTTCGACCGAACGGCAGCTGCGGCACGCCCCGCAGCTCGGAGCGCGGTTCAGCGGAACGGACGCGGCCCCGTTCGCGGGCATCAACCAGGGCTTCGCGGCATCGTCCCCGAAGTCGGCAACGGTGGCGGCGGTGGCCGGCGGAGTCGGGTTCCTGCACACCACGGCCGACGGCGGCCACACGTGGACGACGGCGGAGCTGTCCGACCGGGGGTTCGCGCTGACCGACCTGGACTTCCCGGGCAGGGGCGTCGGCGTCGTGGTGGACGGCCAGCCGGACGCGTCGGGCGGGTCGGCGGTGTACCGGACCACGGACGGGGGAAGGACGTGGCGGGAACTGCCGTTCGGGTAGCCGGTTCCTGGGGGCAGGCGGGTCGCGGGTTCCCGGCTGCGGGGTTGGCGGCGGCCGGGCGTCAACCCGGCCGCTCGGCCCCGAAGCGCCTCGGCGGTGTACCGGACCACGGACGGGGGAAGGACGTGGCGGGAACTGCCGTTCGGGTGATTGATCCCCGCGTGGCGCACTCCGCACACGGATGGGGGAAAGTCCCGCCGCCGGCGGCGTTTCGGGTAGTTATCCCTGGCAGGTAAGGCCCTTGTGCCCGGTTCACTTGGTGAACGGCATGTCGTAATCTGAGCACTGTCCGTTGCCGGACACGGTGAGCGAAACCCGGGCAGGGGTGTCGTCGCCACGGGGAGAGTGGGAGAGCAGCCGATGACGCCTGGCGACCTGCGGTCCGGAACCGGGGGCGGTGCCGCCGCCCTCGATTTCAGCAAGGCGAGCCTGGCCCGGCTGTCCGACGCGCTGCTCGGCGGGCACGACCACTACGAAGTGGACCGCGAAGCGATGCGGCGGCTGCTGGCCATCGCGCCCGGCGCCCGGACGATGGCTAAAGAACACCGCGACTGGCTGGTGCGCGCGGTGCGGTTCCTGGCCGGCAAGCGCGGCATCGACCAGTTCCTCGACCTCGGTTCCGGCATGCCCACCGCGGAGAACACCCACGAGGTGGCGCAGCGGTACAACCCGGACGCGCAGGTGGTGTACGTCGACAACGACCCGGTCGTGCAGGTGCACGGCCGGGCGCTGCTCGAGGAGAACTACCTGACCCACGTGACCGGAGCCGACCTGACGCGGCCGGCCGAAACGCTCGCCGACGAGGTCGTCAAGGAGTACCTCGACTTCACCCGTCCGGTGGCGTTGATCCTGACCTCGATCGTGCACCACATCGACGACTACGACCGCGCGAAGGCGATCGTCTCCGAGTACGTCGACGCGCTCGCGCCCGGGTCGTTCCTGCTGCTCACGCACAACTTCGACCCGGAAGAGGACTCCCCGCGCCAGGAACTGGCGCGGCTGCTGGAGACCAGTTTCCAGGGCACCGGCCTGGGCAGCGTCCACCGCACCCGCGAGCAGATCACCGGGTTCTTCGACGGCACCGAGCTGCTCCGGCCCGGCCTCGTCTACCTGCACGAATGGTGGCCGGACGGCCCGCGCCTGCACCCGCTGGGCGAGCTCAACTTCCTCACCCTCGGCGGGGTCGCCCGCAAGCAGTGAGCGTTCAGGCGGGCCGCCTGAACGCCCACGGCCGCGTCAGGCGGCGTTGAAGGTGTCCGGGTCCGGGCCGGTGCGCTCGCCGCGGTCCAGCGGGGTCAGCGACTCCATCTCCTCCTCCGTGAGGGTGAACCCGAACAGGTCGAAGTTCTCCTCGATCCGGGACCGCGTGACCGACTTCGGGATCACTACGTTGCCCAGCTGCAAATGCCACCGCAGCACGATCTGCGCGGGCGTCCGGCTGTGCTTCACCGCGAGTTCCGCGACCACCGGGTCGCCGAGCAGGCTGCCGCCCTTGGCCAGTGGGCTCCACGCCTCGGTCGCGATGCCCTGCTTGGCGTCGAATTCGCGCAGCTCGCGCTGCTGCAGGTACGGGTGCAGTTCGACCTGGTTGACCGCGGGGGCGATCTCGGCGGCGTCGAGCAGGCGCTCGAGGTGCGACGGCTGGAAGTTGGAGACGCCGATCGCGCGGACGCGGCCGTCGGTGTAGAGCTTCTCGAACGCCTTCCACGTGTCGAGGAACTTGCCGCGCGCCGGGGTCGGCCAGTGGATCAGGTACAGGTCCAGCTGCTCCAGGCCGAGCTTGGCCATGCTCTCGTCGAACGCCTTGAGCGTCGAGTCGTAGCCCTGTGCGGAGTTCCACAGCTTGGTGGTGACGAACAGCTCGCCACGGGCGATGCCGGACTCGGCGATCGCCTGGCCGACACCCTTTTCGTTGCCGTAGACGGCCGCGGTGTCGATGCTGCGGTAGCCCACTTCGAGGGCGGTCTTCACGGCGGCGGCGGTCTCGTCGTCCGGGACCTGGAACACGCCGTAGCCGAGTTGCGGCATCCGGACGCCGTTGTTGAGTTCGATGTCGGGCACGCTGGTCACGAGGGGTCCTTTCGGTGGCTGGTTCATCGGGCGAGTACCCGTTCCGCGGCATCGAAACTAGCCGGGGAACGGCGGTCGAGCAGTCCGGAGACGAGCGCCACGGCGAGGCCGGCCGCGGCGAGCGCGGCGCCGATCCAGTTGGAGGCGGTGTAACCGAGGCCGGCGTCGATGGCCTGGCCGCCGAGCCAGGCGCCGCCGGCGTTGCCGAGGTTGAACGCGGCGATGTTCGCGGCCGAGGCCAGCGCCGGGGCGCCCTCGGCCTTGGCCATCACGCGGGCCTGCAGCGGCGGCACGGTGGCGAAGCCGGCCGCGCCGAACAACGCGATCGTGATTGCCGCGGGCACCTTCGCGTGCGCGGTGAACACGAACGCCACCAGCACCAGCGCCAGTGCGGCGAGGATGACGTAGAGGCTGGGCATCAGCCTGCGGTCCGCCGCCCGGCCGCCGAGCAGGTTGCCGGCGAACAGGCCGGCGCCGAAGAGCACGAGCAGCCAGGTGACGGCGCCGCTCGAGAAGCCGGCGACCTCGGTCATCATCGGGGCGATGTAGGTGAAGGAGGCGAACACCCCGGCGAAGCCGAGCGTGGTCATCACCAGCGCGAGCCACACCTGCGGGCGGCGGAACACGGCGAGCTCGCCGAGCAGGCCGGCGCCGGGGTCCGGCTTCTGGTGCGGCACGAGCGCGAGGATGCCGATCGCGCCGGCCACGCCGAGCGCGCTGACCACCCAGAACGTCGAGCGCCAGCCGAAGGCCTGGCCGAGTGCGGTGCCGGCGGGCACGCCGAGCACGTTCGCCACGGTCAGCCCGGTGAACATCAGCGCGATGGCGCTGGCCTGCTTGGCCGGGGCGACCAGCGACGCGGCCACGACCGAGCCGACGCCGAAGAAGGCGCCGTGCGAGAGGGCGGCGACGACCCGGCCGGTCATCAGCAGGCCGTAGCTCGGGGCGAGCGCCGAGAGCACGTTGCCCGCGATGAACAGGCCCATCAGGGCGACCAGCACGGTCTTGCGCGGCACCCGCGAGGCCAGCGCGGTGAGCAGGGGAGCGCCGACGACGACGCCGAGCGCGTAGCCCGAGATGAGCAGGCCTGCGGACGGGATCGAGACACCGAAATCGGCCGCGACCTCGGGCAGCAGGCCCATGATCACGAACTCGGTGGTGCCGATCCCGAAAGCGCTGATCGCCAGTGCGAGCAGAGCGGCGGGCATGGACTTCCTTCTTCCGGGGGTAGACTGTGGTTGTCGTTGACAGCTACAAGCGTCCGAGATAGTTGCAGACGCCGTATATTGCACAAGCTTGCGACTTGTCGGGTGGTCCGCGCAAGCCGGGGAGAGGTGAACCGTGTCACTGGACGACGACGCCATCGAAGCGCGCGCACAGGGCTGGCGGACGCTGGCCGCGCTCCACGCGCGGATCGAGGACAGGCTGCAGCGCGCCCTCGAGCGCGACCACGAGCTGTCGGTGAGCGAGTACACGGTGCTGGACGTGCTGGCCCGCCAGGACGGCTTCCACCTGCGGATGAACCAGCTGGCCAACGCGGTGGTCCTCAGCCAGTCGGCGACGACCCGCCTGGTGACCCGGCTGGAGGGCCGCGGGCTGCTGGCCCGGTACCTGTGCGCGGACGACCGCCGCGGGATCTACACGGAGGTGACGCCGGCCGGCCGCGCGCTGTTGACGGCGGCCCGGCCGACGCACGACTCGGCGCTGGCGAAAGCGCTGGCGGAGGCGGAGACGCTGCCGGAGCTGGCCCCGCTGGTCGGGGCGCTGGGCGCCCTCAGCTTCGGCGGCGCCGCTTCGGCTTGATCAGGCTGGGCTGATCAAGCTCGGCTTGATGGGGGCTTGCGGCTGCGGGCGGACGGCGCTTGGCGTGGCTGGGGCGGCTTCGGTCTGACGGGCCGGGGTCGCTTCCGCTGGACCGCCTCGGCTTGACAGGCCGGAGCTCGCCTTTCGTCGGTCGGCTTCGGCCTGACGGGGCCGGGGTCGCCTTCCGCAAGACCGCTCCGGCCCGACACGCCCGAGGCGCGCCGCGAAGAGGTCCCCGGCCCGGGGGTCCCCCGGTTCTTACGTTACCGGGCACCTCCGACAATTCCGGGTCCCGCGCACCGCGAGGCCGCCGGGGCTCGGGCACGGCGATTCGCCCGGATGATCGCGCTCTGTCCGCCATGTTGTCCGCGCGGCGGGGTCGATTTGGGCGTTTCTGCCGGTATCGTGAAACCGGGGGGCCGACGCCGTCGGCCGTGAAGTTCTTACCAGGCAACAGAACCCAGTACCGCCGCGCCGGGCGCAGACCGGCGCGTGATCTCTCGCTGTGTGGACCCGCGTCAGGGCCGGCGCGGGCTGGACCGGGGAACTGGAGGAGCCATGGGGAAGATCGGTGTCTGGCTGATCGGCGCGCGCGGCTCGGTGGCCACCACGGCCGTTGCCGGGGCCGCCGCCTTGCGGGCGGGGCTCGCCGCCCGCACCGGCTGCGTGACCGACCTGCCGGACTTCGCCGGAGCCGCCGTGCCCGCCGTCGGCGACCTCGTCTTCGGCGGTCACGACGTCGTCGGCACACCGCTGGTCAAGCGGGCCGAGCAGCTCGCGGCCGCCGGGGTGCTGCCGGCCGCGCTGCCCGGTGCGGTCGCGGCCGAACTGGACGCCGCCGAAGCCCGGCTGCGGCCCGCGCCGTCCGGGCCCGGCCGCGCGGCGATCGAGCAGGTCGTCGCCGATCTCACCGAGTTCCGTCGGCACGTCGACCACGTCGTCGTGATCAACGTGGCCTCCACCGAACCGCCGTGCCCGCCGCACCCCGCGCACGCCTCCCTGGCCGCCCTGGACCAGGCGCTCGACGTGCTGCCCCCGAGCGCCCGCTACGCCTACGCCGCCTTCCGCGCCGGTTGTGGCTTTGTCGACTTCACCCCGTCCACCGGGGCTCGCCTGCCCGCGCTCGACGAGCTCGCCCGCCTCACCGGGCAGCCGTACGCGGGCCGCGACGGCAAGACCGGCGAGACGCTGCTCCGGTCCGTACTCGCGCCGATGTTCGCCCAGCGCGGGCTGAACGTCCTGGCCTGGTCGGGCACGAACCTGCTCGGCGGCGGTGACGGCGCCACCCTGGCCGATCCCGCGGCCGCCTCGAGCAAGAACGCCTCGAAACAGCAGGTCCTGGCCCGCAACCTCGACCGGCCGGTCGACGGCGAGGTGCACATCGACTACGTCCCGGCGCTCGGCGACTGGAAGACCGCCTGGGACCACGTGCTCTTCGAAGGCTTCCTCGGCACGCGGATGACGCTGCAGCTCACCTGGCAGGGCTGCGACTCGGCGCTGGCCGCGCCGCTGGTGCTCGACCTCGCCCGGCTGACCGGCAAGGCGTGCCGCGACGGCGTGGCCGGGCCGGTCGCCGAATTCGGCTTCTTCTTCAAGGACCCCGTCGGCGACGGCCCGCCCGACCTGGCTTCGCAGTACGCGGCCCTGCGCGAATGGGCGCACCGGTGACGGCCCCGGTGAAGGTACTGGCCGAGCTCGTCCGCGCGCCCGCCGCGCTGACCGTGCCGGGGGACGCCGTCGCCGGGGCCGCCGCGTCCGGCTGGCCCTTCGGCCGCCGCACGCTCGCCCTGACCGGTGCCTCGGTCTGCCTCTACTGGGCGGGCATGGCGCTCAACGACTACGCCGACCGCGCCCTCGACGCGGTCGAACGGCCCGAACGGCCGATCCCGTCGGGCCGGGTCTCGCCCGGGACGGCGCTCGGCGTCGCCACCGGGCTGACCGCGGGCGGCCTGGGCATCGCCGCGGCCGCCGGGGGACGGCGGGCCCTGCGTGTCGCCCTTCCGTTGGCCGTCACCGTGTGGGCCTACGACTTCGCGCTCAAGAAGACCGTCCTCGGCCCGGCCGCGATGGCCGCCGCCCGGACCCTCGACGTCCTGCTCGGCGCCGGCGGGCAGCGCGCCGCCCTGCCCGCGGCGCTGACGGTCGGGGCGCACACCTACGCCGTGACAACGCTGTCGAGGTCCGAAGTGGACGGTGCCACGCCTGCTCTGCCCGCCGCCGCACTGGCCGCGACGGCCGGGGTCGGGCTCGCCGCCTGCCGCGGTGGCCCGCTGGCTTCGGCGCTGCTCGGCGCGTATGCCGTCACCACCGGAGGGGCGCAGTTCGACGCCGTGCGCGATCCCGCCGCCGTCAAGATCCGGCGGGCGGTCGGCGCCGGGATCCACGGCATGATCCCGCTGCAGGCCGGGCTGATCGCGCGGGCGGGCGCGTGGCGCCCGGCGCTCGCCGTGGCCGCGGCGTTCCCGCTCGCGCGGGCGCTGGGCCGGAAGGTGTCGCCGACATGAGGTTCGGGTACGGCACCAACGGCTTCGCCAACCACCGCCTCGGCGACGCCCTGCGCGTGCTGGCCGACCTCGGGTACGACGGCGTGGCGCTCACCCTCGACCACCAGCACCTCGACCCGTTCGGCCCGGACCTGGCCCGCCGCGTCGCCGCGCTGGCCGCCGACCTGGACCGGCTCGGGCTCGCCGTGGTGATCGAGACCGGCGCCCGGTTCCTGCTCGACCCGTGGCGCAAGCACTCGCCGACGTTCCTCGACACCGACCGGGCGCGCCGCGTCGAGTTCCTGACGCGGGCGGTGGCGATCGCCGCGGACCTGAACGCCGAAGCGGTGTCCTTCTGGAGCGGCAACAAACCTGCGGACCTCGAACCCGAGAGCGCTTGGGCGTACGTGGTCGACGGGTGTGCCGAGGTGCTCGAGGCCGCCGACGAACACGACGTCGAGCTGGGCTTCGAACCCGAGCCCGGCATGCTCGTCGAGGACCTCGACGGGTACTTCGAGCTGTCGAGGAGACTCGGCGACCCGGCCCGGTTCGGGCTCACGCTGGACATCGGGCACTGCCGCTGCAACGAGTCGGCGTCCGTCCCGGACTGCGTCCGCCGGGCCCTGCCGCGGCTGGTGAACGTCCAGATCGACGACATGCGCCGCGGCACCCACGAACACCTGGAGTTCGGGAACGGCGAGATCGACTTCCCGCCGGTGCTGGCCGCACTGGAGCCGTACCGCGGGCTGGTCGCCGTCGAACTGCCCCGTGACAGCCACGCGGCCCCGCGGATCGCCCGCGAATCCCTGGAGTTCCTGCGGAAGGCGGTGACCGCGTGAACGCCTGGCTGGAAACGGCGCTGTCCGACGTGGCCGCCGACGCGACGGCGCTGCGCACGGTGTTCCCCGCCGTCGGCCGCCGGGTCGGCCGGACGGTGGCCGACACGGCTCGCGTGGAGCTGCTCAAGGCGGCCCCCGGCGCCGCGGCGGAGATGCCCGATCTCTACCGCTACGGTGACGCGGCCGAGAAGCGGGCAGTCCTGCATGGACTGTCCGTTGTAGACATTGGAGATGCCGGTGTCGAACTGGTCGCGGACGCGCTTCGCACCAACGACACCCGGCTGGTGACCGCGGCGATGGGTGAGTACGCCGCCACCCACCTCGACGCGCCCGCGTACCGCCACGGCGTCCTCAAGTGCGTCTTCATGGGCATCCCCCTGGAAGCGGTGGCCGGCCTCGACCGCCGCACCGACGAAGAACTGCTCCGCATGCTGCGGGACTTCGCCGCCGAACGCACCGCGGCGGGCCGCGAAGTCCCCGCCGACCTCCGCACCCTGCTGAACGAACAGGACGGCTGATGCGCATCTTCGACCCCCACATCCACATGAGCTCGCGCACCACCGACGACTACGCCGCCATGCACGCCGCCGGCGTCCGGGCGCTGGTCGAACCGGCGTTCTGGCTGGGCCAGCCGCGCACGAACGCCGGCAGCTTCACCGACTACTTCGACTCCCTCGTCGGCTGGGAACCGTTCCGCGCGAGCCAGTTCGGCATCGCCCACCACTGCACGATCGCGCTCAACCCGAAGGAGGCCAACGACCCGCGCTGCGTCCCGGTGCTCGAACTGCTGCCGCGCTACCTGGAGAAGGACGGCGTGGTCGCGGTCGGCGAGATCGGCTACGACTCGATGACCGCGGAAGAGGACACGGCGTTCGCCGCCCAGCTCGCGCTGGCGATCGCCCACGACCTGCCCGCACTCGTCCACACCCCGCACCGCGACAAGGCGGCCGGGACCGAGCGGAGCATCGCCGTCGTCCGCGAGTCGGGCATCGCGCCGGAACGGGTGGTGCTCGACCACCTCAACGAGCTGACCGTGGCTCCGGCCAAGGAGTCCGGCTGCTGGCTGGGCTTCTCCATCTACCCGGACACGAAGATGGACGAAGACCGGATGGTCGCGATCCTCAAGGAGTACGGCACCGAGCGCGTGCTGGTGAACTCGGCCGCCGACTGGGGCAAGAGCGACCCGCTCAAGACCCGCAAGACCGGCGACGCGATGCTCGCCGCCGGGTTCACCGAGGACGACGTCGACAAGGTGCTGTGGCGCAACCCGGTCGAGTTCTACGGCCGGAGCGGGCGGCTGTCGCTGGACGAAGTGCCGCCGGAAGCCGAGTTCGCGGGCAACTCGATCCTGCGGGGGGCGCGCAAGTGAGGTTCCGGCACCGTGACGGCACGCTCGTCCACCTCGCCTACTGCACCAACGTCCACCAGGCCGAAGACCTCGACGGCGTGCTCGCCCAGCTGGCCCGCTTCGGCGAGCCGGTGCGCGAGCGCCTGGGGGTGGACCGGCTCGGGCTCGGCCTGTGGCTGGCCCGGCCGGTGGCGGCCGAGCTGGCCGGCGACCCGGCCGCGGTGACCCGGCTGCGCGGCGAACTGGCCGCGCGGGGGCTGGAGGTCGTCACCTTCAACGGTTTCCCGTACCAGGGCTTCCACGACCCGGTCGTCAAGCACAAGGTGTACCGGCCGGACTGGGCGGCGCCCGAGCGCACGCGGTACACCCTGGACCTCGCCCGGCTGCTCGCCGAGCTGCTGCCGGACGACGCCGTGCGCGGCAGCGTCTCGACCCTGCCGCTCGGCTGGCGCACGGACTGGCGGGGCGACGGCGGCCAGCTGGACCTCCTCGCGAAGGGGCTGGCCGGGCTGGGCCGGCCGGTGCGGGTGGCGTTCGAGCCGGAGCCCGGCTGCGTGATCGAGACGACCGCGCAGGCGGCGGCTCTGCTGTCCGCAGTGGACAAGGAGTGGCTGGGAGTCTGCCTGGACACCTGCCACCTCGCGGTGGGGTTCGAAGAGCCGGCCGCCGCGCTGGGCCGGCTCGACGCCGCCGGGCTGGCCGTCGTCAAGGTCCAGGCGTCGGCCGCACTGGAGGCCGCCGATCCCGCCGATCCCGGGACGCGGGCCGCCCTGGAGTCCTTTGTGGAGCCCCGGTTCCTGCACCAGAGCAACGAAGGACCGCCACCCGGCGCCGACGACCTCGACCTGGCGCTGGCCGGCGGCCTCCCGGGGCGATCCCCGTGGCGGGTGCACTTCCACGTGCCGCTGCACGCCGACCCGGCACCGCCGCTGACGTCGACCCGGCCGGTGCTGGCGGCCGCACTGGCCGAGCTGTTCGGCGGCGCGGCCGCGCGCACCGACCACGTCGAAGCCGAGACCTACACCTGGCAGGTGCTGCCGGACGCACCCGCCGACGACGCCGGGCTGGTCGCGGGCATCGCGGCCGAGCTGGAGTGGACCCGGCGGGAACTGACCGCCCTCGGCCTGGAAGAGGTGCGTGGATGAGTTTGCTGGTCCTCGACGTCGTCGGGCTCACCCCGCGGCTGCTCCCGCACATGCCGAACCTGCGCCGGATGGCCGAGCCCGGTTTCACCGCGCAGCTGGACACGGTGTTCCCGGCGGTCACCTGCTCGGTGCAGTCGACGTTCCTCACCGGCCTCACCCCGGCGCGGCACGGGATCGTCGGCAACGGCTGGTACTTCCGCGAGCTCGGTGAGGTGTTCCTGTGGCGCCAGCACAACCGGCTGGTGCAGGGCGACAAGTTCTGGGACGCGGCCCGCCGCGCGCACCCCGGTCACCGCGTCGCGAACGTCTGCTGGTGGTACGCGATGGGCGCGGCCACCGACCTCACGGTGACCCCGCGGCCGATCTACCACGCCGACGGCAAGAAGTCGCCGGACTGCTACACGTACCCGCCGCAGCTGCACGACCGGCTGGTCGGCGACCTCGGCGAGTTCCCGCTGTTCACCTACTGGGGCCCGACGGCGTCGATCACGTCGTCGCGGTGGATCATCGCGGCCGCGCAGCGGGTCATGGAACAGGACCGGCCGGACACCATGCTGGTCTACGTCCCGCACCTGGACTACGACCTGCAGCGCTTCGGCCCGGACGCACCCCAGGCCGCGGCGGCGGCACGCGAGATCGACGCGGCCTTGCAGCCGCTGCTCGAGCAAGCGGCCGCGGGCGGGCACACCGTCGTCGCGCTGTCGGAGTACGGCATCACGAACGCGAGCCGTCCGGTCGACGTCAACCGGGCGCTGCGCCGCGAAGGCCTGTTGAACGTGTACGTCCAGGCGGGCATGGAGTACCTGGACCCGTGGACGTCCCGGGCGTTCGCGGTGGCCGACCACCAGGTCGCGCACGTCTACGTCGCCGACCCCGCGGACGTCCCGCGCGTGCGTGACCTCGTCGCCGGACTGCCCGGCGTGGACGTGGTCCTCGACCGGGACGGGCAGGCCGGCCTCGGCATCGACCACGAGCGGGCGGGCGAGCTGGTCGCGATCGCCGAGCCGGCCGCGTGGTTCACCTACTACTACTGGCTGAGCGACGACCGCGCGCCGGACTTCGCGAGGACGGTGGAGATCCACCGCAAACCCGGCTACGACCCGGCCGAGCTGTTCTTCGACCCGCGTGATCCGAGGGCCAAGCTGAAGGCGGCGGCCGCGCTGGCCCGCAAGAAGCTCGGCCTGCGGTATTCGATGCAGGTCGTCCCGCTGGACCCGGCGCCGGTCCGCGGCAGCCACGGCCGCCTGCCGGACTCGGCCGACGACGGGCCGGTGCTGCTGTGCTCGGACCCGGCACTGGCCCGCGAGAAGATCCACGCCACCGAGGTCAAGGACCTCCTGCTGGCCGCCGCCGTCCCCGCCGAGTGAAGAGGTTTCCCGTGCAGGTGCTGGTGTTCTCCAAGACGGCCGGGTACCGGCACGCCTCGATCCCGGCGGGGATCGAGGCGATCCGGGAACTGGGCGCGGCGCACGGTTTCACCGTCACCGCGACCGAGGACGCGTTCACACCCGCCCACGACGTGGTGGTGTTCCTGTCGACCAGCGGCGAGATCCTGGATGCGGCGCACCAGGCGGCATTCGAGTCCTATGTGGAGGGAGGCGGTGGCTTCGTCGGCGTCCACGCGGCCGCCGACACCGGGTACGACTGGCCCTGGTACGGACAGCTGGTGGGGGCCCGGTTCGACCGCCACCCGGAGATCCAGCGGGCCCGGTTCGTGACCGAGGACGGCACGCACCCGGCGACCGCCCACCTGCCGCCGGTGTGGACCCGGACCGACGAGCTGTACGACTTCCGGACCAATCCGCGTGGCCGCGTCCGGGTGCTGCAGACGCTGGACGAGTCCAGCTACACCGGTGGCGGCATGGGGGCCGACCACCCGATCACGTGGTGCCACCCGCAGGGCCGCGGCCGGGCGTTCTACACCGGGCTCGGCCACACGAGCGAGTCCTACGCCGAGCCGGGCTTCCGCGCGTTGCTGCTGGGCGCGATCCGCTACGCCGCGGGAGTGCTTCCCGCGGCGTAGCGGCATCGGCAGTGGGTCAGCGCACGCCGAGGAGGTGCTCCAGGGCGAGCTGGTTGAGCCGGGTGAAGTGGTAGCCGCGCGCGGCGGCCGCGTCGAGGTCGAACTCGTCGTTCAGCACGTCGTCGAACGTCTCGCCCGGCGCCAGCGTCGGGGTCGAGAGGTCCGGGACCCGCGACGCGGCGAGTGCTTCCACGACCTCCGGGTCGGCCCGGAACGCCGCCGACTTCTCCTTGAGGATCAGGTAGGTCCGCATGTTCGCCGCCGCCGACACCCACACGTCCTCGGCGTCCTCGGTGCGCAGCGGCTTGTAGTCGAAGTGCCGCGGACCCTCGTAGCCGCCGTTTTCCAGCAGGTCGACCAGGAAGAACGCGCTCTTCAGGTCACCGTGGCCGAAGATCAGGTCCTGGTCGTACTTCGGGCCGTGCTGGCCGTTGAGGTCGATGTGGAACAGCTTGCCCTGCCACAGCGCCTGCGAGATGCCGTGCACGAAGTTGAGGCCGGCCATCTGCTCGTGCCCGACCTCCGGGTTCAGCCCGAACAGCTCCGGCCGCGCGAGCTGGGAGATGAAGCCCAGCGCGTGCCCGATCGTCGGCAGCAGGATGTCGCCGCGCGGCTCGTTCGGCTTCGGCTCCAGGGCGAACCGCAGGTGGTAGCCCTGCTCGACGACGTAGTCGGCGAGCAGGTCGAGGCCCTCCTTGTAGCGGTCCAGCGCCGCGCGGACGTCCTTCGCGGCGTCGGACTCGGCGCCTTCGCGGCCACCCCAGACGACGTAGGTCTCCGCGCCGAGCTCGGCCGCGAGGTCGAGGTTCCGGCGCACCTTCCGCAGCGCGTAGCGGCGGACGTCACGGTCGTTGCTGGTCAGGCCGCCGTCCTTGAACACCGGGTGGGTGAACAGGTTCGTCGTCGCCATCGGGACCTTGAGGCCGGTCTCGGCCAGCGCCTTGCGGAACCGCTCGATCGCCTTGTCGCGGTCCGGCTCGGTGGCCAGCAGGTCGTCGTCGTGGAAGGTCACGCCGTAGGCGCCCAGCTCCGCGAGCCGGTGCACGCTCTCGACCGGGTCGAGCGCCGCCCGCGTCGCGACGCCGAACGGGTCGTTGGCGGGCCAGCCCACGGTCCAGAGGCCGAAGGTGAACTTGTCGGCCGGCTGGGGAGCGTAGTCGCTCATGACTGTCCCTTCATTTAGTTCGCGTTGTAGACTAAATATGCGCCGCGGAGCACCGGGGCGTCAAGAGGGCCGGTTAGAGTGCTTCGCGGGAGGACACGATGACGCAGGCCGTGCGGCACGAGGAGATGCGCGCCCGCAACCTCGGGGTCGTGCTGGGCGCGGTCAGCCGCGGCGCCCCGCTCACCCGGGCCTCGCTCGCCGAAGCCACCGGCCTGACCAAGTCGACCGTCTCGAAGCTGGTCGGCGACCTGGTGGAAGCGGGCCTGCTCGCCGAGACCGGCCCCGCGCGGGCGGGCGAACGCGGCCGGCCGGGCGTGGACCTGGTGCTCAGCGGGGCGCGGGTGGCGTCGCTGGGCCTGGAGGTCAACGTCGACTACCTCGCGGCACGCGTGCTCGACCTCACCGGCGAGGTCCGCGTCGCCGCCCGCCGCGAACGCGACAACCGCGGCTCGCGGCCGGAGCTGGTGCTGGGGGAGCTGCAGGACCTGGCGTCCGAGGCGCTCGGCGAGGCCGGCCGGCTGGGGCTCGAGACGGCGGGCGCGGTGCTCGCGGTCTCCGGCCCGGTCGGCGACGGCGTGCTGTTCAGCGCCCCCAACCTCGGCTGGCAGGACGTCCGCCCGGCCGGCCTGCTCCGGCTGCCGGTCCCGGTCGAACTGGACAACGAAGCGAACCTCGCGGCTCTCGGCGAGCTCTGGTACGGCAACGGCGAGCGCGACTTCCTGTACGTGTCCGGCGAAGTCGGCATCGGTGCGGGCCTGGTGGTCAACGGCGTGCTGTACGCCGGCGCGACGGGCCTGGCCGGCGAGCTGGGGCACGTCGTCGTGGCGCCCGATGGCGCGCAGTGCCGCTGCGGCGGCAGCGGCTGCCTGGAGACGTACGCCGGGCAGGAAGCCTTGCTGGCGGCGGGAAACGCGGCCTCGGTGCCTGCCTTGCTGGCGGCCCTCGAAAGCGGCGACGAGACGGCGCTGGCCGCGTGCGCGGCGGCCGGGCACGCCCTCGGCATCGCCCTGACGTCGGCGGTGAACCTGCTGGACCTCGACCGCATCGTGCTCGGCGGGGTGTTCACGCCGCTGTACCCGTGGTTGTCCGGACCGGTGTCGGAGGTCCTGGCCAAGCGGCTGGGCGGCCTGCGCGGCGCGCCACCGCACCTGACGGCGTCCCGCCTGGGCGGTGACGCGGCCACGCTCGGCGCCGCCGGCCGGGTCATCCACCGGGTCATCGCGGACCCGGCGCCGTTCGTCACCCGGGCGCAGGAAACCCAGCAAAACGGAAGGCCGCCCCGGGGAGTTCCCGAGGCGGCCTTCACGGACTTGCCGGACTAGCTCACCGAGGTGATCTGCACCAGCGAGGTGCCGACCGTGACCCCGGTGTCGGTCTGCACGCTCAGCTGACCGCGCAGGGTGCGGCCGGCCGCCGGGGCGGCGGTGGCCGTCACCGTCGCCGGCACCGTCCACGAGCTGCCCGAGGCGTGCAGGGCGTTGGCGTCGGTCACCGCGACCGACCCGAAGGCCGGGTTGGTGAAGACGTCCAGGTAGTCGAACTCCGTGGTGCCGGAGGGCACCGCGTAGCCGTCCACCAGCGCGACCCAGACACCCGCCGCCGGGTTGGGCACGGTCACCGACTCCTCGGAGTCACCGTCCGCGCTGATCCCCGCCTGGACGCACGACCCGGTGGTGCAGTTGTACAGCACCAGGTCGAGGTCGGCGCCCACGTCGGAGGTCTTGCCGATGGTGGCGGTCAGCGACGTCGAGCCCGGCGTCACCGCGATCTGGTACTGCTGCTGCGCACCCTCGGCGATCGACGGGCGCAGGGTCTTCGCGCTGCCCAGCGTGGCCCCGTTCAGCTTGCCGGTGAACGCGCCGAGGGTGTTCTGCACGGTGTAGGACCGCGAGATCGGCGTGTTCAGCGTGGCGGAGGCGATGGTGTCCGGGTTCGGCGAGATCGCCGTGCCCAGCACCGAAGCCGACAGCTTGTACGGCGCTTCGGCCGCGTCGGACGTCCGGCGCGCCTCGACGACGATCTCCCACACGCCCGGAAGCGGGTTGGCGATGGTACGGCTGGTCGGCGTGCCGCCGGGGCAGCCCGCGCCCGCGTCGGGGAGGTAGCAGTACGTCGTCGACGTGCTGGCCTCGGCCGGGACACCGGTCGGGTCGTACCGCAGGAACCGCACCTGGCCCTTGCCCGGGGCGCCGGCGCCGGCGTCCAGGTCCACCTTCAGCGCGCTGGCGCCCTGCGGCACCCGCACGAAGTAGCTGGTCGCCTGGTTGCGGGCGGCCTTGCCCGTGACGTCGACCTGGAAACCCTTGCCGGCGACGAACTCCTGCGGCGCGAAGACCGTGTTGAGGGTCTGCACGTCGATGCCGACGGTCAGCGGGTTGTCCAGGTAGAGCAGGGCCGAGTGGACCCCGGTGCCCTTCGGGTTCACCTTCACGTCGAACTTCACCGGCGCGTTCAGCGGCAGCACCACCGTCGAGCCGGAGGAGTACGTGCCGTCGTTGCCGACCCACCGCACGAAGTACGGCACCGGGTGCGCCGCGCCCGTGGTGCGGGTGATCGTGTACGTCCGGGTGTAGGCCTTGCCGGCGGTCACGCCTTCGCGGTCGTGGATGCCCACGCCGGTGTTCGGCTTGGCCAGCAGGCCCGACAGCGCGGTGTGCACCTCGACCGACGTCGAAACCGTGTCCGGCTTCGGGTTGAGCGAAAGCGCGACGAACGCGGCGGGGACGTTGAACAGGCCCGCGCCCTGGGCGTACGCGCCGATGCCCGGCACGAACCGCGCGGTCGACTTGATCGCCGAACGCAGCTGCGCCACCGGCGGCCGCTGGCCGTTGTGGGTCGCCTTGTACGCGCTCACCAGCAGGGCTGCCGCGCCGGTCGCCTGCGGCGACGCCATCGACGTGCCCTGCAGCATCGCGTAGCCCGCGGGCAGGCCGTACGTGCCGGCCACCGGGCCTCCCGCTTCCCAGCGCGGGATGGTCGCGATCGCCGCGCCGGGCGCGATGATGTCCGGCTTGAAGCCGCCGTCCTCACGCGGGCCGCGCGAGGAGAACGGGTGCAGCGACTCGGCGTTCTGCGTGACCGAGCCGTAGTTGGACAGCCAGGTCTCCTTGGTGATGTAGGAGCCGACCGAGATCGCGTCCGTGGCCACCGACGGGTCGCCGACGGTGTTCGCCCCGGCGCCGCTGTTGCCCGCCGAGATGAAGATCTGGACGTTGTACTCGGCGATCGTGCGGTTGTAGAGCTCCGCACGGGCGTTGTTGCCGTCGTTGAGCGCGGGCAGGCCGCCGATCGAGATGTTGATGACGTCGGCACCGTGACTGGCCGCGTAGACGACACCGTCGATCAGGCCCGACGACGTGCAGGCGGTGCCGGTGAGGCAGACCTTGACCGCCAGCAGCTTCGCGCCCGGGGCCGCGCCGTCCATCTTGCCGCCGAAGAGGTCGTTGCCGGCGGCGATGCCCGCGACGTGCGAGCCGTGCTCGGCGCCGGCGATGCCGATGCCGACGTAGCCCGGCTTGTCGGTCTGGACGACGAAGGCCATCCGCTCGGCGACGTCGGTCGCCGGGTTGTCCGTGCCGAAGAAGCCGTAGTCGTACTTCTTGGCGTAGTCGGTCATCGGCTTCTCGTCGGTGAAGTCGCCGTTGCCGTTGAGGTCGACGCGGACCTCCTTGGTCGCGCTGTCGAGCAGCACGCCCCAGGAGTCGGCGCGGTCGCCGTCGCGGTTGACGTCACCGCCGGTTTCGCTGTCGGCGCCGCCCAGGTCGCCGGCGGTCTCGCTGAAGAGGCCGAAGGTGTACGGGCCACCGGTCGCCGGGGCCGTCCACGTCTTGCCGTTCGAGGTGAAGGTGCCGGTGTAGGTGGCCGTGGACTGCTTGACCCAGGTGCCGTCGCCGGAGTTGGTGGCGTTGGCGTTGTACCAGTCGACGATCTTGCGTTCGCCGTGGCTGGTGGTGGCCAGCGCGGGGGAGTCGAGGTCGACGCCGGAGTCGAGCACCGCGACCGTGGTGTCCTTGCCGTCCCAGTTGGGCAGGACCTGGCCGAACTGCGCCGCGTACGTGTCGCCGGTGGGCAGGTACGGGTTGACGCGCGGGGTGTTCTTGCCCGGGGCCGGCTGCGGCAGCGGGGTGGTCGCGCCGTCGGGCTTGGGGTCGTCGCGGTAGACGAGGCCGTCGACGTCGACGGCGTTGACCGACTTGAGCTTCGCGGCCTTCTCCGCCTTCTCGGGCGGGATGCTGACCTTGACGTAGTCGAGCTTCGTGTCCGTGGACTGGACCACCCCGCCGAGCGCCTTGAGCTCGTTCACGGCGGCGCCGGTCTGGCCCTTTTCCGCGGCGATCAGCAGGGTGACGTCGGGCTTGCCCGCCTTCTCGGCTTCGGCGACGAGCGCGCGGTCGTGCTCGTCGAGGGTCTTGCCGTCGGCCGCGCCGCTGGTGGGCGAAGCCTGCTGGGCGGAGGCCACCGGGACGGCGACGCCGAGGACGGAGGCGCCGAGTGCGGTGGCGAGGACGGTGATCCCGGCCCGCCGTCTCCAGCGCGATCTGTGCTGTGTCACTGAAACGACCCTTCGTGAAGATGTGCGTACCGAGCAGTACACAGGGTGGGATCTTCGTCAGCAATCAGACAGTTAGCCCATAGACCGCAATTGGTTGCGAGCCAAATGGCCTAATGCACTGCCCGGTTAGGCCGTCACCGGAAGCTGCACTTTCCCGTGAAAGTGCGGCCTTGCTACACGTGTGTGCAGCGGACTATATTTCCGTGTAGTTGACTACACGTACGTATAGGACGCCTGATGAACGCCGAAGACCTCACCGCCCGGGCCCGGATCCGCGACGCCGCCATCCGGCTGTTCACCGAGCAGGGCATGGAGAAGACGTCGATCCTCGACATCGCCCGGGAAGCCGGGGTGTCGGGCGGCCTGATCCGCCACCACTTCGGCTCCAAGGAGGGGCTGCGCGAAGCCTGTGACGCGCACGTCTTCGACGAACTGGTGAAGTTCAAGGAGGACGTGCTGGCCAAGGGCGCCGCGAACCCGGGCTTCCTCCCGGTGTTCGACACCCGTCAGCTGCTCTACCGCCGGTACCTGGGCCGCGCCCTGATCGACGGTTCGCCCGCCGCCGAGGTGCAGTTCACCGAGATCGTCGACGAGACCGAACGCTACTTCCGCGAGCAGGGCCTGGACATGCCGGACCCCCGGGGCGTCGCCGCAGCGCTCGCGGCGATGACCGGCGGGCTGATGATCCTGCAGGACCACGTGGCCCGCGCGCTCGGCGAGGAGCCGGGCACGAACGAGGCGATGCTGCGGATGTCGGCGGCCGCCGGCCACCTGTTCCTCAACCCGCTCGCCACCTCCGAAGTCCTCGACAAGGCCCGCGAAGCGCTGGCCGCCTACCAACGGAAGGAATGACGATGGCCGCAGCGATCACCGCCGACGGCCTCACCAAGGCGTTCGGTCCGGCGAAAGCCCTCGACGGGCTCGACCTGACCGTCCACACCGGCGAGGTGCACGGCTTCCTCGGGCCCAACGGCGCCGGCAAGACCACCACGATCCGCGTCCTGCTGGGGCTGGTGCGCGCCGACGGCGGCCGCGCCACCCTGCTCGGCGGCGACCCCTGGACCGACGCCACCGAGCTGCACCGGCGGCTCGCGTACGTGCCGGGAGACGTCACGCTCTGGCCGAATCTGAGCGGCGGCGAGGTCATCGACCTGCTCGGCCGGCTGCGCGGCGGCCTCGACCCCGCGCGCCGCGCCGAGCTGGTCGAGCGCTTCGACCTCGACCCGCGCAAGAAGGGCCGGACGTACTCGAAGGGCAACCGGCAGAAGGTCGCGCTCGTGGCCGCGCTGGCGTCCGATGTGGAACTGCTGGTCCTCGACGAGCCGACGTCCGGGCTCGACCCGCTGATGGAGGAGGTGTTCCGGGAGGTCGTCGCCGAGGAGCGGGAGCGCGGCGACCGGACCGTGCTGCTGTCCTCGCACATCCTCTCCGAGGTCGAGGCGCTGTGCGACCGCGTCACGATCGTCCGCGCCGGCCGCACGGTCGAGTCGGGCACCCTGGACGAGCTGCGGCACCTGGGCCGGATCACGATCGACGCCTCGCTCGCGCACGTGCCGGCGGATCTCGGGACGCTGCCGGGGGTGCACGACCTGAGCTCGTACGGCTCGCACGTCCACCTGTCGGTCGACCAGACCGCGCTGGACGGCGTGATGCGGCACCTCGCCGAAGCCGGGCTGCGGAGCCTGGTGAGCCGCCCGCCGACGCTCGAAGAGCTGTTCCTGCGCCACTACCGCCACGACGAGCCGGTCGGAGCGGCGCGATGACCGGCACCGGGGCGCTGCTGCGGCTGGTGCTGCGCCGCGACCGCCTGCTGATGCCGGTCTGGATCCTCGGGCTCGCGCTCGCGCCGGTGGGCTACCTGTCGTCGATCAAGGCGGCCTACCCGGATGCCGCGGCGCGGCAGCACTTCTTCGAGCTGAACGCCTCGAGCACGACGTTCGTGGTCCGCAACGGCCCGCTGTACGGCTCCTCGGTGGGGAACCTGCTGGCCTGGCAGTGCGGGTTCGTCCCGGTCGTCGTCGGGTTGATCGCGCTGCTCACCGTGGTGCGGCACACGCGCACCGAAGAGGAAGCGGGCCGCCGTGAGCTGACCGGCGCCACCGTCGTCGGCCGGCACGCGGGGCTGGTGGCGGCGGTGCTCGCCGCCTGCGGTGCGTGCCTGGTGTTCGGGCTGGTGACCGCGTTCGGTGTCGCCGCGCAGGGGGAGCCGATCGCGGGTGCGCTGGCGCTCGGTCTCGGGTTTTCCTCGGCGGGCTGGGTGTTCGCCGGGGCCGGCGCGATCGCGGCCCAGCTCACCTGGGGCGCGGGCGGCGCGCGGAGCCTGGGCATCGGGGCGCTGGTGCTCGCGTTCCTGCTGCGGGCGGCGGGGGACAGCAGCGGTTCGGCGGGCCGGCTCGCCTGGCTGTCGCCGATCGGCTGGGCGCACCGGCTGCGGCCGTTCGCGGGCGAGCAGTGGTGGGTCCTGGCCTTGGGCGTGGTCGCGACCGGGGCGTCGGTGGCCGTGGCCATCGCGCTTTCGGCGCGGCGCGACCTCGGGGCGGCACTGCTGCCGGCGCGGCTCGGGCGGTCCGGCGCGAAGGCGTCGCTGCGCTCGCCGCTGGCGCTGGCCTGGCGGTTGCAGCGGGGGACGCTGCTGGTCTGGACCGGGTGTCTCGGGCTCGTCGGGCTGCTGATGGGCGGGGTCGCGCGGAACGTCACGGAGATGATGCGGGACAACAGGGCGGTCGCCGAGGTGTTCTCCCGGATGGGCGGCGGCGGCGCGGTGCTGGACACGTACCTGGCCGGGACGATGACGTTGTTCGGCCTGGCGGCGGCGGGTTGTGCGGTGCAGGCGGCGCTGAAGCTGCGCGCGGAGGAGGCGGCGGGCCGGGCGGAACCGGTCCTGGCCACGGCGGTCGGCCGGCTCGGCTGGGCGCTGGCCCACCTGACGTTCGCGTGCTTCGGCCCGGCGGTCGTGCTCGCGGTGGCGGGCTGGACGACGGGACTGGCCTACGGCAGCGGTTTCGCACTGGTCCCGGCGGCGCTGGCCCAGCTGCCGGCGGTGTGGGTCCTGACCGGCCTGGCGGCGTTGCTGATCGGCTGCGTCCCGAGGTACGCGGCGGCGGCCTGGGGACTGCTGGCGGCGTTCCTGCTGCTGTCGCTGGTGGGGACGGCGTTGCGGTGGAACGAGGTGGTACTGGGGATCTCGCCGTTCCAGCACCTGCCGCGCTTGCCGGGCGGAACGTTCTCGGCGGTACCGGCCCTTGGGCTGGCGGCGATCGCGGTGGCCGCGGGCGCGGCCGGGCTGTACGCGTTGCGGCGCCGGGACATGCCCGTGGCTTGAATCTGCTTCGGCGGCAACCGAGGGAGTCGAACCCTGCGCGGCTTGTGAAGGCGGCGCCCATGGACCGGCCCTGACCCTTCGGCGGGCGACGGCTGCCATCTCTTCTGACGCTAGGCGAATACCCCGCTATTCCTCATCTCAAGCCGTGCTTCACCCGGACGGGCCCGGCTGGCAAGGTGGTCGGCATGGACGATCTTCTGCTGCGCCGCGTCCGGCCGGGGCTCGGCGGCGAGCTCGCCGACGTCCGGGTGAACGACGGCCGGGTCACCGCGATCACCGAGCCGGGGTCCACCGGGTTCGCCGCGCGCGTGGTCGACGGGCACGGTGGGACGCTGCTGCCGGGGCTGGTCGACGCGCACGTCCACCTGGTGCAGTGGGCGACGTCCCGGCGCCGCATCCCGCTGGACGCCGCCCGCTCGGCGGGGGAGGCGGTCGAACTGCTGCTCGCCCACCTGCTGGCCACCCCGGCGCCGCAGACGGAACTCGTGGTGGGCGCGGGGTTCCGCGACGCGCTGTGGCCGGACAAGCCGCACAAGGACCTGCTGCAGCGGGCACTGCCCGGGCGGGCGGTCGCGTTGTTCAGCGCGGACCTGCACACGCTCTGGCTGAGCCCGGCCGCGCTGAAGCTGATCGGCCGCGACCACCCCACGGGCGTCCTGCTCGAAGGCGACTGCATGACCGCCACCGCCCAGCTCCCGACGGCGGCGATCGACGTCCAGGACCGGTGGGTGGCGGAAGCGGTGGCCGCGGCGGCCGCCCGGGGCGTCACGCAGATCGTGGACTACGAGTACGCGGACACGGTCGCGGACTGGACCCGCCGGGGCGCGCCGGCGGCCCGGATCTCGTGCGTCATCGCCCGGTACCTGCTGGACCAGACCATCGAACGCGGCCACCGCACCGGCGACGTCCTGCCGGACTCGGGCGGGCTGCTGACGGTCGGGCCGTTCAAGCTCTTCGTCGACGGCTCCCTCAACACCCGCACGGCCTACTGCCACGATCCGTACCCCGGGGTGGATTCCCCCGGCCTGCTGGAACTGCCCCCGGCCGAGCTGGTTCCCCTGCTGCAGAGGGCTTTCGACCACGGGCTGCTCCCGGCGGTCCACGCGATCGGCGACCGGGCGAACACGATCGCGCTGGACGCGTTCGAGGAGGTCGGCTGCCCCGGCCGCATCGAACATGCCCAGCTGCTCTCCCCGGAAGACGTCCCGCGGTTCGCCGCGCTGGGCGTGATCGCGGCGGTCCAGCCCGCCCACCAGCCGGACGACCGCGACGTCGCGGACCGGCACTGGCACGGCCGGACGGCCCGCGCGTTCCCGTACCGCTCGCTGCTGGAGTCGGGGGCCCGCCTGGAGTTCGGTTCGGACGCCCCGGTGGCGCCGCTGGATCCGTGGGACGGCATCGCCTCGGCGGTGGCCCGCACGGACGACGACCGCCCGCCGTGGCACCCGGAGCAGTCGATCCCGTTCGCCGACGCACTGGCGGCGTCGTCGGGCGGCCGCCGGGGCGTGGCGGTGGGCGACGTCGCGGACCTGGTGGTGACGGCCACGGATCCCTCGGGGCTGTCCCCGGCCGACCTCCGCGCCCTCCCGGTGACGGCGACGATCGTCGACGGGCACGTCACGCACCAGGTCTGACCCCGGGATCCGGGACGTCGATGAAGGTGTGCCATGGGCTGACCCGGTCGACGTGCACGACGGCGTCGAATGCGGCGAGCGGGTCGGCCGGCTGCAGGTACGGGCCCTGCCGGGTGCCGTCGACCTCGGCGAAGCGGCGGGCCACCGCGCCGTCGCGGGGAACCTTCCGCAGGTCGAGCAGGGCGAGTGGTTCGCCGGCTTCGGCGAGCAGGGCGTCGAGGCTGCCCGGTTCGGTGCAGGGGGTGACGTCCTCGTAGTAGACGTCGGTGTGGCCGGGTGGTCCCTCGGGCCGCGGCCGGTGGCTGAACACGCGGCCGCCGTCGTAGGTGGTCGCGATGACCACCATCCGGTCGCCGAGAGAGCGGGCCAGGTGCTGGCCGAGCATCACCTGTTCTTCATTGACGATCGGCGGGACGCGGTACGGCAGCCGCTGCACGTGCCCGTTGGCCGCTCCGACGACGATGCGCTCCTCCCGTTCGAGGATCCATCCGACGTTGTCGGCCATCGCCGCGTCCCGGACGTTGGCGCCGCGGTAGGTGCGGCCCGGCGCGGCCGCCATGTTCGCCAGGAAGGCGTCCGCGAACCGCGCGTTGACCGCGCACTGCAGGGCGATGTCCGCCCGGGTCGCGTCCACAGTGGAGTAAGGCACGCGCAGCGCGCGGAGGCGTTCGGTCAGCTCGCCGATCCGGGCGGTCAGCTCGTGCCGGTGGGCGGGGCCGAGCGCCAGGTAGGCGTGGATCGCGGGCGCGGCCCAGGCCAGCCCGGTGCGGTCGGAAGGCAGGTAGCCGAACAGCGGCAGCAGGTGCTCGCGGGCCGCCGCGGCGTAGGCCGGGTCGGCCTCGTCCAGGAACGCCAGCGCGGCCGTGACTCCCGGCAGGGCGGACGCGCTCGAGTCCGGCAGGTCCATGCCGTAGAAGCGGAGCTTGCGGTCGTGGGTGCGGTTGTGCTCGCGCATCCACCGCAATTGGTCGCGCATCTCCGCGCACCGGCCCATGTGATAGGTGATCCCGGTGCGCAGCAGCGGATCCAGGTCGCCGTCGCCGCCGAGCACCCAGTCGTGGACCGCCCAGCCCTCCGGGAAGCCGGACTCCATCGCGAACCCGGTGAACCCCAGCTCCTCGGCCAGGAACCGGGTCACCCGGTGGCGTAGCCGGGAGAACTCGTGCACCCGGTGCGTGCTCTCGCCGATCGCCACCACCCGGGCGTCGCCGACGATGTCCCGTAGCGGCTCCAGCTCGTCGTGGCCGGCGTCGGGCTCAAGCGTCCGCAGGCGGACCAGGTTGTCCCGGAGCCAGCCGCTGATGTCCATTCACTCGTCCTGTTCTTCGGGGGTGTCTTCGCCCGCGGCGCGGGCCTTGCGCAGGTAGTCGACGACCTCGGCGGCGCCGCCCGGGCCGGCCCAGCCGAGGCGCTCGTCGAGGCCCCGGCCCGTGCGGGCCCGGTTGTCCTCCCAGAGCGCCGTGGTCGCCGCTTCCAGCCCGCGGTCGGGCGGGTGGAACGCGGCCGCCGTGTCCCGCCAGCGGCCGGCCAGCTCCTGCACGGCCGGATCGTCGACGGGCGTCCCGGCGAGCAGGTGCCGCCGAAGCTGCGTGAAGAGTTCGAGCCACTCGGTCTTGAGCGTCTCGACCGTCCCGCGGCCCAGTTCCGCGGCCCGGCCGGTGATCGTGGCCAGCTGCGCGTCGGACAGGTACCGGTGGACGTCCACCGGCATCGGCTCCAGGGCGGCGAGGAACTGCTCCGGAGCCGGCATGGCCTCTTCGGCCAGCCGGGCGAGCAGGCCCCGGAGCCGCTGGGCCGACTCCTCGATCCGCGCGGCCCTGGCGTCCAGGTCGGCGAGCTGGGCGGTCAGCAGGGTCCGCAGCGCGCCGAGGTCGTCGCCGGCGTGGCGCAGCACGACGGCCACTTCGTCCAGGGACAACCCCAGCCCGCACAACGTCCGCACCCGGTAAAGCCGACGCACGTCCGCCTCGACGTACCGCCGGTGCCCGGCCGGTGTCCGCTCGCCCGGTGACACCAGCCCGATCCGGTCGTAGTGGTGCAAGGTGCGGACCGAGACGCCGGCGGCCCTGGCCAGCTCGCCGACGCTCCACCTGCGTTCGTTCACGCCTCGACGGTAAAACCTGACGTGACGTCGGGTTCAAGGCTTTCCGGGGTTGATTTGTCCACCGGACAACGGAAAAGATCCCACCGTGCATGTGACAACGTTGTCAGGAGGACACCGATGAAAGCGCGCGTCCTGGCCACCCTGCTCGCCGGAGCCACGACGCTGGCCCTCGCGACACCCGCGTCCGCCGCCGGGCCGAGGTTCGCCGACGACCCCACCACGCTCGTCGACACCTCGATCGGCAACAACGGCGACGGGACCACCTTCCCCGGCGCCACCACGCCCTTCGGGATGGTCCAGCTCAGCCCGGACACCCAGCTCAAGAAGTACGCGTCCTACGACTACGCGCAGGACACCACCCTCGGCTTCAGCCACACCCACCTCTCCGGGGTCGGCTGCCAGACGATGGGCAACTTCCGGTTCATGCCGACCACCGGCGCCGTCACCAGCAGCGACCCGGCGGCGTACGGGGCGAAGTTCAGCCACGCCGACGAGACCCGGCAGCCCGGCTACTACGGCGTCAAGCTCGCCGGCGGCATCGAGGCCGAGCTGACCGCCACCCAGCGCACCGGCCAGCACCGTTACACCTTCCCCAGGGGCACCACCAGCGAAAACGTCCTCATCGAGGTCGGCGAGAGCAACGGCTACACCTACGCCGGCGACGTCCACGTCGTCGGGGACGACACCGTCGAGGGCTGGCTGCAGGGCGGCAACTTCTGCTGGGAGACGCAGAAAGAGCGCTACAAGGTCTTCTTCAGCGCGAAGTTCGACCGGAAGTTCACGAGCTTCGGCACCTGGACCGACAGCAAGCTCACGCCGAACCAGCGTGACGCGAAGCTCGGCAGTCAGCGCACTGGCGCGTGGCTCACCTTCGGCACCGACAAGGCCCAGGTCGGGGCGTCCGTCGGCCTGTCATACACCTCGATCGACGGCGCCCGGCTCAACCGTGGCGCCGAGCAGCCCCGTTCGTTCGACAAGGCGCGCCAAGCCGCCCACGACACCTGGCGCGACGAGCTGGACCGGCTGCGCGTCGCCGGCGGGACCACCGCCGACCAGCGGACCTACTACAGCGCGCTGTACCGGTCGCTGCTGCACCCGTCCGTCGGGTCCGATGTGGACGGCTCGTACCGCGGCTTCGACGACGCCGTGCACCGCAGCCGGGACACCTACTACCAGATGTTCTCGCTGTGGGACACCTACCGCTCGCAGAACCAGCTGGTCGCGCTGCTGCACCCGGACCGGGCCGCGGACATGACGAAGTCGGTCCTGAAGATCCACCAGGACGGCGGCTGGGTGCCGCGCTGGGCGCTGGCCGGCGGCGAGACGAACGTGATGAGCGGCGACCCCGTGACTCCGTGGGTGGTCGACAACTACCGCCGTGGCCTGCTCGACGACCGGACGGCGCGTCAGCTGTTCGACGCCCTGTGGCGCAACGCCACCGAAGTGCCGCAGGACCAGTCGATCTTCCGCGGCCGCGACGGCAACCCGACGTACGTGCGGAACGGCTGGATCGGCTACCAGGACCTGCCGGGCTACACCTACGGCGACACGCGCCAAGCCGGCTCGGCGACCCTCGAGTACGCCCTTGCGGACTGCGCGCTGTCCACCATGGCCTCCGGCCTGGGCTACCGCGACAAGGCGGCGACCCTGCACGCCCGCTGCGGCAACTTCGCGAAGCTGTGGGACACGAGCGTCGAGTCCCACGGTTTCACCGGCTTCCCCCGCACCCGCGCGGCGGACGGCACCGGCGTCGGCGACCCCGACCCGGCCCAGTCGACCGGCTTCCACGAGGGCACGCCGTGGCAGTACCAGTGGCTGGCCCAGCAGGACACGGCGAAGCTGTTCGCCCTGATGGGCGGCCCGGCCCAGGGGGAGAAGCGGCTCGACACGTTCTTCGACCTGCCGCTGCTGCTGACGGACCCGGCGAAGGCGGCCAAGGACTCGTGGGTCCACGGCGCGTACGACTACCACAACAACTTCGCGTTCAACCCGAACAACGAGCCGGACCTGCACGCGCCCTGGATGTACAGCTGGACGGGAGCACCGTGGAAGACCTCCGCGGTGCTGCGAGCGGCTCGCACGTTGTTCACGGACACGCCGTACGGCATGCCGGGCAACGACGACCTCGGCACGATCTCGTCGTGGCTGGTCTTCGGCATGGCGGGGGTGTTCGAGGCCCAGCCGGGGTCCGGGACGTACCTGCTGAGCACGCCGATGTTCGAGAAGGTCGAGATCCGGCCGGAGGGTGGCCGCAAGATCGAGATCTCGGCTCCCGGGGCCAGTGCGGCGAAGCTGCAGTACACAAAGGACGTCCGGATCGGACACCGCGGGTACGACCGCAGCTGGATCTCGCACGCGGACCTGCTGCGGGCGGGCAGGATCGAGTTCCGCTTGAGCGACACCCCGACGACCTGGGGGACGGCTTCGGCGCCACCCGCGCTGTAGGTCCACGCTTTCGCGTGTTGGCGTCAACCGGGTGCGACAGTTCTACTGGACGTCATGTTGAGGTGGCAGCAGGCGGAGGGGAAGCGCCACGCGCTCGACGGGGCGTTCCCTCCGCGTCCGGAAGAACGGTTCGTGGCTTTGTGCGGGGAGGAAGTGACGGTCGCGGTGAAGGACGTGCCGCAGCTCGGAGGGCATTGGTTCGACCCGACCTGCGCGGAATGCGAGTCGGCGTGGCTGGCCCGGTGCTGAACGGCGCCGACCGGGACCATCGGCTGCTGGAGCGCATCCGCGACCTGCACGCGTCCCTCGTCCCCGATCTGACGTGGCTGGCCAGGACGGTCGGGGAGGAGGCACCGCGGCCGGACATCCTCCGCGACCTCGGGGAGCGGCTCGCCGACCTGGGCGCGGACCTGCTCGGCCGCGCCGACGAGCTCGACGCCCAGGTCCGAGCCGGCCTCCCGGACGACGGCTGGCTCCCCGAAGCGGGCGCCCGGCGGCGCGAGCTCGCCGTCGCCCACCAGGTCGGCCCGCACCCCCTCCGGTGCGGGCCGATCTTCCTCGCCGTCTGCGGCGCGGCGTGCTACCCGTACTACGGGACGGACCCGACCGGCCGGACAGCGCGGCACGAACGGTGCGAAAAGTGTCTCCACGTGCGGTGATCGGGAGTTTCTGCTGAGCTGGGGGCATGGCTGAGACTACGGCGACCGAGCGGTTCTTCCGCGTGGCGATCGCGATCAAGGGGCTTGACGGTGGGCTGCAGGTCGTCGGGGCGTTGATCCTGGCGTTCGTCCCTGCTTCGACGGTCAGCGGGTTCAGTCATGCGGTGATCACGCGGGACCTGCTGGGTGATCCTTCCGGGACGCTGGCCCGGCATCTCGAGTCGGCTACGGAGAACTTTCTGCACGGGGATACGAAGACTTTTGCCGTTGCTTATCTGCTTGCTCATGGGTTGATCAAGCTTGGGTTGGTTTGGGCCTTGGCTCGGAAGATTGTCCGGGCTTATCCTGTTGCTGCGGTGATTCTTGCGGCCTTTGTTGTTTATGAGGTTTTTCGGGCGGTTCATACGCATTCTATTGCGTTGCCGTTTTTTGCTGCTCTTGATGTGGTTATTATTGTGCTGGTTCTGCGGGAGTATCGGCAGTTGAAGCGGGAGCGGGCGTAGTTGCTCTGCCGGGTCTGTCCCCCTGCCGGCCGCTGAGGCGGCTGCGTATCGGGTTGGCAGGGGGGTGTGGTCGGAAGGTTGGGTTGGGTGGGCTGCCGGGTGGCCGTCAGCCTTCTGTTTTCGGGTCTGGGCTACGCGGCGATGGGAAATCGGACCGTCTTGCTGTCGACCTCCAGGGGTTCGACGTAGAGGGCCGTTGCGTTGTCCGAACCTCCGCGGCTGAGTGCTGCCTCGACCAGCTCCGCCGCGCCCGTTCCCGGCTGGGCCAGTACCGCTCGGATGCCGCTGCCCGTCAGCGGCTTGTGTACTCCGTCGCTCGTCAGCAACAGGCCTGTGCTCGTCGTCTCCGCCGTGCCTATCTCGTGGGCTTCGGCCGTTCGGACGCTTGTGGTCACCACGTGCTCCATTCGGGGCGTCACCGGCTGGTGGTGCGCGCGGAAGTACTCGGCGAGCGTGTGGTCCGTGGTCAAGCGGCTCAACGTCGTGCCGTCCCAGGCGTACGCGCGGGCGTCTCCTACCCAGGCGATGCGGTAGCCGCCGTTCTGCGATGGCATGGCCACCACCAGCACCGCGTCTCCGAGCGTCTGCTCGCGGACCGCCCGCTGCGCCGCCAGTACCGCCTCTACCGGTCCTTTATGGACCGGCGTGCGGGCGGCGGCCGCCGCGGCGGTGCGGGCCGCGCGGGCTGCTTCCGGGGCGTCTCCGACGCCGTCCGCCAGTGCGAATGCGATGCCGGGGCCGCCCGCTGCCGCGTACGCTCCGACCGCGTCCGCGTTGAGCGTGCGGGGGCCCTGGGCGCTCGCCGTGTGCCAGCGTGGGTATCCCGGACGTGTGGTGATCATCGCGGCCTCCTCGTCCCCTCTGATCTCCATGGTCCGCCTCGAACCTAAGGGGCGGCTGAGATTTCCGGGTATCGTGGGAAGGGGGTGGGGGATGGAGTTCCGGATTCTCGGGCCGCTGACCGTGTCACGCGCCGATGGGCGGCCTGCCGTGCTCGGCGGGCGGAAGCCTCGGACGTTGCTGGCCGCCTTGCTGCTGGCCCGCGGGCGGGTCGTGCCCGATGCGCGGCTGATTTCACTTTTGTGGGACGGCGAACGGCCCTCGACGGTCGATGCGCAGGTGTGCACCTACGTCTCGCGGCTGCGCAAGGCCCTCGGCCGCCCGGCTCGGCTCGTGCGGTCCGGGGGTGGCTACCTGCTGCTGCCCGGCGGGACCGTCGACGCCGAGGAGTTCGAACGGCTGGCCTCCGCGGGCCACGACGAGCTGCGCGCCGGCCGGCCGGCGCGGGCGGGGCAGCGGTTTCGCACCGCGCTGGAGCTCTGGCGCGGTCCGGCGCTCGGCGGTGTTGCCGAATCGCTTCGGGCCGGTGAGGCGGCGCGGTTCGACGAGCTGCGGCTGACGGTCCTGGAGGGCAGGCTCGAAGCCGAAATCGCGTCGGGCGACCACCTGCGCGCGGTGCCGGACGCGACCGCGTTCGTCCTCGAGCACCCGCTGCGGAAACGCGCACGGGCCCTGCTGATGGCCGCGCTCTGCGCGAGCGGGCGGCCGGCGGACGCGGTGGCCGTGTACCACCGCGGCCGCCGGCTGCTCGACGAGCGGCTCGGGATTGCGCCCGGCCCCGCACTGCGGGCGGCCTACCAGCGCGTGCTGGACGCTCAGGCGGGGTAAGGCGCCGACTGGAAGTCCCGGTCGAGCTGGGCCGCCGAGCGGGGCAGCCAGTGCCGGGCCAGCGCGCGGACCTGCTCGCGCGGCAAGCCCGGGTTGACGTGGCGGTGGTCGGGTTTCGCGATGGATTGCAGCGCCCAGGCGAAGCCGACCATCGGGTCGATCCGGGCCCACCGGCGCCGGTCGATGCCGAGGACCGTCTGGGCGCGCAGGATCACGTGCCAGAAGTGGTAGCTGCTCGGCGGGTTCCCGTCCATGGTGTGCACTTCCGACTCCTGCGGCGCCCGTCGCGGGTCGTAGAGGACGCCTTGCCCGAAGTCGGCGAACGCCCTGACGAGACCGGCTTCGTCACCGCGGTAGAAGCGGTCGAAGTTGTCGAGCTGCAGGGTGGAGAGCGTTCTGAGCGGCTGTTCGACGGGTTGGGCGAATTCGGCGTAGTTCTTCGGGTAGGCCGGGTCCCGGCTCAGTTCGCGCCACTTTTCGTAGAGGCCGTCCGGCGCGTTCTCCTGCGCGAACCGGCCAAGTTCGGCGTAGGCGTCCAGGACGGCCTGAGACGGGTGGTAGAGCGCGATTTCGTCGAGCTGGTACCAGAGTTCGTTGGCCCGCCGGTCCCCGAGCATCCCGGGTACGGGCGGCAACCCGGTGTCGGCGACGGCGGTCCCGGTGGCGGCCCCGGCAAGAGCCACCCCGGCGACGGAGGCGGCCCCGATTTTGAGCAGAGTACGGCGATCGAGCGACATGAAGCACCCCCTGGCGCGGCGGCCCCCTGCCGCCGTTCGCCCGCCAAGGTACGGAAGATTTCTATACTTTCTCTGTAAGATCGTTTCCGTGGAAGACGGTCGCGCGCTGGAGAACCTGGTCTTTTCGTACGCCGCGCTGGTCGACGCCGGGGACTTCGCCGGGGTGGGGGCGTTGTTCGCCTCGGGGACATTCGCGGGAAGCGGAGGCGTACTGCGAGGAGCGGCGGAGGTCGAGCGGATGCTGCGCGAGACGGTGATCGTGTACGAGGACGGCACGCCGCGAACCAAGCACGTGACGACGAACGTGGCCCTCGAGATATCCGAAGCGACGGCATCGGGCCGGGCGTATTTCACGGTGCTGCAGGCGGTGCCCGGCTTCCCGCTGCAGACGATCGCGGCGGGCCGGTACGAGGACCGCTTCACCCGGGAAGAGGGTGGCTGGCGGTTCACCGAACGCCGGGCGACGGTGGACCTGCTCGGCGACGTCAGCCACCACCTGCGGGCGAAGGGGCCGTGAGCGGACTCACGACCCCTCCGCCGACCTTCAGCTCTGCAGGTCGTACACCGTCTGGCCGTCGACCGTCGTGGCGGTGAAGTTCGCCGTCACCCAGTCCGTGATCTCCGACGATCCACCACCGGGCCCACCTCCCCGGCCACCCTCGATGTAGTACTTCACTTCGCCCGCCGCCACGTACGCCTTGAACTCCTCCAACGTCGGTGCCGGGTCCGAGCCGCTCCAGCCGCCGATGCCGATCACCGCCTTGCCGCTCGCCAGCTCCAGTGATGCCGCGCTCTGCGAACCCGTCGTTGCCGCCGCCCACTTCGTCGTCGTCTTCGCCAGCAACGCGCCCATCGCCGTCGACGAGTCGTCGAAGCCGCCGCCGAAACCGCCGCCCATCGCGCTCGACGTCGGGCCCGAAGTCGGGATCGAACCGCTGTGCGCCACCGACGCCGTTTCCACGCCGTAAGCCGCCGACGACACGCCGATCGTCAAGACCACCGCCGCCCCCACGACGGCCACGAGACGGCGAGAAGCCGGCACGCCCATCACCAGCACCGTCCCCACCAGCACCCCGAGCACCGCGACGATCCAGCGCAGCGCCGGGAACCACTCCGGCGTCCGGTCCAGCAGGATGAACGACCACACCGCCGTCACCACCACCATCCCGGCCAGCACCGCCCGCGGCGCCAGGTGCGCCCGGCCCCGCCACAGCGCGCGGCCCGAAATCGCGACCAGCGCGGCGATCGGCGGGGCCATCGCCACCGCGTAGTACGGGTGCACCGTGCCGCTCATGAAGCTGAACACCGCCGCCGTCACGACCAGCCAGCCGCCCCACAGCAGCAGGGCCGCCCGGGTGGCGTCCGTGCGTGGTGCGCGGCGGGTGAACCACAGCCCCGCGACCAGCCCGATCAGCGCGGCCGGCAGCAGCCACGAAACCTCCGTCCCGAAGCTGGCGCCGAACATCCGGAACAGGCCCGTCGAGCCGCCGAACGCGGTGTTCCCGCCCATCCCGCCACCCATGCCGCCGCCGTTGCCCTCGCCGCCGAAGATGCGGCCCAAGCCGTTGTAGCCCAACGCGAGTTCGAGCAGACTGTCCCCTTCGGACCCGCCGATGTACGGCCGCGACGCCGTCGGCCACAGCTCCACCAGCGCGATGAACCAGCCCGCCGAGACGACCAGCGCCACCACCGCGCCCCCGAGGTGCAGCAGCCGCCTGCCCAGTGACGTCGGCGCCGCGAGCAGGTACACCAGGCCGAACGCCGGCAGCACCAGGAACGCCTGCATCATCTTCGTCAGGAAGCCGAACCCGATCGCGGCCCCGGCCAGCGCCAGCCACCGCGGGCTCGCCGTTTCCGTGGCCCGCACGAGGAAGTAGGCGCCCGCGACCAGCAGCAGCACCAGCAGCGCGTCCGGGTTGTTGAAGCGGAACATCAGCGCGGCGACCGGCGTCACGGCCAGCATCGCCCCCGCCAGCAGCCCGGCGACCGGGCCCGCACTCCGTTTCACCGTCAGGTAAAGGATCCCGACCGACGCGACACCCATCAGCGCTTGCGGCGCCAGCACGGTGAAACTCGAGAAGCCGAAGATCCGGGCGAACGCCGTGCCGACCCACAGCGCCGCGGGCGGCTTGTCGACGGTCAGCACGTTCCCCGAGTCCAGCGACCCGAACAGCCACGCCTTCCAGCTCTGCGTCCCGGACTGGACGGCGGCGGCGTAGAAGGAGTTGCCGTAGCGGGACGCGGTGAGGTTCCAGAAGTACAGCACCGCGGTCGCGGCCAGCAGCCCGAACACCGCCGGGCGCACCCAGCGCGGTGGCGCGTGCGCGGCGGACTCCTTGCGGTGCCGGGGTTCGGACACCGGGGCGGGCAGGACGGTGGTCATCAGTACTCCTTCGACGAGGTGGCCTGGCGGCGCGGGTTGAACACCCAGCCGCGCAGGAGCAGGAACCGGAGCACCGTGGCGGCGAGGTTCGCCAGCACCAGCACGGTGAGCTCCAGGACCAGCCCGGGGGTGGTGGATCCGTTGAGCAGCGCGAGCGAGCCGCTGGTGAGCGCGAGCCCGAGGACGAACACGATCAGCCCTTCGAACTGGTGCCGCCCGGCGCCGGCCCGGCCGCGGATGCCGAAGGTGAGCCGCCGGTTCAGCGCGGTGTTCCCGATCGCCGTCACCAGCAGCGCGGTGAAGTTCGCCGGCTGCGCGCCGACGACGGTGCGCAGCAGCAGGAAGAGCACGAGGTAGGCGAGGGTGCTGCTGACGCCGATCGCGGCGAACCGCACCAGCTGCGTCACCAGCCGCGGCGGCACGCCCGGTGCGTCGACGCCGATGGGCTGCCTGCCGAGCTGCTCGCGCAGCCTGCTGATCGGGATCTCGCCGGTGAACGTGGCTTTGGTGACGCGGGCGATGCCCTTGAGGTCTTCGGCGGCCGTCCGCAGGATGTGGACCGACGAGTCCGGGTCGTCGACCCAGTCGACGGGCACCTCGTGGATCCGCAGGCCGGCGCGCTGGGCCAGGACGAGCAGCTCGGTGTCGAAGAACCAGCCGGTGTCCACGACGTGCGGCAGCAGTTCGCGGGCGACGTCGGCGCGGATGGCCTTGAACCCGCACTGCGCGTCGCTGAACTTGGCGGCGAGCGTCGAGCGCAGGATCAGGTTGTAGCAACGGGAAATGAACTCGCGCTTCGGGCCCCGCACCACTCGCGCCCCCCGGGCGAGCCTGCTGCCGATGGCGAGATCGGAGTGCCCGGACAGCAACGGCGCGACGAGCGGCCCGAGCGCGGCGAGATCGGTGGAGAGATCGACGTCCATGTAGGCGAGCACGGCGGCGTCGGAGGCCAGCCACACGGCGTTGAGCGCGCGGCCGCGGCCCTTCTCGTCGAGGTGGTGGACGGCCACCTCGGGGAATTCCCGGGCCAGCCGTTCGGCCACCTGCAGCGTCGCGTCGGTGCTCGCGTTGTCGGCGACGGTGATCCGGTAGGGGTAGGAGACGTGTTCGGCCAGGTGCGCGTGCAGCCGTCGGATGCACGGTTCGAGGTCGGTCTCTTCGTTGAAGACCGGGATGACGACGTCGAGAACGGGCCGGGGACCGGCCAGGTCGACCGGGACGGTCCCGGGCCGCGATGCGGGGGCGGTGGCTGTCATGCCCTCACGATCGCGGCCGCCGCTTTGGTGATCGTGTGTTCTCTCTGTGCGGTTCCTGTGCGGTGGCCGTCAGCTGTGCGCCCGCAGCGGCACGACGTTGCTCGGCAGGGCACCGCGGCCCGGCTCGCGCTTCGGCGGCGTCGTGCTGATCGTCAGCGTCACCAGGCTCGCGTACCTCGGGTGGCGGTCGACGTACACCTCGGGCACCCCGCAGGCCACGGCCAGGACGGCGCGGTGGCGGTGCAGGTGCTCGAACGCTTCCCGGCCGTAGAGCGACACGACGATGTCACCACCGCGCGGACGGCTCCACAGGATGGCCGGCAGGCGGCCGCCGGGCAGGCGCAGGTGGGGGAAGACCGCCCGCAGCCGGTGCTGCAGCCGGATGGCGTGGATGCGCGCCTGCACCTGGCGGCGGCGCAGCACCGCCACCGCGAGCACGCCGGCGAGGACCACCGACGCCCGCAGCGGGCCGGCCCACAGCGCGAAGGTCACCACGCCGTAGGGGAGCAGCGTGACGGCCAGGATCTCCCAGCGCCAGTGGTAGACCCGCAGCGGGAAGGTCGGAGGGGTGCTGGTCATTTCCGTGCTCCTTTCGGTGGGACGGCGGCGCAGCAGGCCGCCGAGGTGGCGCAGCAGACGCCCGGCACCGGCGGCCACCACGAGGGCGGCGACGATGACCGGCCCGGACGTCATGTCGGGATCCGGGTCTTGGGTGCGGGCTCGGGTTTGACGTCCCGGTCGCGGCCGAGCCGCCAGGTCCACCGCCACCCGGCCCAGATGGCGACGGCGGAACCGAGCAGGATGAGGACGAAGGCCTGTCCCACGAGCCCGTCGAGCGGGGCCAGCCGCAGCAGCACCAGCAGCGCCCAGACCTGCGAAGCGGTGAAGGGGATGACGAGCCCGGCCGCGTAGACGCCCCGGCGCCAGCGGCTCCGGCGCGGTGGGGTGGTGTAGGGGTCCATGAATGCCCTCCTCTGCCCGTGGATCCAGGAAACCTCCGGCCCGCGGATTTCTTTGTGTCAGCTGACACAGAGCGCGGGATTCAGCTCGCCGGACGTCGAAGTCCGGCCCAGCGGTGGACCGTCTACCGGCGCCGGTCGCTCCTGAAAGAGGGGAGCGAACCGGCCGGGTCGGTGATACGTAGGTAGGGGGTATGTCCCTGCATCGTGACCGCGCCGAGTGCGGAAAGCAGGCTTCCTCGAGCCGCCTGGCGAGGGCGGTCGGGGGAGGTCGGTGGACACTCTCCGTCAGGCCCCAGCCGCGCGTGGTCGTGGCCGCTGCGGCGAAAAGGTGGTCTGTTAGCTGGGGCCATGACCCATTTGGGCGAGCCGCGTCGAGTCGACACCAACAATGCGTCGCTGATGGGATAAGGTGCGCTCTGTGTCCACATATTGTCACCTCCCTACAGTCGCCTACCAAGGTAGGTAAGAGTGGTGCAGAATGCTTGCCTACATCTTATGTCGGCCGTGACCCGGCCGAAAGGACTGAAGTGGTAACGGTGACCGTCGAGCAGGTGGGTGCCGAGTTGCGGCGGCTGCGCAAGCTCGCCGGGCAGACCCAGGCGGACGTGGCCAGGATCGTCGGCGTCAGCCGGGCCAACCTGACCCAGTGGGAGACCGGGCGCTATCTTCCGTCGGTGGAGAACGCCAGGCTGCTGGACGATCACTTCAGAGCGGCGAATCACCTGGTCGAGCTGGCCGAAGCGGCCCGGACGCCGGCCCCTGCGGCCGGTGGGGTCCTGACCACGGGCGGCTCCCTGCTGGAAGTCTTCCGGCGGGCGGGCGCCGCTCTCGCCGGAGAGCTGATCCGCGACGAGAACGGTCGTGCGGTCGGCTGGCGGCACAACCTCCAGAAGCGGGGCGAGCACACGACGCTGGCCACCGCCTACGGTGTCAGCGCCATGGCGGTGTTGGGTGACACCTACATCGACCTACACACAGTCGTCGAGAACCTCTACGCCAAGAAGACCGAGCTCGGCTGGCAGGGCCGGTCGGCGGGACGCCGCCCGGAGGTCACCGCGGCCGTCGTGGACGCGTTGTTCCAGGTCAGCACCATCCTCTCGGCCGAAGAGGCGCTGGAACACCTCGAGCACTCGCTCGCCGACGACTACAGCCGGACCCGGCCGTTCCTGCTCGCCACCGCGTTGCGCACGGCGGCCCGGATCGGGCCGGACACCCCGCTGACCCGACGGCTCACGGACGACCTCCTCGCGGCCCGGCTCGACATCGACGGCGTCCGGCTGTGGGGCGAGAAGAAGGAACCGCGGCTGGTGGCGCCCGAACCGACCACGGCACACACCGCGCGGGCCGTGGTGGCCCTGCGGGAGCTCCTGCGCAACGGCGACGACCGCGCCGACGTCAGGGACGCCGTCGAGGTGGGAACGCAGTGGCTCGTCGACCGCACCCACGCGGACGACGGGATCATGGAAGACCTGGCTCTCCCGCAACCCGGGCAGCGAGCCATCCCGGTGAACATCAAGCACTTCACTTCCGCATGGGTCGTCCAGGCCCTGGCCGAGGCACCGAAGGTGCCGACGGTCCGGCTGAGCCGCGCGCTCGGTTCGCTGTGGGAACGCTACGAAGCCGGCCTCGGCCTGTGGGCCTGGGGCAGTGGCGACCTCCCCATCTGGATGACCCTCGACGCCGTCACCGCCCTGCGCGCGGCTGCGCTGGCTTTCGCGGCACCGCCGTTCCTCCCGACGACAGCCGCAGAATAGAGACCTCCCCGCACGATGAGCACGACATCCTCGTCCGTCGCCACCGACCACGCGTTCCCGCGGCAGATCGCGGAAGCCCTGCGTGGTGACGGTTCCCGGCCCGATCTGGGCCGGCTCGAAACCGCGGCCCGCCGCATCCGCACCGGACGGCGCGGGCTCGCCGCCTGGCTGCAGGACCTGGTCGCCGACCAGGCCGCGGTCGCCGAGATCGCCAAACGCTCGTACTGGCACCCGAACGGCTTCGCGAAGATCGTTCTGCACACGAGCATCGAACCCGAGTTCCGGATCCGCCTCCACGTGTGGCCGCGGGGCGAAACGCCTTCGCGCGGCGAATCCAACCCGCACAGCCACCGCTGGGAGTTCGCTTCCCACGTGCTCACGGGCACCGGCATGCACATGGTGGAGTTCGCCGAGACCGCCGAGGGCGGCAAGCCGTACCGGCGGTACCGCTACGGAACGGATCCGGCGGACCCGGCGGCCCTCGTCGCCGACGGCGAGGTGCGCTTGCGACGCCTGGGAGTACCGCACGTGCAAAGCGGCGACGTGTACACCTGCGACACCTCGATCGTGCACACCGTTCGCCCGATCGACGCAGGTCTGACGGCCACGGTTGTCGTGCAGGGGCCACGGCGGTCACCCACAACGGTCGTCTACTGCGAGCCGGGTGAAAGCGACGACCAGCCGAACGGCGAGCTTACCGACGCCGATTTCGTGGCACTCGTGAGCGAATTACTGCCGTCCCTCGACAGCGAGGTCGCACGATGACGTCCGTGGAGCTGAAAGTCCAGGTGGAGGAGGCCGCGGAGCGCGGCGTCCTGACCGATCGGGGCATCCGGCGGGCGCTCGAGGCCGGTGAACTGCACGTCGAGCCGTTCGACGCCGCGCTCGTGCGCCCCGCCGCACTCAGCCTCCGGCTCGGGCACGAGGCGTTCACCCTGGTGACGACCGGGCCGGTCGACGTCGCGGACCGCTCGACCCACCCCGAGCTGGTCGCGAAGGAACTGGACGCCCAGGGGCGGCTGGTGATCGAGCCGGGCGAAGTCGTGCTCGCGCCGACCCTGGAGAAGATCGGCCTGTCCGAGCACCTGGTCGGTCTGGTGGACGGGACGAGCGACTACGCCAGGCTCGGGATCAGCGTGGTGCTGTGCGGTCAGGTGAGCCCCGGTTTCGGGCGCGACGCCGGAGCCGTGCTGACCCTGGAGATCGTCAACCACCTCCGGCACCCGGTGCTGGTGTATCCAGGCGCCCGGATCTGCAACTTGATGCTGTTCGCTTCGAGCGGGAGCGAGCTGCCGTACGGCGCAATGCCGCACAACTACTCGAACGACCACGCCGTGGTCGCCTCCCGATTGGCGGATCATGTCCGGCACGATTGAGCTGCGCCTCGGCGACCTGGGGGAGCGCGGCATCCAGGAGAAGGTGTTCCAGCCGCGCTACGGCGCCACGGAGGGTTTCGGCGACGACAGCGCGTTGCTGGGCGCGGTGGGCGTCCCGAGCGAGCTCGTCGCCACCACCGACAGCTGCCCGACGCCACTGGTCAACCTGCTGCGTGAGAAGGATCTTTACCACGCGGGCTGGCTGCTGGCGACGATCAACCTGTCGGACCTGGCCGCGGCGGGCGCCGAGCCACTGGGGCTGGTCGTCAACTACACGCTGCCGAAGTCGACAACGGTCCGCGAATTCGAGCGCCTCCTCGACGGCGTCGACGAGTGTTGCGCCGTCAACGGCACAAAGGTGGCCGGCGGCGACATCCGAGACGGCGAGGTGGTCCAGCTGACGGCAACGGCCATCGGCCGGTGTGCGCCGGGCACCAGGCTCAGGAGGTCCGGAGCCCAGGCGGGCGACCGCTTGCTGCTGGTCGGTTCCCCGGGTTACCTGTGGGCCGCGGCGCTGGTGGAGACGGGCCAGGCAAAGCTGTCGCAGAGGGACCGGGACGAGGTCTGGCACCGTGCCTCCCGGCCGGAGGCCCAGCTGAAGGCGGGCCGCGTCCTGGCGTCAACGGGCTTGGCACGCGCGGCGATGGACGTGTCGGACGGACTGTTCGCGACGGTCCGAACGCTGTGCGAGGCAAACGGCCTCGGCGCGGCGGTCACGGGGGAGTTCGAGCTGGACGGGCCGGTGGCTTCGGTGGCGTCGCAGTGCGGGTTGAGGCCGTTCGACCTGGCCCAGACGTGGGGTGACTGGGGCCTGGTCGTGGCGGTCCGGGCGGAGGACGTCCATCTGGTGACGAAGATGTTGCGAGAAGAAAGCATCGCTGCACAGGAATTCGGGACGCTCAACTCGGAGCGGGAGCTCACCGCCGGAACCACTCCGTGGCAGGGGATCGCTCAAGAGCGGTTCTCGGCCAGTTCCTGGCACGGTGGTGATCTGGCCACTGTCGTTGCGGACGTGCTGGGACGCTGAACGCTCAGCGGTGAGCCCGAGGCAAGCGGGATCAACTCGTGGTTGTCAGAAGGAGACTCCTCCCTGGATTTCACGAGCTTGAACCACGTTGCCGGAGACGTAGCCGGTCACGGAGTTCACGGTCCCGTTTGCTTCGGCCTTGTTCACCGCCTGGGCTCGTTCCCATTCTTCGTGTAGTTCCTTGCCGAATGCGGGGTCCTTCGCTTGCGCGTCGGCAAGCTTCTCTTGCAGTTTTTTCAGTGCCGGAGCATCCTCGGCCGCGCCTTCGGCAGCTTCGAGAATCGTCGTCGCTTCGGGATCGTCCGAGAATTTTCTCTTCACCAGCTTGTACAGGCCGACAACGGATCGGCTGGCCAGTGCGGCCGCGATCGAGATGAGCACGGGTTCAGGCATCGAAACCTCGCTTTCCTTCCGGTCGAAGGCTTTCTCCGACATCCGGTCAGCCCGGCGATGAGCTCAAGTGCTCCCGCCACACTGATCTGTCATGAGCCCAGTCGTCGACGAAGCCGGCGAGGAGTTCCGGCCAGTCAGGTCGGTGCGCGGCGAGAACGGCTCGCATCGCGGACGCGCCGTCGGTCACTCCTCGCTGTTCCAGGTCTGCTTCGGCTTCCTGTACCAACCTGCGCCGGTCTTGGAGCACCGATTCCCAGTACCGTGGATTGCGGAGTTCGGCCGGATCGTGACGCCGCCCGTATCCCTCGGTCAAGACCTCGCCGAACTCCTGGGCCGATGCGCGGGCGGGATCGGCGAAGGGTGCATACGCGTCCTGTCCGAGTGTGCCCGCCACGCAGACGGACGTGGGGTCGTCGGCCAGCATGGTCAGGCCGGCGAGCAGATCCTCGTTGTACACCGGCGGGAAGAACGGCGCTTGCGAGTCGCAGGTGATCGCCATCGCCCCACCGCCGACGTAAGACACCTTGCCGCGGGTTTCCCGCCTGCGAGCGTGTCCCACCACCGAGAAATCGCCGAACTCGTCGAACGCCCAGCCGACCATCCGTCTCGGGATTCCGCCCCGGTCGGCCCCGGCCAGCAGGTCTGACGCGTATCGAAGGTCCTGCTGCCCGATCGTTTGCACGTCGTCATCGACGAAGAGAACGGTTCGCCATCCGTTGCGGCGGGCGAACACGAGGGCGTCGTTCCGCTTTCGGCTGATGTCCGTCGTCGTGGTGGCACACGGGTGGTGGAAGGTCCGGAGCATGGGACCTCCGAGGCCCGGCGGCGTTTCGAGCACCAAGCAGCGGTCCTCCCCCAGGAGGAGTCGAGTCGCCCTCGCGGTCGTACGACCGCTGGCGAGCACGACGAGTGTTGCGTCGGCGTTCCGTGCCGTGCGCGCGGCGCGGAGGAGCGCTTCTGCGCCACGCGCTGACGGCACGATGACTGCGTCGAACAGCGGGAAAGGTGCCAACGCGGTCGCCCGGTAGGTGCCAGGGCGAGGCATCGTGATCGATCCGCCGTCTCTGCGGTACATGGTGAGACTGCCGAAGTGCGGGACGACCGGACGGACGCGACCGGCTGCGACCCCCGCCAGGTGAACGCCTGCGAGCCACATTGCCATCTCGACCACCGTCATATCCGCTCCTTGTCGACGACTAGCTCTCGAGTTCACGTACGCGCTGATCGACTTCTTCCACCTCGGGCGCTCCGAGGTCGGCGTAGATCGCTCGCGCTTGGAGCCAGTGCGAGCGGGCCAGCGCTACGTTTCCGTTTCGCTGGTGCAAGGACGCGGCACCTTCGAGCGCTTGAGCTTCTTCGTACCGGTCACCGATTTCCTGGGCGATCCTGAGTGCTTCCTCGTGGAGTTCGAGCACGAGGTCCGTTCGCGCGAGCCGGCGGTTGGTGCTTCCGAGTCCGTTGAGCGCTGCGGCCTCCAGCGCTCGATCACCGGTCTCCCGGGCGAAGCTCAACGCCTCATCGTGGTGATTGCGCGCCTCGCCGAAGCGTCCCAGGCGCTGGAACGCCATGCCCACATCATTGAGCGCATACCCCGTCCGAGGCCCGTCGTTCGTCTCGCGGAACACGGCCAGAGCTCGTTGGATGTGGCCGAGGGCCTCCTCGAACCGGCCCAGCCGGATCAGGGCGAGTCCCATGTTGTTCAAGGCCTGGCCGGATCCGGTCCGATCGCCTTCTTGCTCGAACAGCCGCAAAGCCTCGGAAAGGCGTGAGAGAGCTTCGTCGTAATTGCCGAGCAGCGTGGAGACCAGGCCGAGGTCGCTGAGCGCAAAAGCCTCCACCATCGGCTGCCCGACTTGTCTCGTCGACGCCAGCGATTGCTCCAAGTAAGCAACGGCTTCCTGGTAGCGGCCGAGGCGCTGATAAACGCTTCCGAGGTTGTGCAGGGCTCGGCCGACCGCGACCGGCTCGTCACGTTCCTGGCCCGCCGCGACCGCAGCGGTGTGCAAAGTGACGGCGTCCTCGAAGTGACCATGGCTGTCCAGGAACCGGTAGAGGATCGTCGACAGGGCGACCGTGAAGATGGCCCAGCTGCTGTGTGAGGTGTGCGCGGCCATCGCCAGGAGCGCGGCTCGCTCGGCCTCCAGCCAATGCACCGCCTGCGTGTCGTCGGTCAACGGTGCGCTGCCTTCGGTGGGCACGCGGGGGCGGCGATCGCTTTCCTGGGGGTAGAGAATGTCCATGGCGACCGATGCGGTGGCGAGGAAGAAATCGAAGAGCCTGCGGCGGGCGGCCTCCTGTTCGCCTGCCGACTCCTCGTTCTTGGCGAGGTCGGCGGCGTAGATCCTGATCAAGTCGTGCATCTGGTACCGGCCGGTCCGCGTGCGCTCGACCAGGTGCGACCGCACCAGCGAGTCGAGTAGCCGTCGCGCCTGCAGCGACGTCGTACTGAAGAGGATGGCCGCGCTCACCGGCTCGAAATCGCGCCCGGGATGGAGGCCGAGCAGACGAAAGGCTCGCGCCTGCTCGGTGGGGAGGTTCCGATAGGACCAGGAGAAGACCGCGCGCACCGCCGTGATCGGGTCGTCTCCGGCGTCGAGGGCCGCCAGCCGCTCCTGCTCGTTCTCGAGGTCGCCGGCGAGTTCGGCGAGCGTCACCTCCGGGTTCATCGCCGCCAGGTCGGCGGCGATCCGCAACGCGAGCGGAAGCCGGCCGCATTCCTGCACGAGCGTCGCCGCGGCGACGGGTTCGGCGTCCACCCGGGCGCCGATCAGCATCCGCAGCAAGTCGATAGCCTGCGCGGGAGGGAGCAGGTCGAGGTTGACCCGGCGTGCGCCGTCTCGGGACACCAGCCCCTGCAGCACGCTGCGGCTCGTCACCAGGACGACACAGGATGACGTTCCTGGCAGCAGTGGCCTGACCTGTTCGGGGCCGGCCGCGTTGTCCAGCACGATCAGCATGCGCCGCCCAGCGAGCAGGCTGCGGAACCGTGCTGTGCGTTCATCGACGTCGAGGGGGATGTCTTCCCTGGGCACTCCCAGCGAGCGCAGGAACCCGGCCAGGGCGTCGGCAACCGAGACTGGCGTGTGCGGCCCGAAGCCGCGAAGGTTCACGTAGAGCTGCCCGTCGGGGAACCGGTCACTGACCCGGTGTGCCCAGTGTATGGCGAAGGCGGTTTTCCCCACGCCGGGCGTACCCGAGACCGCGGAGATCACCACAGCCGCCGTCGGCGTCGGTTCGTCGGAAGCCGCGAGGAGCAGGTCGAGCTGCTCGAGTTGCTCGATGCGGTCGGTGAACGCGTGCACGTCCGGAGGGAGCTCGTGCGGTGGCGACTGGAAAGCGGACTGCGTCGGATGCAGGTGGATGTCACCGGTGATCGATCCGGCCTGGACCACCGCGCCGGCCATCCCCGACATTTCGTTGGCTCGGTCGGCGCCGTCCCTCGTCACGTCGTCCTTCCCCGCCAGTGCCACCCACAGGCCTTGCGCTTCGGAGTGGAGAAGGCACACGTGACCGACATTGTCGGTGTCGGGAATTGCAATTACAAGAGACCGAAAGAGTGAGGTTGCTCGGCTCGGGATTACGAGTTCGAGGCCAGTGCCGGCCTCGTGGGCCGTATCATGGGATGGTCGAGACGGGTGAGTGTCGTTTGGCACGCGTCAATTGCGGCCACAGAGGAGTTAGGCCATCGTCCTGAATTCTGAAATTTTCTGACTGAAAGGCGACGAAGCTGTGTCACCAGCTGCACCGCTCGCGCGCCGCCTCAAGGCCCTGCGGGAAGAGCAGTGGCCTGACGCCGGAGTCACCCAGGCCCAGCTGGCCGAGGTGTTCGGCGGGGTCAGCATCTCGCTGATCTCGTCGTGGGAGAACGTCGACAAGCCCGTCCGGCCGCCGGTCAAGCGGCTGGAAACCTACGCGACACTCTTCGCCACCCGCCGATCCTTGAACGGCGATGCGCTGCGTGTCCTCCCCGTCGACCAGCTGACAGGTGAGGAGCGACGCCGCCGCCGCGAGCTCCTGCAGGAGCTGTCAGAGCTCTGGGGAGGTCGAGGGTTCGCTTCGCCTGCCTTGGTGAGGGACATCTGGACTTTCGAGGCAGACCAGGACGTCACCATCGTCTGCGCCCCGCTGCCGGAGGTGTACCGGCGGCACCTGTCGTATACGGACCCGGAGAGCGCCGACTTTGTCTCCCTGTACACCTATGCTGACCCGGATGCGCTCATCGAGCTGTTCGGGCACATCCGCTCACGCAATCCGGACAGCGACGTCAGGTTCCGCGCCAGCGACGAACTGACGGTCGATGACTATACGACTCACCTCGTTCTGCTCGGTGGAGTTCACCGGAATCCGGTGACCCGGGACGTGATCGAGCGGGTGGACCTCCCAGTGGAGCAAATCAGCCGGGCCGGCGATGCCGAACACGGTGGCTTCCGGGTGCAGCAGGACGGTCGTCCGAAGCTGTTCCAACCCGAACTCGACAGCCTGGAGCACTTGCTGGAAGACGTCGCCCACTTCTACCGCGGCGAAAGTCCGTTCAATCGAAAGCGCACCGTGACCATCTGCAATGGTATGTACGGTCGTGGCACGCTCGGCGCGGTTCGCGCGCTGACGGACGCGCGCTTTCGCGACCGGAACACCGCGTACGTGCAGGACCGATTCGGCGAAGGGAAATCCTTCAGCGTCATCAGCCGGGTGCCTGTCATCGGCGGACAGGTGTTGACTCCCGATTGGACGCTCGAGGAGAACCGGTTGCACGAATGGCCCGATGCTCCGTGATCGCGCATCAGCGCCGATCTCACCGGAACTTGGTATGTCACCTTCCGGACGGTTCCGGCGCACCAGGACGAGTGGATGCGATCATCGTGCCCAGCGGGCGTCCGGTGTCTTGTCTGCAGCATGCGATTGATGTGGCGAAGGAACACGACGCTTGGCTTGTCTTGATGTGCAGTTTGCGGAGCAGCGCGTCGGACGCCGCGTTGGCTGCGGAACGTGCGGGAGTCCGGACAAAGGCGATCGACGTCCGCCGGGTTCCGGACAGCGTCGTACCCAAGTTCGCCTCGGACGGACTCCTCCGTTCCAGTCCTTTTCATCGACTGGTCGACACCAGTCTCAAGCGCAACCTCGGTTTGCTGATCGCAGTTCTCTGCGGCTGGAAACGGATCATGTTCCTGGATGACGACATCGTTCTGTCGCAACCTTCGAATGTGCCCGCGGCCGATGGCTTGCCGATCGTCGGCTTGGCGAACGCCGGGATGCCCGACAATTCGGTGGTATGCCACGCGCTGCGCGACACCGGCGAAGATCAGGACGTGTTCATCGGTGGGGGCGCGCTGGTCGTCGGCGAAGCCGCGTTCTCCTCGTTCTTCCCGAACATCTACAACGAGGACTGGTTCTTCCTGATCGACGGACTGAGGCGGCGTTCCGTGGCTGTCACCGGCGCCGCGATCCAGGCTGCCTACGACCCGTACTGCGATCCTCGTCGCGCTCGCAGTGAAGAACTGGGCGACATCCTGGCTGAGGGAATTTTCGCGTTGCTGGACATCGGCCGCGGTTTGGAGGACGCCAACGGGGCGTACTGGGCTGAGTTCCTGCGGGACCGCCGGCGGCTCATCAGCGCGATCATCGCGCGCGCGGCGGGTTCTGTGAACAAGCCGGAGCAGCGCGCGCGGGTGAGCGCCGCGCTCAAGGCGGCGATCGGCCGGAGCCGGCTGATCACGCCGGAGCTCTGCGTGCGCTACCTCCACCACTGGCAGTCGGATTGCCTGCTCTGGCGCGCCCATCTGCGGGATCTCCGGCGTGGTCACCGCGCAGCCAGTGGAATCGAAGGCGCGCTCGCCACGCTCGGAATCGCCCACTCGGCGCAGCCGGGGATGTCCGGTCGCATGATGCGCGGTGCAGTGCGGCGTCCGTTCTTCCGCTGATGCTCTCGGATCACGAGGTCGCAGTCAGGTTGTACACCGTTACACCGTCCACAGTGGACGCCTCATAGTGGTCGGCCACCCACTCCGCGATCTGCTGAGCCGCGTCCGAACCGCTCGAACCCCGCATCGTCATGCCTTCACCCAGGAAGTAATGGATCCGGCCACTAGCCACGTACTGCTGGAACTGCGCCAGCGTCGGATACGGGTCCGTGCCGTTGAACCCACCCACCGCCATCACCGGGGCTCCACTCGCCAGCTGGTAACCCGCCGCCGCATTGGACAGCACCGTCGCCGCCGTCCAGGTGTAATGCGATGCGTCCTGCTGGAGCAACGCCGTCAGCGAAGCGCCCGGCATCGTCGTCGACAGCAGTGACCCCGGGCCGCCCCCACGGCCACCGAAGCGGCCGAATCCGGAGGACGGCCCCGCCGACGGGATTGCTCCACTGTGCGTCGTCGCCGCCGTGGCCAGCGTGTACGCGCCGGTGCCCAGGAGCAGAACCACCAAAGACAACGCCGCCACGAACGAAGCCGCGGTGCGGGTCAAGTGCGGGGCGAAGAACAGGGCCACCGCCGCCAGGAGGCCACCCACCAAGACTGCCGGGGCGAGCCAGGACGACCCCAGTAGTAGGTAAGAAGTCAACGCCGTCAGCGCCACGCCGCCGCTCAGGAAACCCGATGCCGCCGGGTGGGCGCGCAGGCGCCACAGCTGGACCGCCGCCGTGCCCACCAGCGCGGCCACGGCCGGGGCCAACGCCACCGTGTAGTACGGGTGGATGATGCCGCCCATGTAGCTGAACACCAGCGCCGTCACCAGCAGCCAGCCTCCCCACAGGAGGAGCGCCGCGCGGGATGTGTCCGTCCGCGGGGCTCGGCGGGTGAACCACAGCCCCGCCCCCAGCGCCAGCAGTGCCGCCGGCAGGAGCCAGGCGATGCCGCCCGCCATCTCGCTGCCGAACAGGCGAGTCAGGCCCGTCGACCCCCAGCCTCGGCCTGCGCCGCCGCCGACGCTGCCCACCTCGTCGCCCGTGATGCGGCCGAAACCGTTGTAGCCGAACGCCAGCTCCCACAGGGAGTTCGTCTGCGAACCGCCGATGTACGGGCGCGAGTCCACCGGCCAGAGCGCGACCACCACCAGGTACCACCCGGCCGACACCAGCACCGCGGCCACCGCGCCGAGCAGGTGCAGCAGCCGCTTGCCCAGTGACGTCGGCGCCGCGAGCAGGTACACCAGGCCGAACGCCGGCAGCACCAGGAACGCCTGCAGCATCTTCGCCAGGAAAGCGAACCCGACCGCGACGCCGGCCAGTGCGAGCCAGCGCGGGCTCGCCTTCTCGCACGCGCGCACCACGCAGTACGCCCCCGCCACCAGCAGCAGCACGAGCAGCGCGTCCGGGTTGTTGAACCGGAACATCAGCGCCGCGGCCGGGGTCAGGGCCAGCACCAGGCCCGCGACCAGTCCGGCCGCCGGGCCCGACGACCTGCGGACCGTCGCGTACAGGAGCCACACCGAGCCCACGCCCATCAGCGCCTGCGGCACCAGGATGCTCCACGCGTTGACGCCGAACAGCCGCGCCGACAGGCCCATCACCCACAGCGCGGCCGGGGTCTTGTCGACGGTGATCGCGTTGGCCGCGTCGCTGGAGCCGAAGAACAGCGCCTTCCAGCTCTGGGACCCCGCCTGGGCCGCCGCCGAGTAGAACGCGTTGGCCCAGCCCGAGGCGCCGAGACCCCACAGGTAGAGCACGGCGGTTCCGACCAGGAGTGCGGCCAAGGCCGGGCGGTGCCACGAAGGGCGAGCGGGTGCCGAAGCAGGCACAGCGGTTTCGCGGGAGGCGAGAGCGGTCATGACGCTCAGCTTCCGGTGCCGAGCTGGGGCTGCCTTGTGCCGATGCTGTGCACGCGCTGTGCGGGCACGGCCACGGGGAGCCGCACCGCGAACTCCGTCCGCCCGGGCCTGCTGTGCACCTCGATCGTGCCGTGGTGGGCGACGACGACCGCGGACGCGATCGCCATCCCCAGCCCGGTGCTGCCGGCCTGGCGCGAGCGAGACGAGTCGCCGCGGGCGAACCGCTCGAAGACGTCCGGCAGCAGGTCCGGCGGGATCCCGGGGCCGTCGTCGGTCACCGTGAGCACGGCGCTGCCGTCCGCCGAGCGGGTCAGCGCCGTCACCACCGTCGTGCCCGGCGGGGTGTGCGTGCGCGCGTTGGCCAGCAGGTTCGCCAGCACCTGGTGCAGGCGCTGGACGTCGCCGAACACGAGCACCGGGTCCGGTGGCAGCTCCAGCAGCCACCGGTGCCGCCGCCCGGCGACCTGCGCGTCGCCGACGGCGTCGGCGACCAGGCGGGTGAGGTCGACGTCGCGGACGTCCAGTGGCCGGCCCGCGTCGAGCCGGGCGAGCAGCAGCAGGTCCTCGACCAGCGCCGACATCCGGACGGCCTCGGACTGGATGCGGTCCATCGAATGGGCGACGTCCGGCGGCACCAGCGCGCTGCCGCGGGCGGCCAGCTCGGCGTACCCGCGGATCGCGGCCAGCGGCGTCCGCAGCTCGTGGCTGGCGTCCGCGACGAACTGCCGGACCCGGATCTCGCTGTCGTGCCGCGCTTCGAGGGCCTGGGCGACGTGGCCGAGCATCAGGTTCAGCGCCGAGCCGACCTGGCCGACCTCGGTGCGCGGGTCGGTGTCGCCCTCCGGGACGCGGATCGACAGCGCCACCTGGCCGCGGTCCAGCGGCAGCTCGGTGACGCGCCCGGCGGTCGCCGCGACGCGGTCGAGGGGGCGCAGCGTGCGGCGGACCGCGAAGGCCCCGAGGAACGCCGCGCCGAGCACGCCCGCCGCGGCCACGCCGAACAGGATCAGCCCGACGGTGAGCAGCGTGTCGGTCACCGGCTTCATCGGCAGGCCGGTCACCACGACGTCGGACGTCCCGGCGACCGGCAGCGCCATCAGGCGGTACTCGCCGAGGTCGGCGAAGGAAAGGGTGTGCGGCTTGCCGTCGGCGGGCACCGAGAGCATCAGGGCCTGCTGGTCCGCGGTCAGGTACAGCCGGCCGCCGTGCTCGGAAATGCTGTCGTCGTGGACGAGCTCCCGCCTGGAGAAGGTGCCGCTGACCGTGCCGACGTTCTGCCCGAGCGGGTGCTGGCCCTGGTCCTGCGGGGGCGGCCCGAGGCCCGGCAGCCGGGCGTTGCTCGCGAAGACGAGCGAGCGGTTCGCCGCGGCCGAGAGCTGCTGGTCGATCTGGCGGGTGAGGAACAGATCGAGCGCGAACTCGCTGACCACACCGACGATCAGGCACACCACGGTGAGCAGCACGACCATCGAGCCGGTCAGTTTCGCGCGCAGCGAGAGCCGTCCCCGGCGGGGACGTGGCGGGACGGTTCGCGCGGCCATGGCACCAGCGTCCGTCCGCGCGGTGTGTGCGGGTTGTGCGCTGCCTGTGAAGCGGCTGTGGGGTGACCGGCCCGTGGCCGGATGTCCGGTTCCCCGGCGCGAACCGGTCACAGGAACGGCTGACGGCGGGCACAGTCGGTGCACAGCGAGCGGCTCCACCGTGGATCCCACCGAACGACCACGTTGAGGAGCAGCAGCATGACCACACCGCAGGCACCGTCCACACCGGACCAGACGTGGGGCGCGACGCCCGCGCCGGCCGCCAAGCAGCCCTGGTCGCCGGGCCGGAAGATCGCGGCGGGCGCCGTCGCGGCGGCGATCGTGGCCGGCGGGGGAGCGGCGGTCTGGGCCGCGTCCTCGTCGGCGGCCACCGACACGCAGGCCGGGCCGGGCGGCATGATGGGCGGCCCCGGCGGCCTGCCGGGCGGCGGGCTGGGTTCCGCGCTGCACGGCGAGTACGTGGCTTCCGACGGCAACGGCGGCTACGTCATGAAGATCGTGCAGACGGGCGAAGTGACGGAGCTGAGCGCGACCTCCCTGACCGCGAAGAGCGACGACGGCTTTTCGAAGACGTACACGATCACGTCGGACCAGGCAACGGGCCTCGCGACGGGCGACACGGTCACGGTGGTGGCCACGGAGTCCGGCTCGACGGCCACGGCGACGTCGGTGACGGACGGCGACGCGGGCGGCCAGGGCGCCCCGGCCCGCACCGGCTGAGACCGCGGCGGCTCCGGAGGTCAGGGGCGGTCGTAGTCGACCGCGACCTCCGGGGTCGTCGCGCGGGAGCGGCAGGTCAGGATCCGGCCCGCCGCCACGTCGTCCTCCGTCAGCGCGTAACGGACGTCCATGTCCACCTGGCCGTGCCGCAGCGTGGCCCGGCACGTCCCGCACGCGCCACCCGTGCACGAGTACGGCACCTCGTACCCGGCCCGCAGCGCCGCGTCCAGGACCGTCTCGCCGGCTTCGGCCGTCACGCACGTCGTCGTTCCGCCCAGCGTCACGGCCACCCTGGCCGGGATGCCCGCCGGGTCGCGCAGGGGTGCCGCGCCGCGGAACAGCTCGAAGTGGACGTTCTCCTCCGGGACGTCCGCGTCGGCCAGGGTGCGGCGGGCCAGCTCCGTCAGGCCGCGTGGCCCGCACAGGAACCACTCGTCGACCTTCGCCGGGTGCAGCCGGTTCTGCAGCAGCGCGCGCAGGCGCGTCCCGTCGAGCCGCCCGCGCTGGTAGCGCTCGTGTGAGATCGCCAGCGCCTCGCCGACCGTGTCGAACTGGCGGGGCCGGTGCGCGTGCAGGTCCGGGTCGCGCTCGTCGGTGCGGTAGTGGACGACGTGCAGCCGGCCGCCGAAGCCGTCCGCCAGCGCGCTCAGCTCCGCCGCGAACAACGTCGTCGCGCCGGACGTGTTGACGTACAGCAGCGTCGCCCGGCTGTGCGGCTCCGCGCTGAGCGTGCTGACCAGGATGGACAGCACCGGCGTGATGCCGCTGCCCGCGGCCAGCGCGACGTAGTGGGCGGCCCGTGCCGGGTCCGGTGTGAGCGTGAACGCGCCGGACGGCGGCAGGACGTCGAGGAAGTCACCCGCGGCCAGCGTCGTGGTCGCGTACCCGGAGAACGCCCCGCCGGGACGCCGCTTCACCGCGATCCGCAGCTCGCCCGACCCCGCCGGGGCGCAGATCGAGTACGTCCGCCGCACGGGCTGCCCGTCGACCACCGCGCGGACCGCCACGTGCTGGCCGGGCGAGAACCGGAACTCCGCGGCCAGGTGCGGCGGGACGTCGAAGGTGATCGCGACCGCGTCGGCGGTCAGCGGCCGGACCTCGCGCACCCGCAGCCGGTGGAACCGGCTCGGCCCCACCGGCGGCGGTTCCGGGCCGGGCTCGTGGTCGCCGAGGTCGTCGGCCAGCCGCCGCCACGCGCGGTACTCCGCCGGCGTCAGCTCGCGGCCCCACGCCGTGATGATCGGGACGTCGCGCGCCAGGTAAGCGTCCCGGTTGTCCCGCCAGGCCCGCAGGTAGCGGTAGAACGGCACGGCCGGGTGGAGGTGGTGCACCAGGTGGTAGTTCTGGAACAGCATCATCGGCGTCATCAGCCACTCGAGCCCCACCCGCACCCGCGTGGTGCCGAACTTGTCGCGCGGCTTCGCGGCGGGGAGGCCGTGGTGGGGCAGCCAGTCGAACCACCACGCCAGCACGGCCAGCCCGATCCGCTGCGGCAGCAGGTACCCCAGCAGCAGCTCCCGGCCGTGGCCGCAGGCGATCAACGCCGCGGCCGCGACGGACGCCAGCGACAGCAGCACGATCGTCTCCGCCCGCTCCGCGGCCGGCCGGGTGCGCACGCGGGCGGTGTAGAAGCGGGCGTACCAGAAGTCGATGGTGAGCCAGCGGAACGGCAGCGACCACCAGGCTCCCTGCGACGTCCAGGCGTCGGGATCGGTGCGGGAATCCGCGTTCGTGTTCCGGTGGTGTTCACTGTGGATGAACCGGAGCAGCGGGAACGAGGCGTACGCCGCGACGAACGGCATCGCCAGCCGGCCGAGCACCTCGTTGACCCATGTCAGCTTCCCTGCGGCGTGGTGGGCGGATTCGTGCACCACGGTGAACATCGTGAAGGTGACGATCGCGTGCAGCGGCACGGTGTACACCGGTGGCGCGATCCCGGCCAGCAGCAGCCAGGTCGCCGTGCCCCACAACGCGGCCCCGCCGGTGAACAACAGCAGCGTCGGCACCGAAAGCCGGGGCAGCGGGATGCGGGGCGAAGGCACCGGGCGCCGGGCGGGCACCGCGGCCGCCGGCGGGGATGCGGACGTCCGGGAGCCGCGCGGCGAGGTATCGACGACGGGCATCGAGCGGTCTCCTCGGTCGAGAAGCTCCTGGCGAGGCGGGAGTCACCGTAGACAACGCGCCGGGGTTTGTAAACGTCGTGCCAAGCTTCGAAAAAAGGTCTCGGCCAGCCGAACGCAAGCGGTGGGTAAGCTGCCCGTGTGAAGGCCGTCACCCACCCCGCCCCGGTGCGCACCCGGGACCGGCTGCTGGACGCGGCCGCCGGAGTGATCGCCGCCGACGGCTGGGCCGCGGTGACGATGGGCAAGCTGGCCGCGCACGTCGGCGTCAGCAGGCAGACCGTCTACAACGAACTCGGCTCGAAGGCCGAGCTGGCCGAGGCACTGGTGCTGCGGGAAACCGAGTGCTTCGCCGTGCGCCTGACCGAGGTCGTCGCCGCCCACCCCGGCCGTCCGGTCGACGGCGTCACCGCCGCGTTCGGCCACACCCTCGAAGCCGCCAAGGCCAACCCGCTGATGCTGCTCGCCCTCGGGTGCCCGAAGGCCGGCGGCGACGACTTCCTCCCCCTGCTCACCACCCGGCCCGAGGGCGTGCTGGAGCGCTCGGTCGACACCGTGGCCGCCCTGTTCGCGCGGTGCTACCCGGAGGTCGGGCTGAGCCTCTCGGAGTGGGCGGTCGCGGTCGAAGCCTTCGTCCGGCTGCTGCTCTCCCACCTGGTGCAGCCCAGCGGGTCGGTGGCGCACGCGACCGGCCAGATGCGCTGGGTGATCGGCCGGATGCTGGGCGCCTGACCTCGCGGGTGGCCCCCGGCCCGGTGGCGGAGGCCACTGGCCTAGACTCGGACGTCCCGGTCTGCACTCGACCGGGGCCATTTCCGCAGGATTGTCCACCACAATCGTTACCGCTCGAGGAGAAGACCTTGAAGAGCACCGTCGAGCAGCTCAGCCCGACGCGAGTCAAGATCAATGTCGAGGTGCCGTTCGACGAGCTCAAGCCGAACTTCGACCGCGCCTACCGCAAGATCGCCCAGCAGGTGCGCATCCCGGGCTTCCGGCCCGGCAAGGCGCCCGCTCGCGTCCTGGAAAGCCGGATCGGGCGCGGCCCGGTGCTCGACGAGGTCGTCAACGAGGCCATCCCGGCCAAGTACATCGAGGCCGTTCGCGAGAACGAGGTCCGCACGCTCGGCAACCCCGAGTTCGACGTGACCAAGCTCGAGGACCGCGACGTCCTCGAGTTCACCGCCGAGGTCGACGTGCGCCCGGAGATCGAGCTGCCCGACCTGGACGGCTTCGCGGTCACCGTCGACGACGTCGAGCTGACCGACGCGGAGGTCGACGAGCAGCTCGACGAGCTGCGCGCCCGGTTCGGCACCCTGACCGGCGTCGAGCGCCCGGCCGAGACCGGCGACTTCGTCTCGATCGACCTGTCCGCGACCGTCGACGGCGAGGCCGTCGAGGAGGCGAGCACCTCGGGGCTGTCCTACGAGATCGGCTCCGGCCAGCTCGTCGACGGCATCGACGAGGCGATCATCGGCGCGACCGCGGGCGAGACCAAGACGTTCACCACCCAGCTCGTCGCCGGTGAGCACGCCGGCAAGGACGCCGAGGTGACCGTGACCGTTCAGTCGGTCAAGACCCGCGAGCTGCCCGAGGCCGACGACGAGTTCGCCCAGATGGCCAGCGAGTTCGACACGATCGACGAGCTGAAGAACGACCTGCGCGAGCGGCTCGGCCGCGTCAAGAAGATGCAGCAGGGCGTCCAGGCCCGCGACAAGGTGCTCGACGAGCTCCTGGAGCGCACCGAGGTGCCGATCCCGGAGAAGGTCCTCGACGCCGAGATCGAGAACCGCAAGCACGACGCGATCCACCCGTTCGACCACGACGAGGCCCAGTTCGCGAAGGCCCTCGAGGCCGAAGGCCGCACCCTCGAAGAGTTCGACGCCGAGACCCGCACCGAGTCGGAGAAGGCCGTCCGCACGCAGCTGCTGCTGGACACCATCGCCGACAAGGAAGAGGTCTCCGTCAACGACGGCGAGCTCACCGAGCGGATCATCTACCAGGCCCAGCGCTTCGGGATCAGCCCGGACGAGTACGTCCAGCGCGCCCAGCAGTCCGGCCAGCTGACCGCGATCTACGCCGACGTGCGCCGCGGCAAGGCCCTCGCCTCGGTGGTCCGCAAGACCACCGTGACCGACGGCTCCGGTGCCGAGGTCGACCTCTCGGAGCTGTTCGGCTCCGACGAGCCGGCAACCGAGGAGACGCAGGTCACCGAAGAGACGGCGAAGACTCCGGCGGAGTGAAGCTGTGAGCGAACTTGGGCGGTGTCAGGCATTCTGCACCGCCCGAGTTCGTTAGGGTCGGATACAAGATCTCAAGCATCTGAAACGACAGCGGTGGCCGTCAGGACGGGGCCACCGCCGGCGCGAAAAGGCAGGCAGACGTGACGCAGCACACGCCCGAGGCGCGGACCGGCACCGCAGGGCTCAACCTCACCGACTCGGTGTTCGAGCGGTTGCTCCAGGAGCGCATCGTCGTCCTCGGTTCCGAGGTCAACGACGAGGTCGCCAACCGGATCACCGCGCAGCTGTTGCTGCTCGACGCGGACGACGCCGAGTCCGACATCCGCTTCTACATCAACTCGCCGGGTGGCTCGGTCACCGCCGGGTTCGCCATCTACGACACCATGCAGCTGATCCGCCCGGACGTCGCGACCTACGCGATGGGCATGGCGGCCTCGATGGGGCAGTTCCTGCTCTCCTCGGGCACGCCGGGCAAGCGCTACGCGCTGCCGCACGCGCGCATCCTGATGCACCAGCCGTCGGCCGGTGTCGGCGGCACGGCGTCGGACATCGCGATCCAGGCGGACCTGTTCAACAAGTGGAAGCAGGAGCTGGCCCGGATCACCGCGGACCAGACCGGGCAGACGGTCGAGCAGATCATCAAGGACGGCGACCGGGACCGCTGGTTCACCGCGCAGGAGGCGAAGGACTACGGGTTCGTCGACCACGTCCTCACCGCCGACATCGCCCGTCCGGGCTCTCGCTGAGCCGAAGCACCAAGGAGACTTTCGATGAGCAACTTCCGGCTCCCGGGTGACTTCCAGGGCCCGAGCATCCCCCAGTCGCGGTACATCCTGCCGTCGTACGTGGAGCGGACCAGCTACGGCGTCAAAGAGTCGAACCCGTACAACAAGCTCTACGAAGAGCGGGTCATCTTCCTCGGCGTGCAGGTGGACGACGCGTCGGCCAACGACGTGATGGCCCAGCTGCTGCACCTCGAGCACGAGGACCCGGACCGCGATATCCTGGTCTACATCAACTCGCCGGGTGGCTCGTTCACCTCGCTGATGGCGATCTACGACACGATGCAGTTCGTTCGTCCGGACATCCAGACGTACTGCCTCGGCCAGGCCGCTTCGGCCGCCGCGGTGCTGCTGTCGGCCGGCACGCCCGGCAAGCGCTACGCGCTGCCGAACTCCCGCGTGCTGATCCACCAGCCGGCCACCGAGGGCACCTACGGCCAGGTCTCCGACCTGGAGATCCAGGCCAACGAGATCCAGCGGGTGCGGCGCCAGATGGAGGTCATCCTGGCCAAGCACACGAACAAGGACCCGGACCAGATCCGGACCGACATCGAGCGCGACAAGATCCTGACGGCCGAAGAGGCCAAGGCGTACGGCATCATCGACGAGGTGCTGCCGTACCGTAAGGCGTCGGCTCTGTAGATCCGCCAGGCCGGTGTGTGTCGAGAAGACGACACACACCGGCATCCTGGTTTAGGGTCGTCCTCTGACGTGCTCCCGGCGCTCGCGGGTGTTCCCGCTCACGGCATCGGACGGGTACCGTCAGTGGCAATGCGTGAGGCTCGCACCCGGTCACCGCACCGGGGGGTCGCACCGTCGCAACACACGTCAGGCGCGGAAACCCGCGCCGGAGGGGACGAGGTCAACGGCCATGGCACGGATCGGTGACGGCGGAGACCTGCTGAAGTGTTCTTTCTGCGGGAAGAGCCAGAAGCAGGTGAAGAAGCTCATTGCCGGCCCCGGGGTCTACATCTGCGATGAGTGCATCGACCTCTGCAATGAGATCATCGAGGAGGAGCTGGCCGAGGCCGGCGACGTCAAGCTCGACGAGCTGCCCAAGCCCGCCGACATCCACGAGTTCCTCGAGCAGTACATCATCGGGCAGGAAGACGCCAAGCGGACGCTCGCGGTAGCGGTCTACAACCACTACAAGCGCATCCAGGCGGACGACAAGGCCGGGCCGAAGGACTCCAAGGAGGAGTCGGTCGAGCTCGCCAAGTCCAACATCCTGATGCTCGGCCCCACCGGGTGCGGCAAGACCTACCTGGCGCAGACGCTCGCGAAGCTGCTGAACGTGCCGTTCGCCATCGCGGACGCCACGGCGCTGACCGAAGCGGGTTACGTCGGCGAGGACGTCGAGAACATCCTCCTCAAGCTCATCCAGGCGGCGGACTACGACGTCAAGCGGGCCGAGACCGGGATCATCTACATCGACGAGGTCGACAAGATCGCCCGCAAGAGCGAGAACCCGTCGATCACCCGTGACGTCTCCGGCGAGGGTGTCCAGCAGGCGCTGCTGAAGATCCTCGAGGGCACCACGGCCTCGGTGCCGCCGCAGGGCGGCCGCAAGCACCCGCACCAGGAGTTCATCCAGATCGACACGACGAACGTGCTGTTCATCGTGGCCGGCGCGTTCGCCGGGCTGGAGAAGATCATCAACGAGCGGGTCGGCAAGCGCGGCCTCGGCTTCGGCGCGGAGATCCGCACCAAGTCCGAGATCGAGGAGAGCGACGTCTTCTCCGACACCATGCCGGAGGACCTGATCAAGTTCGGGCTGATCCCGGAGTTCATCGGCCGGCTCCCGGTCGTGGCGACGGTGAACCACCTGGACAAGGATTCGCTGGTCAACATCCTGACCCAGCCGCGCAACGCACTGGTGAAGCAGTACAAGAAGCTCTTCGAGATGGACAACGTCGAGCTCGAGTTCACCAAGACCGCGCTCGAGGCCATCGCCGACCAGGCGGTCCTGCGCGGCACCGGCGCCCGCGGGCTGCGTGCCATCATGGAAGAAGTGCTCCAGCCGGTGATGTACGACATCCCGAGCCGCGACGACGTGGCGAAGGTCGTCATCACCGAGCAGACCGTCCGGGAGAACGTGAACCCGACGATCGTCGCCCGGCAGCCGACGCGGCGCGCGCGCAGCGAGCGCGGCGAGAAGTCGGCCTGACCCGCCGGGCGTCTCCGGGCCGCCCGGCCCGGAGACCCGACAGGAAAGCTGAATGACTGCTGACTCCTTCCCGGGTTCCGGGGCCGCTCCTGGCGGCGGCGTGCAAGCGCCGGCGCCGCCGGCCCCGGAGCCCGTCGGGACCCCGGCCGCGCCGGTCCTCGGGTTCCGAGAGCTGAGCGAGCGCGTGATCGCGTCCGTCGCCGACCGGTACCCGTGGCTGCACCGCGTGCTGCTGGGCGTGCTGGCCGTGTTCACCGGGACGTGCGTGGTCGCCGTGGTGTCCCGGCTGTCGCCGTTGCCGCTGATTCCGGTGCCGTTGTTCGTCGTCGCGGCCTACGGGCTGCGGCAGGCCCGCGGGGTCACCGAGCGGCGTCAGCTGTTCAACTGGGTGCTGCTGTTCGCCGTGGCCACGACGGTCGGCTTCTGGCTGATCGCCGTCGTGGGCCGCTGGGTGGAGTGAACCGCCGACGTTCGTAGGGTTTGACGGCGCCGGCGGCTGGGTACGCCGAAGCCGTGGTAGATGCCCTCAGACCCTTCCGGCATCCGGCACTCTTCTATCGCGGTGACGCCGAATACCTCGATGGCGTCGTTCCGTTCCTGCTCGAAGGCCTCGACCGGGGTGAGCCCGTGGCGGTGGCCGTTCCCGGCCGCAACCTGCTGCTGATCGAGAAGGCGCTGGAAGACCGGGCGAACGAGGTCCGGCTGATCGACATGCAGCGGGCGGGCCGCAACCCCGGTGCGATCCTGCCGTCGGTGCTGCACGCCTTCGCCGCCGAGCACGACGGCCCGGTGCGGCTCGTGGGCGAGCCGATCTGGGCCGGCCGCACGGACGCGGAGTACCCGGCGTGCGTGGTGCACGAGGCCCTGATCAACACTGCGTTCGCCGGGCGTGACCTGGGGATCCTGTGCCCCTACGACGTCGGCGAGCTGCCGTCGCCGGTGCTGGCCGACGCCGAGCGCACCCACCCGGAGCTGTGGGGCCTGGCCGGGCCGTTCATCAGCCCGCGTTTCGACCCCGACGGCGTCCGCGCGGACTTCACCCGGCCGCTCGAGCCCCCGCCGGGTGCGGTGGAGCGCGAGTTCGACCTCCGGCAGCTGGCGTCGTTGCGCGGCTTCGCCGAGATCTGGGCCGCCCGCCACGGCCTGCGCCGCCCCCGCCGCGACGACTTCGCGCTGGCCATCGCCGAGCTGGCGACGAACAGCGTCCTCTACGGCGGCGGGACTGGCGTCCTGCGGCTGTGGGCGGACGCGGCGGAGGTGATCGGCGAGGTGAGCGACGCGGGCACGATCGCCAACCCCCTGGCCGGCCGCATCCCGCCTCCGGCGACGACGCTCGGCGGCCGGGGCCTCCTGCTGGTCAACCGCCTGGCCGACCTGGTCCGCACGTACTGGGTCCCGGGCCGCACGACCACCCGCATCCACTTCGCCCGCTGACCCGCTCGTCTCACGTACCCAGAGGGTCGGCCGGCGTGCCCGGAGGGTCGCCTGGCGTGCCTGGAGGGTCGGACGGCGGTCCGACCGTCCGGGTACGCAGCCCGACCGCCCGGGTACGCAGCCCGACCGTCCGGGTACGCGGTCCGGCCGGCTGGGTGCGGGTCAGTCGGCGCGGGGGACGTGCTTGCCGAGGAAGCTGATCAGGCTGGGCACCACCGTGCGGTTGAACGAGTCGCCGTGCTTGCCGTGGGCGGTGTGCGCGACCGCCGGGTGGGCCGCCTCGATGTAGCGGCGGACGCCGGTGATGAACGAGTCCTCCGTGCCGCACCAGATGCCGTTGGCCACGCCCTGGGTCTCGTCGATGTGCCGCAGCGGGTCGAGCGCGGTCCAGTCCTGGATGCCGGTGAAGATGTGGCGCTTGGCCATCTCCGGCCACGACGTGATCAGCGCCGGGGCCAGCGTCGCGACGGCGGCGGGCGGCTGGCGCCGCTCGACCCGGCGGCGCGTGTACAGCAGCGCGCCGAACCCGCCCATCGACACGCCGGTGGCGGCGAACGGCTGGCCGGTCGGGCCGGCGAAGCCGCGGGCCCGCAGCCACTGCGGGACCTCCTCCAGCAGCATGGCCATCGGGTCGTCGCCCGGGTGGACCTCGTGCCAGTAGTTGTCGCCGCCGTCGACGGCCACGAGGCCGAACGCCGGGACCGCCTTGCGGGCGACGTCGCTGGCGAGTTGCTTGAGCGTGCCGGTGGGGGCCGCGCTGCGGGCGTTGCCGTGCAGACCGTGCAGCATCAGCGACATCGGCAGCCCCTTCGGCGGGGTCTTCGACGGCAGGATGAACACCAGGTCGACCATCCGGCCGCGGGCGGCGGAGTAGACGCGTTCGACGCGCGTGCTGCCCAGCTGGGTGGTCGGGTTCGACGACGTCACGCCGAGCGTGCGCTGCATGGCCGGGCTGAACGGCAGCTTGCCGGTCGCGGTGCCGACGGCCAGCCCGGTCACGGCCAGCCCGGACGCGCCCGCGATCAGCACCGACCGGCGGCTCAGCCACCGCCGGGCGCCCTGGACGGCCTCGGCGACCGCTCCGGCCGGCTCCGCGTCCTCGTTTTGCTCGTTCACCCTGTCTCCATCCCCCTGCCCCCGTAATCAGAGACGCCGCGCACCCGCTCCGCGTTCCCTCTCGCCCCTGTTCACCGGGTCAATCGTTACCACCCTGCCCGGCGTTTCCGGTTCTCGCTCGCCAAGCCGCCTTCGCCGCTTCGGCCGAGCGCCCGGCCCGCTCCACAGTGTCCCCGAGACCCACCGCCATGGTGATCCCGAGGGGGATCAAAATGTGGTCTATGCCCTGTTCACCGGGGCCGAAGTGCCCCGACGCCTCCAGTGTGACGAATCCGTGCAGCGCACTCCAGAGCTGGGCGGCGGCCTGGTACTCGTCCGCGGGGCGGAACCGGCCGGCCGCGATGGCCCGTCCGGTCGCCCGGACGATGTGGGTGAACGCCTCCAGCCCCTCCTGAGCGGCTTCGCGGCCTTCCGCGGTGGTCAGGTCGGACAGCGTCGCCCGCTTGCCGCCGGGTGCGGACTGGCCGAACGTCACCGCGAACAACTGCGGCTGCTCGGCGACCGCCTGCCGGTAGGTGCGGGCCAGTCCGAAGATGTCCGCCACCGGGTCGTCGGTCTCGCCGACGCCGGCCAGCCACGCGCTCAGCCTGCGGAAGCCCGCTCGCGCCACCTCGTCGACCAGGGCCGCCATGCCGCCGAAGTGCGTGTAGACGGCCATCGTCGAGACGCCGACCTCGGCCGCGAGCTTGCGGGCCTGCAGGGCCTCGGGACCGCTCTCGTCGAGCAGGCGGATGGCGGCCTCGACGAGCCGGGCCTTGACGTCGGAAGCGCGCGGTTTCGGGCTCATGCTTGCCAGTGTCCCATAACCCTGTTATACCTGTATTTATAACTGCGTTATAGAAGCCGTGGAGGGGTCACATGGGCAACAAGTTCCTCGAAGGCAACTTCGCCCCGGTCAGCCGGGAGCACACGATCACCGAGCTGGCCGTCACGGGGGCGATCCCGGAGTTCCTCGACGGCCGCTACCTGCGCAACGGCCCCAACCCGCTGTCCGAAGTGGACCCCGCGGCCTACCACTGGTTCATGGGCGACGGCATGGTCCACGGCGTGCGCCTGCGCGACGGCAAGGCCGAGTGGTACCGCAACCGGTGGGTCCGCAACCCCGCCGTCGCGGCCACGCTGAACGGCGAGGACGCGAGCCGGTTCTGCGGGCTCGACGCGCTCGGCGCCAACACCAACGTCATCGGCCACGCGGGCAAGACCCTCGCCCTGGTCGAGGCGGGCGCGCCGATCTACGAGCTGACCGACGAGCTCGAGACCGTCGGCCGCTGCGACTTCGACGGCACCCTGCCCGGCGGCTACACCGCCCACCCCAAGCGCGACCCGCGCACCGGGGAGCTGCACGCCGTCTCGTACTTCTTCGGCATGGGGAACAAGGTCCAGTACTCGGTGATCGACGTGCACGGCCGCGCCCGCCGCACGGTCGACGTCGAGGTCACCGGGTCCCCGATGATGCACGACTTCTCGCTGACGGAAAACCACGTCGTCTTCTACGACCTGCCGGTGACGTTCAACGCCGAGATGGCGGTCGCGGCCAGCGTGCCGAGCGCGCTGCGCACGCCGGCGAAGCTGGTGGTGTCGGCCATGGTCGGCAAGGTCCGGGTGCCGGACCCGGTGACCGCGATGATGGCGGGCAAGCTCGGCGCGAACGGCGGCCTGCCCTACCGTTGGAACCCGAAGTACCCGGCGCGGATCGGCGTGATGCCGCGCGAGGGCGGCAGCAAGGACGTCCGCTGGTTCGACGTCGAGCCGTGCTACGTCTTCCACCCGCTCAACGCCTACGACGACGGCGACAGCGTGGTGCTGGACGTGGTCCGCCACCCGAAGATGTTCGACACGCAGCTGCACGGCCCGGACGAGGGCGGCCCGACGCTGGACCGCTGGACGGTCGACCTGGTGGCGGGCAAAGTCCTGGAGGAGCGCCTCGACGACCGCGGCCAGGAGTTCCCCCGCGTGGACGAGCGCCTGGTCGGCCGCCGCCACCGCTACGGCTACGCGATGTCGGCCGACGGCGGCGCGGAGCCCGGCGGCTCGCTGTTCAAGCACGACTTCGAGACCGGCGCCCGCGCCGAGCGCGCGTTCGGAGCGGGCCGCCAGCCGGGCGAGTTCGTGTTCGTCCCCCGCCACGAGGAGGCGGCCGAGGACGACGGGGTGGTGCTGGGGTTCGTGTTCGACCCGGCGACCCGGCGAAGCGACCTGACGATCCTGGACGCGGAGACCCTCGAGACGGTGGCGGCGATCCACCTGCCCGACCGCGTCCCGAACGGCTTCCACGGCAACTGGGTGCCGGTCGGCTAGGTCAGGACGCGGTGGTCGCCGGTGTAGAGGTTCATCGAGTCGCCGCGGAGGAAGCCGATCAGGGTCATCCCGTTCTCCTCCGCCAGCTCCACCGCCAGCGACGACGGGGCCGACACCGCGGCCAGCAGCCCGATGCCCGCCATCGCGGCCTTCTGGACCAGCTCGAACGACGCCCGCCCGGACACCAGCAGCCCGTAGCCCGGCGCCGGGATGCGGCCTTCGAGCACCGCCCAGCCCAGCACCTTGTCCACCGCGTTGTGCCGGCCGACGTCTTCGCGGACGACGGCGAGCGAACCGTCGGGGGTGAACAGCGCGGCCGCGTGGAGGCCGCCGGTGCTGGCGAACACCTTCTGGCTCGCCCGCAGCGCGTCCGGCAGGGCGGACAGCGTCTCGCTCTTCACCGCGAACGCCGCCGAGGCGGGGGAGAAGCGGGTGCGCAGCTTCACCGCGTCGAGCGCCGCCTTGCCGCAGACGCCGCACGAGGACGTCGTGTAGAAGTTGCGCTCGACCCCGGTGTCCGGCGGCGGGACGCCGTCGGCCAGCGCGATGTCCAGCACGTTGTAGGTGTTGCGGCCCTGGTCGTCGACGCCGTCACAGTAGCGGGCGACCGCCACGTCCGCCCGGCCGCCGATCACGCCTTCCGACAGCAGGAAGCCGTGGGCCAGCTCGACGTCGTGGCCGGGGGTGCGCATCGTGACCGCCAGCGCCCGGCCGCCGACCCGCAGCTCCAGGGGCTCTTCGGCCGCCAGCGCGTCCGGGCGGCGCCGGTCCCCGGTCGCGGAGATCCGCCGGACCGGCCTGCGCACGGTCACCCTGCCCATCCTCCACACCTTTCGCTGCCCGAAAGTTTGACACTCGCATAGTGCAACACCGGGTATTTAGTAATACATTCCCACCATCATCCCCACTCTAGGAGAGGGTTCCGATGGCTCTCGGCTTCCTGGACCGTTCCCGGATCGTGGCACCTCCCAGCTGGACGCGCTGGCTGGTGCCGCCGGCGGCCCTTTCGGTACACCTGTCGATCGGGCAGGCCTACGCGTGGAGCGTCTTCAAGACGCCGCTCGAGAAGACCATGCACCTGAACGGCACGCAGAGCTCGCTGCCGTTCCAGCTCGGCATCGTCATGCTGGGCCTGTCCGCCGCGTTCGGCGGGACCCTCGTCGAGAAGAACGGCCCGCGCTGGGCGATGTTCGTGTCGATGTGCTGCTTCGCCAGCGGGTTCCTCGTCGCCGCGCTCGGCGTGGCGACCGGGCAGTTCTGGCTGGTCGTCGCCGGCTACGGCGGGATCGGCGGGATCGGGCTCGGCATCGGCTACATCTCGCCGGTGTCGACGCTGATCAAGTGGTTCCCCGACCGGCCGGGCATGGCCACCGGCATCGCGATCATGGGCTTCGGCGGCGGCGCGCTGATCGCCTCGCCGTGGTCGTCCTCGATGCTCGGCACCGCGCCGACGACGAGCACCATCGCGACGGCGTTCCTGGTCCACGGTCTCGTCTACGCGGTGTTCATGTCGATGGGCTGGCTGCTCGTGCGGGTGCCTGCCGACGACTGGAAGCCGACGGGCTGGGAGCCGAAGACCGACCACGGCAAGGCGATGATCAGCACCGCGAACGTCTCGGCCGCCAACGCGATCAAGACGCCGCAGTTCTGGTGCCTGTGGGTCGTCCTGTGCTTCAACGTCACCGCGGGCATCGGGATCCTGGAGAAGGCGTCCCCGATGATCGTCGACTTCTTCAAGAACACGTCCACCCCGGTCGGCACGGCCGCGGCGGCGGGGTTCGTCGCCCTGCTGTCGCTGTGCAACATGCTCGGCCGGTTCGTCTGGTCGTCCACTTCGGACCTGGTGGGGCGCAAGAACATCTACCGCACCTACCTCGGCGTCGGCGCGGTGCTGTACCTGGTGATCGCGCTGACGGAGAACTCGTCGAAGCTCGTGTTCATCCTGTGCGCCATGGTGATCCTGTCGTTCTACGGCGGCGGTTTCGCGACGGTCCCGGCGTACCTGAAGGACCTCTTCGGCACCTACCAGGTCGGTGCGATCCACGGCAGGCTGCTCACCGCGTGGTCGGTGGCCGGCGTGCTCGGCCCGCTGATCGTCAACCGCATCGCCGACAGCGAAAAGGCGGCGGGCAAGTCGGGCCCGGCGCTCTACGAGCTGTCGTTCTACATCATGATCGGCCTGCTCGTGGTCGGCTTCGTGGCCAACGAGCTGGTGCGGCCGGTCAAGGAGAAGTACCACGAGCCGGTCCGCGAGGCCGTCGGGAGTGAGGCGTGATGAGCGAACCGTCGACGAAGCCGAACCGGCTGCCGCTGATCGTGCTGGCGTGGGCCTGGGTGGTGCTCCCGTTCGGGTACGGGGTGTACCAGCTGTTCCTGAAGCTGGTCCAGCTGTTCGGGTGAGCAGGGGAGTGCTCGTCACCGGCGCGTCCCGCGGTATCGGGCGCGCGGTGGCCACGGCGTTCGCGGCGCGGGGCGACCGGGTGGCCGTCCACTACGGGCACCGCGCCGCGGACGCCGGGGAAACGCTCTCGCGGCTGGCCGGCGAGGGGCACGTGCTGATCGGCGGCGACCTCGCCGACCCCGAGGCGGCCCGGCAGCTCGCCGACGCGGCCGAAGCCGGGCTCGGCGGGGTCGACGTGCTGGTCAACAACGCCGCCGTCGCGACCACGGCCGAGACCGCGCACCCGGTCGGCGCGGTGTCCTACGCGGACTGGCAGCGGATCTGGCGGCGCACCGTCGACGTCAACCTCTTCGGCGCGGCCAACCTCAGCTACTGCGTCGCCCGGCACCTCATCGCCCGCGGCGCGCCGGGGCGGATCGTCAACATCGGGTCGCGCGGGGCGTTCAAGGGCGAGCCCGACCACCCCGCGTACGGCGCCAGCAAAGCCGCGCTGCACGCGCTCGGCCAGTCGCTCGCCGTCTCCCTCGCGCCCCACGGCATCGCTGTGACGTCGGTGGCGCCCGGCTTCACCGCCACCGAGCGCGTCGCCGGCCGGATCGACGACGCGCTGCGCGCGCAGAGCCCGTTCGGGCGGGTCGGCACCCCCGAAGAGGTCGCCGCGGCCGTCGTGTACCTGGCCTCCGCGGAGGCGACCTGGGCGTCCGGGACGATCCTCGACCTCAACGGAGCCTCACACCTGCGGCTGTGACCCGGCTCTCACCCGTGCAGCGGTGCCCGGCGCGGCGGCGTCCAGGCAGTCGTGCATGCACTGGGCAAGATCGTCGTCGCCGGGCTGGCTCTCGTCGTGTTCGGCGGCACGGCTTACGGCTACGTGAACCTCCGCTCCCTCGACGGCGTGTCGCGGGACAACGTCATCGACGCCGAAGGCGAGACGAAGCCGGGGGAACAGCCCGCCGACGGCTCGCTGGACATCCTCCTCGTCGGCCGCGACTCCCGCAGCGACAACCAGGGCAACCCGCTGCCCGCGGACATGCTGCGCGAGCTGCGGGCCGGCGCCAACGGCGACGACCTCACCGACACCCTGATCGTGCTGCGGATCCCGAACGGCACCAAGGAGGTGAAGGCCTTCTCCATCCCCCGGGACAGCTACGTCTCGATGGCGGGCGGGAAGGGCAAGATCAACGCCGCGTTCGGCCGGGCGAAGGCCGCCGAAGCGCGGCGGCTGCGCACCGCGGGCGAGACCGACAAGGCGAAGATCAACCAGGGCGCGCTCACCGCCGCGCGCCGCGCGACGCGGCAGGCGGTCGAGGACCTCACCGGGGTGAAGATCGACCACTTCGCCGAGGTCAACCTGCTCAGCTTCTACGAGATCAGCAAGGCGATCGGCGGGGTCGACGTCTGCCTGAAGAAGGCGACCAAGGACGAGAACTCCGGCGCCGACTTCCAGGCCGGGCCGCAGCGCGTCTCGGGTGCGGACGCGCTCGCCTTCGTCCGGCAGCGCGACGGCCTCCCGGGAACCGACCTGGCCCGCGTCCGGCGCCAGCAGGTGTTCCTCGCCGGCCTGGCCCGGCAGGTGCTCTCGGCGGGCACGCTCGCCGATCCGGGGAAGCTGTCCGACCTGATCGACGCGGTGAAGCGCTCGGTGGTGCTGGACGGCTCGTGGAACCTGCTCGACTTCGTCGGGCAGATGCGCGGGGTCAGCGGCGGCGGCATCCGGTTCGCGACGATCCCGGTCGTCAACGTCGACTACCGCTACAGCAGCAGCGATCCGCGGGCGACGGCGGTGCAGGTCGACCCGGCCGCGGTGAAGGCCTTCGCGGCGAGCCTGATCGGGCCCGCGGCGCCGGCCGCGCCGACCGGACCCGCCGCGCCGCCCGCGGCGGTCACCGTCGACGTCTCCAACGCGAGCCCGAAGGAAGGTCTCGCGGGCCGGGTGGCGGGCGTCCTGCGCGAGAAGGGGTTCACGGCGACCGCGGCGGGCAACACCGCCGCGCGCCGGACCTCACTCGTCCGCTTCGGTCCCGACCTGGCCGAACGCGGTGCCGCGGTGGCGAAGGCGCTGGGCGGGCTGACCGCGCAGCAGTCCGCGTCGGTGCCGTCCGGCCACATCGAGGTGGTGCTCGGGACGGTCTACTCCGGCCCCGGCGCGGCCGCGGGCGGCGGCGCTCCCGGTGGCGTCGCGGACGACCCGATCACCTCGAACGGCGTCGTCTGCGTCGACTGACGGACGGGTGAAATTGCTCGATCGCGAAGTTCCGGATTTTCCGTCGAATCCCTGAATTGCGCGGGAATTCCCGTGCACTGGACCACGGTGGACCACGAGGGTCAGTGGTCTTGACGTTGCCGCACTGGTGAGGCAGGGTGCGGTGACCGTCGCCGGGGTGGACCCCGTGCCGGCGGGAAAGTTCACCCGATCGGTGGGTGATCTTGGAAACTCAATTTCAGGGAATACGGAAAGTCCGGAATTTATGCGCAGCAGCGTCGCCCGCGGTGGGTGGATCTTGCCCATCCTCGCTTCAGCCGTTCTTTCTGCCGGGTGCCAGTCGGCGTCCGCTTCGGCGCACTACCCGGGCGCGATCGACGCGTGCCGGCTGCCCGGGCCGAACGCGCAGGCGCGGCTCGCACCCGGGACCGTCGAAATCCCGGCCGACTCGGTGAAGGCCACCGACACCAAGGTCATCCCGGACGACCACGCCAGCGAGGGCAACGAGGTCACCACCTGCCGCCGCCTGTTCGCGCGCGACCTCGGCGGCGGCAAGCCCAACCTGCAGGACTACCGGTCCGTCACGATCGCCGTCGTGCGGTTCACGCAGTCCGACGCGGACGAGGCCGCGGCCAAGGCCACCCAGTTGATGACCGACGCGCTCGGCGACCACTCGGGCGTTAGGCTCGCCACCGGCGTCGGCGACGAGGCCGGCTTCTCCGAGCAGTGGGGCGCCGTCCGGACCGGCAACGTCGTGCTCGGCGTGGCGCTGGCCGACGGCGGCACCGAGGCCGCGCTGATTCCGCCCGCGACCCTGGACGACGTCCAGGCCGTGGTCACGGACATGACCGAAACCCTGCGGAAGGACTACCGGGGCTGAGACCCCGGTTCGAGCCGCACCACGATCGCCTTCGACACCGGCGTGTTCGACTTGTCCGCCACCGAGTCCAGCGGCACCAGCGCGTTCGCCTCCGGGAAGTACGCGGCCGCGCAGCCGCGGGCGGTCGGGTAGGCGACGATCCGGAACCCGGGTGCGCGACGGTCGCCGTCGCGCCACTCGGACACCAGGTCGACCACGGCGCCGTCGGCCAGGCCCAGCGCGGCGAGGTCGTCCGGGTTCACCAGCACCACGCGGCGGGCGTTCTCGATCCCGCGGTAGCGGTCGGAGAGCCCGTAGATGGTGGTGTTGTACTGGTCGTGGCTGCGCAGGGTCTGCAGCAGCAGCCGGCCCTCGGGGGCCTGTGGGTACTCCAGTCCGGACACCGTGAAGTTGGCCTTGCCGTTGGCGGTCCCGGTGAACTCGCGGGAGTCGCGCGGCGCGTGCGGCAGCACGAACCCGTCCGGTTCGCGGACCCGGCGGTTGTAGTCCTGGCAGCCCGGCACGACCCGGGAGATGCGGTCGCGGATCAGGTCGTAGTCGGTCTCGAACGTCCGCCACGGCACGGCGTGACCCGCGCCGAACAGCTTCTCCGCCAGCCGGCAGACGATGGCGACCTCGGAGAGCAGGTGCTCGCTCGCCGGCTTCAGGCGCCCGTGCGAGGCGTGCACCTGCGACATCGAGTCCTCGACGGTGACGAACTGCTCGCCGCTCGCCTGGACGTCACGCTCGGTCCGGCCGAGCGTGGGCAGGATCAGCGCGGTGCGGCCGTGCACGACGTGGGAGCGGTTCAGCTTCGTGGAGACGTGCACGGTCAGCGAGCAGGAGCGCAGCGCCTTTTCGGTCAGCTCGGAGTCCGGTGTCGCCGAAGCGAAGTTGCCGCCGACGGCGAAGAACACCTTGCCGCGGCCGTCGCGCATCGCCCGGATCGCGTCGACGGTGTCGAAGCCGTGCTCGCGCGGGACCTCGATGCCGAACTCGGCGGCCAGCGCGTCCATGAAGGACTGCGGCATCTTCTCCCAGATGCCCATGGTCCGGTCGCCCTGCACGTTCGAGTGCCCGCGGACCGGGCACAGGCCGGCGCCGGGCTTGCCGATCATCCCGCGCACCAGCGCCAGGTTCGCGATCTCGGAGATCGTCGGCACCGCGTGCTTGTGCTGGGTGAGGCCCATCGCCCAGCAGTAGATGGTGCGTTCGGAGGAGGCGATCATCCGCGCGACCCGCTCGATCTGCGCGCGGCCGAGGCCGGTGGCGCGCTCGACCTCCGGCCAGTCGATCTCCCGCAGGTGCGCGGCGTAGGCGTCGAAGCCCTCGGTGACCCGCTCGACGAAGTCGCGGTCGACGATCGCGCCCGGCGCCTCGGCGTCCCAGGCCAGCAGCAGGTGCCCGACGGCCTGGAACAGCGCCAGGTCACCGCCGAGGCGGACCTGGGCGAACTCGTCGGCCAGCGGCGTGCCCTTGCCGACGACACCGCGGACGTTCTGCGGGTTCTTGAACCGCATCAGCCCGGCTTCGGGCAGCGGGTTGACGGCGATGATCTTGGCGCCGTTGCCCTTGGCCTCTTCGAGTGCGGAGAGCATCCGCGGGTGGTTGGTCCCGGGGTTCTGCCCGACGACGACGATCAGGTCGGCCTTGTGGATGTCGGCCAGGCTCACCGAGCCCTTGCCGACGCCGGTGGTGGCCGACAGTGCCGCGCCCGAGGACTCGTGGCACATGTTGGAACAGTCGGGCAGGTTGTTGGTGCCGAAGGAGCGCACCAGCAGCTGGTAGAGGAACGCGGCCTCGTTGCTGGTGCGGCCGGAGGTGTAGAAGATGGCCTCGTTCGGGTCGGTCAGCGCTTTGAGCTCGCCGGCGACCAGTTCGAAGGCGTCGTCCCACGAGATCGGCTCGTAGTGGCTCGCGCCGTCCCGCAGCACGAACGGCTCGGTGATCCGGCCCTGCTGGCCCAGCCAGTAGTCGGTCTTGGTTTCGAGGTCGCCGATGGGGTGCCGCGCGAAGAACTCGCGGCCGACGCGTCGTTTGGTGGCTTCCTCGGCGACGGCCTTGGCCCCGTTTTCGCAGAACTCGGCGAGCTTGCGCTTCTCACCGTCGACCTCACGGGGTTCCGGCCACGCGCAGCCGGGGCAGTCGAAGCCTTCACGCTGGTTGAGCAGCCGCAGGGCCTTGATGGTCCGCCCGGTGCCGAGCTGTTCGACGCTGCGCGCGAGCGAGACGGCAACCCCGGGTATCCCGGCGGCCCACCCTTTCGGCTTACCCACCTCGAGGCGGGTCTCGTCCACGTCCTGCAGCGGCGCTTCACGGGTCATGGGTTCATCGTGCGCCTCCATGATCGGGTGCCGCCACGAGGGTCACGCCTTTTCCGCGCGCAACCCCCGGTCCGCCACCGTGACCACGAACAGCAGCCCGCTGATGACGACCAAAGCCACGGCCAGCCGGTGCAAGCCCGCCGAGTCCGCGTGCGGGCCGTAGCAGAGCGCGATCAGCGTCGAGGCCACGATCGCTCCGAGGTACTGGGCCGTCCGGAACAGGCCGCTCGCCGTGCCCATCTGCTCGGCCGGGGCCTCGCGGTACAGCGTCGTCTGGTTCGCGACGCTGGTCAGGCCCTGGGCGAGCCCGAACAACGCGGCCAGCGCCAGCAGCGCGCCGACCCACGTGCCGTCGTGGACGAGCAACAGCAGGGCCGAACCGCCGGCCAGGGCCACCGCGACCGTCACCAGCCGGGCCTTGATGCCCGACGCCCGCCCGGAGAACGCCGCGGCGCAGACCGCCGTGCCCGACATCGGCAGCAGCATCAGCCCGGCCGTCTCCTCCGACAGCCCGCGCGCGGTCTCCAGCCACTGGACGTACCCGAACATGATCGCGTAGATCGCCATGAAGCTCAGCGCCTGCCGCAGGTACGTCCGCAGGATCGCGCTGTTGGCCGCGAGCATCCGCAGGTCCAGGAACGGCGCGTCCCGCCGGAGCTCGACCAGCGTGAACGCCGTCCCGAAGGCCGCGACGACGGCGAGCAGCCAGACCTCGGCGCCCGGGTCCATCAGGAAGAACAGCAGCGCGAGCAGGGTCGCGGAGAACAGCGCGATGCCGAGCACGTCGATCCGGGTGGCCGTCCGCGCGCCGCGGTCGTCCTTCGGCACCCACAGCAGCGCCAGGACCAGCGACAACCCGGCGAGCGGGATGTTCACGGCGAAGATGGCCGGCCAGCCGAACAGCCCGATCAGCAGCCCGCCCAGCGTCGGCCCGATCACCATCACCGTCTGCGCGGACATCGACAGCAGCGACAGCACCCGCGCGGGCACGCCCTGGCCGCTCGCCTCGGCGTGGTGGCGCAGCACGGCCATCGCGGCCGGGAACCCGGCGCACGTGCCCAGGCCGAGGACCACCCGCACCCCGGTCAGCCAGCCGACCGAGATCGGGATCATGCCCGCGATCCCGGCGACGATGACGAGCGTCGCGCCGCCGAGCAGGACGCGGCGGGCGCCGTGGCGGTCGACCAGCAGGCCGACCACCGGCTGCCCGACCGCGGTGGCCAGGTAGAGCGCCGAGATCAGCCAGGCGGTCTGCCCGGGTCCGGCGCCGAAGCTCTGCCCGATCGGCACGAGCGCGACGGCGATGAGCGTGGAGTTGATCGGGTTGAGCACCGCGCCGGCCACCAGGGGGGTGACCAGGCGGGCGCCGAACTTGGCGGGCGCGGTGACGGTGGTCGTGGCGAGCTCCTTCAGTGTTCGGCGACGCGCTGCAGCAGCGGCAGCGCGCGCGTGACAGCGTCGAGTTCGGCGGGGGACAGCTCGTCGAGCAGGGCCTGGGCCAGCCACTCGTCGCGGTGCTGCTGGATCCCGCGCACCGTGTCGCGGCCGGCGTCGGACAGGCTGATCACCACGCGCCGCCGGTCGGCCGGGTCGGGGGTGCGGGCGAGGTAACCGAGCTCGTCGAGGACGCCGAGGGTGGCGGCCATGGACTGCTGCCGCACGTGCTCGGCGGCGGCCAGCTCACCCTGCGTGGCGGGGCCTTCGCGGTGAAGCCGGTGCATGACGGCGGACTGCGACGGCGTCAGGATCCCGGCGTTGTCGACGTGCCGCAGCCGTCGGTGCAGCTGCCCGACGACCCCACGGATCCAGCCGGCGCTCTCGGCGACGTGCGCAGGTATTTCGCCCATGCACACAGTTTAACTGTGCAGTCCAAACTGTGTAACTGGATGTGACGAACGGCTAGTCCGGGCAGCCGTCGAGGGTGGGGACCGGGTACTTCGGGTCGTAGTAGCCGGGTGCGTCCCGCTCACCCGTTGTCGGCACCGGCGCCGGCGGGTTCGCGTAGCCCGGCGCCAGGTAGCCCTCCTTGGCCGCGGCGCAGCCCACCGACGAGTACGCGCTGGAGGTGTTCTCGAGCCACAAGCCCTGGCTGCTCTCCGCGAACGAAGAGCCGCTCCGGAGCACGTACGTCTCGTCGAGGCGCTCGAACGTGACGATCTCCGCGGGGCTCAGCAGCTCCTTGGGGTGGGCGTGGTCGAAGGCGTACGCGACCGCGTACTTCGCCTCGACGACCAGCTCACCGGGCTTGGCGCCGGCGCGGGCGGTGAGCGTGCCGAACGTCCGCGGGCCCGCGTCGAGCAGGTGGTAGCCGTCGGCGATCTCGGTCACGTACGCGGCGAAGCCGCCGCGGTTCTTCTCCGGCTTCTTGGCCAGCTCGGGCACGATCTGGTCGCGGTCGTCGGCGGCGAACAGCGCCGCGTACGCCTTCCCGTCGTGCCCGGTCAGCACCGCCGGGTCGAGGTGCGCCGCGGTGATGGCCTGCTTGACCTTCGCGTACGCCTCCGTGACCGTCTCGGCCTTGAAGGACCCGACCGCGGCCGGTGCGGGGGCGGTGATCCCGTCCACACCCTTCGGCCAGACGTCGGCGGGGGTGTGCGCGTACGGGCGCGCCAGGTCGACCGGGGCGACGTCCGGCACCGACGTCGGGTCCGGTGGGCCGGCGTCGTGGGCGGGCCGGCGGCCGGCCAGCACGATCGCCGTCGTCGTCACGGCCAGGACGAGCAGGAACGCCGCGAAGCCCCACCACCGGCGGCTCGGGCGGCGCCTGGCGCGGTTCTGCTGCTTGCGGAGCTGCTTGCGGTCCTTCTTCGCACCGAGCCAGGCATCGGTCTGCGCGTGCTTGCGCCAGTCCGGGTCCATCAGGTCCGGGTGCGTTTCGAGCAGGTTGTCCTCGTCCACGTGCGTCCCCCCAAGGTCGACGACTGACTCATCGACGGTGGGGGACGGGCGTTACCCGAAGTACGCGAATTCGTTGACGCCGACGCCCTGCAGCTGGTGCACGATGATCGCCGCGGCGACCAGGCCGACCACGATGAGCAGGGCGAGCACGCCCGGCCAGCGGCTCTGGCCCGGCTGCTGGTAGCCGCCCGCGCGGCGTTCTCGCCTGCGCCGCTTCTTGAGGTCCTTCTTCGCGCCCAGCCAGGCGTCCCGTGCGGCGTACTTCTGCCAGTCCGGGTTCATCAGGTCCGGGTGCGTCTCGAGGCGCCGGTCGTCCGGCTCCTGCGGCTGCTGAGGCTCTGCCATCGTCAGAGTGCCTTCCCCCTGGGTGACCCGCCGTGACGGGTTCGTAGACTTGTCCATTGTGACCGAGAACGCTCCGCAGCAGACCACCGACCTTCCGGGTGCCTGGGACCCGGCCGCCGAGGAAGCACCGATGTACGACCGCTGGGTAGCGGCCGGGTACTTCACGGCCGACGCCTCGTCGGAGAAGCCGCCGTTCTCGATCGTACTGCCGCCGCCGAACGTCACCGGTTCGCTGCACATGGGGCACGCCCTCAACCACACCCTGATGGACGCGATGAGCCGCCGCCGTCGCATGCAGGGCTACGAGGTGCTGTGGCTGCCGGGCATGGACCACGCGGGCATCGCGACGCAGAACGTCGTCGAGCGCCAGCTGGCCGGCGAGGGCCTTTCGCGCCACGACCTGGGCCGCGAGAAGTTCGTCGAGCGCGTCTGGGAGTGGAAGGCCGAGTACGGCGGCAAGATCCTCGGCCAGATGAAGCGCCTCGGCGACGGCGTCGACTGGTCGCGCGAGCGCTTCACCATGGACGAGAACCTGTCCAAGGCCGTCCAGACGGTGTTCAAGAACTTCTTCGACGAGGGCCTGATCTACCGGGCCGAGCGGATCATCAACTGGTGCCCCCGCTGCCAGACGGCGCTGTCGGACATCGAGGTCGACCACAACGACGACGACGGCGAGCTCGTCTCGATCCGCTACGGCGACGGCGACAACGCGATCGTGGTGGCGACCACCCGCGCGGAGACGATGCTGGGCGACACCGCGGTCGCCGTCCACCCGGACGACGAGCGGTACGCGCACCTGGTCGGCACCGAGGTCGAGCTGCCGCTGACCGGCCGCCGCATCCCGATCGTGGCCGACAAGCACGTCGACCCGGAGTTCGGCACCGGTGCGGTCAAGGTCACCCCGGCGCACGACCCCAACGACTTCGAGATCGGCCGCCGCCACGACCTGCCGATGCTGACGATCATGAACGAGCGCGCGGAGATCACCGCGCCGGGGCCGTTCGAGGGCCTCGACCGGTTCGAGGCGCGCCCGGCGATCGTCGCGGCGCTGCGCGAGCTGGGCCGGATCGTCGCGGAGAAGCGGCCGTACGTGCACGCGGTCGGGCACTGCTCGCGGTGCGACACGGTGGTCGAGCCGCGGCTGTCGCTGCAGTGGTGGGTCAAGGTCGAGCAGCTGGCCAAGCTGGCCGGCGACGCGGTCCGCGACGGCCGGACGAAGATCCACCCGCCGGAGCTGGGCAAGCGGTACTTCGACTGGGTCGACAACATGCACGACTGGACGATCTCGCGCCAGCTGTGGTGGGGCCACCGCATCCCGGTGTACTACGGCCCGGACGGGGAGGTCGTGTGCGTCGGCCCGGACGAGCAGCCGCCGACGGGTGAGGGCTGGACGCAGGACCCGGACGTGCTGGACACGTGGTTCTCGTCGGGCCTGTGGCCGATGTCGACGCTGGGCTGGCCGTCGTCGTCGGAGGACCTGGCCAAGTTCTACCCGACGAGCGTGCTCTCGACGGGCTACGACATCCTGTTCTTCTGGGTGGTCCGGATGATGATGTTCGGCGTGCACCAGATGCACGGCGCGCAGCCGTTCGACCACGTGTACCTGCACGGCCTGATCCGCGACGCGCAGGGCAAGAAGATGTCGAAGTCGCGCGGCAACGTGATCGACCCGCTGGAGTGGATGGACGCGTACGGCGCGGACGCGACCCGGTTCACCCTGGCCCGCGGCGCCAACCCGGGCGCGGACATGGCACTGGCCGACGAGTGGGCGGCGGGCTCCCGCAACTTCTGCACGAAGCTGTGGAACGCGACGAAGTTCGCAATGATGAACGGTGCTTCGGTCGCTTCGCCGTTGCCGGAGGCTTCTTCTCTGACGGAGGCGGACCGCTGGATCCTGGGCCGCCTCGGCGCACTGGTGTCCGAAGTGGACGGCCTGTTCGAGGAGTTCCAGTTCGCGAAGGTGGCGGGCGCGCTCTACCAGTTCACCTGGAACGAGCTGTGCGACTGGTACCTGGAGCTGGCGAAGGTCCAGCTGTACCAGGGAGATGACGCTCGGGTCGCCGCAACGCGCGCTGTCCTGGGCCACGTGCTGGACACGGTGCTGCGGTTGCTGCACCCGTTCATCCCGTTCATCACGGAGAAGCTCTGGACGGCGCTGACCGGCGGCGAGTCGCTGGTGATCGCTTCGTGGCCTTCCGCTTCGCCGGGTTACGCCGACCCGGTCGCGGACGCCCGGATCGCGGACGTCCAGAAGCTGGTGACGGAGATCCGCAGGTTCCGCGCGGACCAGGGCCTGAAGCCGGGCCAGAAGGTGGCGGCGCGCCTGGCGGGTTACGCGGGCGGCCACGAGGACGCGGTCCGTTCGCTGGTCCGGTTGACCCCGCCGGCCGACGACTTCGCGGCGAGCGCCTCGCTGGAGGTGGCCCTGGCGGACGGCGTGGTGACGGTGGAGCTGGACCTGTCCGGAACGGTCGACGTCGCGGCGGAGCGCAAGCGCCTCGAGAAGGACCTGGCGGCGGCCCGGAAGGAGCTGACCCAGACGGAGGCGAAGCTCGGCAACGAGGCGTTCATCGCAAAGGCCCCGGAGCAGGTGGTGGCGAAGATCAAGACCCGCAAGGAAACGGCGGAGGCGGACATCGACCGCATCACGGCCCGCTTGGCGGCGCTGCCGGCTTCCTGAGGTTGTGGACGAAAGCCCGGCACTCTTCCGCGGAGTGCCGGGCTTTGTCGTACCCCTCGGGTAGCGTGGAAAACGGGGGCTGCTCAGCCGTCTTCGGTCGCCCGCGCTGCTTCGATCAACGCCACCACCTCGGCCGTCACCCGACGGTCCGAAGGCGTCGCCAGGTACGTCTGCATTCGGGGCGTCGGCTCTTTCAACGGCCGGAAGGCCACCCCCGGCACCGGCAGCAGGTTCGCGTGCGCCCGGTAGAACACCGTCCAGTGTGGACGGCCGAACCCCAACGTGTCCTGCGCCGTCGTGAAGTCCGGTCCCAGCACCGGCTCGAACCCCGCCTCCCGGCAACACGAAACCACCAGGTCGTACAGCGGCTGGTTCCGCGAAGGCGGGCTCAGCCGCGCCGGGAGTGAAGCCAGCGAAGCGAAGTCCACCACAGCAGACGAAGCCAGCGGGTGCGAAGCCGGCAAAGCCACCATCACCTCGTCCGTCCACAACGGACTGAAGTCCAAGCCCGAGGAAGGCCACGAGCCCCGGACGATGGTGGCGTCCAGCGACCCGTCCCGGACCCGCCGCAGCCGCTCGGCCGTCGGCGCGTGGACCAGCTCCAACGACGCCGAAGGGGCCCGCCGCGCGAACTCGGCCAGCAGCACCTCCAGCCGGTCACCCAGACCCTCGCTCGTGCCGAGCCGCAGCAACCGGACGTCGCGCAGCGATGCCACCGACTCTGCCGCCCGCCGCGCCGCCGCCAGCACCTCCCGTGCCTCTGGCAGGAACCGCTGCCCCGCCTCCGTCAAGACCACCGAACGCGTCGTGCGGGAAAACAACGTCACGCCCAGCGACCGCTCCAGCCGCCGGATCTGCTGGCTCACCGCAGGCTGGACGATGTGCAGGCGCTCCGCCGCGCGGCCGAAGTGCAGTTCCTCCGCCACCGTCACGAAGTACCTCAGCTGGCGCAGCTCCACCGACCGGCCCCATTCATCAGGATTCGTGATCAGTGTAGGAGCGTCTTGGCCATCGAAAAGCCGGCGCCCGCGAACGACGCTGAACCCATGCCGATCACGGAAGTCAACGGAACCCGCCTCCACTACGAAGACGACGGCACCGGCCCGGCCCTGCTGCTCCTGCACGGCTGGGGGACCAGCGGCCGCGTCTGGGGCTCGTGCCTGCCCGACCTCGTGCGCGACCACCGCGTCGTCACCCTCGACTGGCGCGGGTGCGGCCGCTCCGACCGCCCCGCCGAAGGCAACACCATCGCGCAGATCGCCGACGACCTCACCCGGCTGGTCGAAACGCTGGAGATCGAGCCCACCGTCGTCGGGTCCAGCATCGGTGGCCTCTTCGCCACCGAACTCGCCCTCGCGCGGCCGGACCTGGTCGACCACGTCGTCGCCGTCGGCAGTCCCGGGTACTGGCCGGGCACCGGCATGCTCGACCAAGTCCTCAGCCTGCGCGAACAGCTCGTCGACGACCGGGCGGGCACGCTGGCGGGCTGGGTACCGGGCTGGTTCGCGCCCGGCGCCGCGCGCGAGCTCGTCGACTGGACGCTCCGCCAGCTGCTCGACTCCGGCACCTACATCGACGCCCTGTTCACCGAATGCACCACCTACGACCCACGGCCGCGGCTGAAGGACCTGAAGACCCCGATCACCTACCTGCACGGCGAGCTCGACGCCCAGATTCCTCTGGAGGTGCCGCGCACCTGCGCCGCGGAAACGCCCGGCGCCCGCGTGCACGTCCTCGCCGGCTGCGGGCACCTGCCGCACCAGGAAAACCCGCGCGCGTTCACCGCCGCCCTGCGAGAGATCGTCTGAACGATGCCGGAAGTGACGCTCGAAGACACCGTCGTCCACTACGACCGTACCGGCGGCGGCCCCGTGCTGCTCCTGCTGCACGGTACCGCCGCCTCCCGCGAACAGTGGGCACCGCTGACCGCGCAGGCGGACGGCTTCACCGTGCTGGCCCCGGACTTCCCCGGCTCCGGCCGGACCACCGACGACGGCGGCCCGATCACCGTCGAAGCCCTCGCCGCCCAGGCCGAAGCCGTCCTGGACGACGCCGGGTTCGACACCGCCCACGTCGTCGGGCACTCGCTCGGCGGGGTCGTCGCGGCCCAGCTGGCCGGTACCCGCCCGCGCCGCGTCCGGAGCGCCGTCCTGCACGCCGCCTGGCCCGCGACCGAGGTCCGGCAGGACGCCGAGTTCCGCTACTGGCTGGACCTGCTGGAGACCGGGACCTTCGCCCGCATGCTGCCGCTGATGGCCTTCGGGCCGCGGTACTGGGAACAGGCCACCGCGGAGAGCAACGAACAGCTCGTCAAGACGCTCGAGACGGTGATCCAGCCCGGCGCGGACCGGCAGATCGAAGCCGACCGCGCCGTCGACCTGCGGCCGGTGCTCGGCCGGATCACCGCGCCGGTGCTGGTGCTCGGCAGCGCGCACGACCGGATCGTCACCGCGGACCAGCAGCGTGCGCTGGTCGCCGCGATCCCGGACGCGCGCGCCGCCGAGATCGACGCGGGGCACGGTGCCCCGGCCGAACTGCCGGACGAGTTCGCCCGGCTCGTGCTGGACTTCGTCAGGTCAGCGCCTTGAGCACGGCCGCGGCGGCGCCGGCCATCCCGGCTTGGAACGGGTGGTAGGCGGCCGCCGCGAAGATGTTCGGGTCCTTGCCGTTGATCCACGCCGCCCCGCCGCGGGCGCAGGCGTCGTGGCCGGTCGACGGGCCGAAGGTGTCGACGTACTCCGCGGCGGTGTTCGCCGCGGCGGCGGCGAGGGCCGCGTTGAGATCGCTCTCGACGCGGTTGAGCCAGGCGTAGTCGCCGTCGGCGAACGGGAGGACGTCCGGGCACGACCCGGTGTCCGGGGCGATCCGCGGGTAGCCGACGACGATCACCCGGGCCCCGGGCGAGCGCTGGTGGATCGCGGCCAGAACGGCCTCGATCCGCGGCTGGATGGCGGTGACGGCCATCGGCACCGTCTCGACGCCGTTGACCGTGAAGTGCTGTTCGCAGGGGTTGCCGGCCGGGGCGCCCGCGCGCAGTCCCGGGCAGGTCGCCAGCAGCCGGCCGAAGAGGTCGAAGTCGTTGCCGCCGATGCCGAGGGTGACCAGGTCCGTGTCGAGGCGCAGGGCGTTCAGCTGCGGGGGGTTCGTGGCGTTGAACGCCACCGGCTGCGGCGCGGTCATCGAGGCCGTGGTCGCCCCGGCGCAGCTGACGTCGGTGAACACGCCGGGCTTCAGCGCCGCCGCGAGGATCGACGGGTAGTTCGCCGTCGACCGCCCGCACCCGAGCGGGTCGGACCGCTGCAGCGGGATGAACGGCCCGGAGGTGTAGGAATCGCCGAGGGCGACGTAGTGGTGGACGGTCCCGGCCGCCGACGCGGCGGCCGCGGTGGCGGTGAGCAGGACGGCTGCCGAAAGGACAGCGACGAGCAGCCGGGTGGTGCGCATGAAGACCTCGCTCTCACTCTGGGGACGGCTGTCCCCAGATTTAGCGAGCCCCGGGCGCCCACGGGACGGACTTCACCCGTCAGTCGGGTCACCCGTCGCCGTGCTCACGGTAAGTGATCAAGGTGCGCCAGAACAGCAACGGCCGGACCGTGCTCCCGGGGAGTAGCCGGGCCGACTCGCGGCGCAGCTCGGCCAGCGTCGGGTAGTCGTCGACGACCGGGGCCTTCGGGCCCTCCTCGGGGCCGCCGTTCAGCCGTTCGCCGGCGTAGACGACCAGCCGCGCGAGCGCGTTGACCGGGACCGCCGCGACCGCCTTCGCCCAGTCCGCCGGCGTGCTCGGCTTCGCCAGGCCGAGCACCACGAGCACGCCGCCCGGCACCAGCGCGCGGCGCAGCTTGGCGACCGTCTCGAACGGCATGTGGTGCAGCGACGCCAGGCACGAGATGTAGTCGTAGTGCGCCTCGGGCAGCGGGTCGGTGGTGACGTCGGCCTGCCGGTAGACGATCTCGCCCGGCCCCGGCGACCCCAGCCCGGCCGCCGCCGCGACCATCGCCGCCGAGACGTCGACCGCCTCCACCGCCATGCCGGTCGCGGCGAGCCGCCGGGCGAACCGGCCGGTGCCGCAGCCGACGTCCAGCGCGATCCCGGGTCCCGGCGGCAGCAGGTCCAGCAGCAGCGGGTGGTAGTGGTCGTTGTGGTTGAACGGCATGCGTCGAGAGTGCCACCGCTCACGCACGTAGACTCGGAAGGCAAGTGTGAAAACCCCAGGCCGGAGGAGATTCAGTGCCGCAGGATGAGACAGGTCGCAAGCCGGACCTGTCGGATCTGGACAGCTTCGCGGGCGTCGACGAACTGGGGACGTCGGGGTACGAGGAGTCCGACGACCACGACCCGGAACTGGACGTCCGCGACGTCGCGTTCGAAGCCGGCGGCGGCTCGCGCGGCGGGATCGGCGGGGTCGGCCAGCTCGGCGACAACCTGGCCACCGGCCCGGTGCCCGACCTCACCGTGCCCGAGGACACCGAGCTGCACGAGCTCGACGACCAGGGCGAACAGGTCGACTACGGCGACCCGGACGGCCCCGAGGCGCGGCGCGAGCTGATGGCCGTCGAGGCCGAGCTGAACCAGCGCTGGCCGGAGACGAAGATCGAGCCGTCGCTGACCCGGATCTCCGCGCTCACGCAGCTGCTGGGCGAGCCGAACCGCGGTTACCCGGTGCTGCACGTGGCCGGCACGAACGGCAAGGGCTCCACGGCCCGGATGATCGACGCGCTGCTGACCCGGATGGGCCTGCGCGTCGGCCGCTACACGAGCCCGCACCTGCAGCTGGTCACCGAGCGGATCGCGCTCGACGGCCGGCCGATCTCCGCCGCGCGCTACGCCGAGCTGTGGCACGACATCGCCCCGTACGTGTCCATGGTGGACGGTGCGTCGGCGGACGGCGTCGAGATGAGCAAGTTCGAGATCCTGACCGGAATGGCGTTCGCCGCGTTCGCCGACGCGCCGGTGGAGGCGGCGGTGCTCGAAGCCGGCCTCGGCGGCGCCTGGGACGCCACGAACGTCGCGGACGCCGACGTCGCCGTCATCACCCCGATCGGCCTCGACCACGTCGAGTACCTGGGGCCCGACGCGGTGAGCGCGGCTCGCGAGAAGGCCGGGATCATCAAGCCCGGCTCGGTCGCGGTGATCGCCGAGCAGGACCCCGAGGTGCTCAAGGTGCTGCTGGAGCGGGCGGTCGAGGTCGACGCCGCGGTGGCCCGCGCGGGCAGCGAGTTCGGCGTGCTGGAGAAGGAGGTCGCCGTCGGCGGGCAGCTGCTGAAGCTGCAGGGCCTCGGCGGCGTGTACGACCAGATCTTCCTCCCGCTGCACGGTGCCCACCAGGCCGCGAACGCCGCACTGGCTCTGGCCGCGGTCGAGGCGTTCTTCGGCGCGGGCAAGGACAAGCAGCTGGTCGTCGAGGCGGTGCGCGAGGCGTTCGCCGAGGTCGAGACGCCGGGACGGCTCGAGCGCGTCCGCTCGGCGCCGACGGTCCTGCTCGACGCGGCCCACAACCCGCACGGTGCCCGCGCGCTGGCGACGACGGTGTCCGAGGAGTTCGCCTTCCGCCGCCTGGTCGCGGTGGTCGGCGTGATGGCCGACAAGGACGCCCTCGGCATCCTCGACGCGCTCGAGCCGGTGGTGTCGGACATCGTCGTGACGCGCAACTCGTCGCCGCGGTCGATGCCGCTGGAGGAGCTGAACCAGCTGGCGATCTCGGTGTTCGGCGAAGACCGCGTGGTCGCCGAGACGGACCTGGAGACGGCGATCGAGACGGCGATCGCGCTGGTGGAGACCAGCGACGACCCGGAGGAGCCGCTCTCGGGCGGCGGCGTGCTGGTCACCGGATCGGTCGTCACGGCAGGCGAGGCCCGCACGCTGTTCGGGAAGGAGCCGGCGTGACCACGCCTGCGCAGAAGCCGAAGGACCCGATGAAGGGCTTCCGCGGCGTCATGTCAGGGACGCTGATCATGGAGGCGATCACGGTCGCACTGGCCCTGCCGGTGGTGAACAAGCTCGGCGGCGGGATCTCGACGGGTACGGGCTGGACGGTCATCGCGGTGGCGGTGCTGCTGGTCGTGACGTGCGGGTTCGTCAAGCGGACGTGGGCGGTGCCGGTGGTGCTGGCGCTGCAGGTGGTGCTGATCGCCCTGGTGTTCTGGCTGCCGGCGATCGCGGTGCTGGGCGTGATCTTCCTGGCGGTGTGGCTGTGGCTGCTGTGGCTGCGCCGGGACGTCGCCCGCCGCATGGCGGCGGGGACGCTGGCGAGCCAGCAGCCCCAGCCGTGACCCGTCAGAGGTAGTCGCCGTGCTCGGTGCTCACCCGGCCGGCGGGCATGACCAGCGTGCCGGACGTGCTCACGAACGGCTTGCCCGAGCCGAGCGGGGCCCGGCCGAGCGTCTCGATCGCGCTCCGGTCGCGGCGGGTCGGGTCGTCGAGCGTGAGCTGGCGAAGGCCGCGGCGATGAGCGACGCGCTGGCGAACCTGCGCACGTTGTCGGCGGAGACGGACGGCTGAGCGCCCGCCTCCGCCGAGCCGAGCCGGACGTCAGCGCAGCACGACCACCCGCAGCGCCGGCGAGCGGAGGATGTCGGTTTCGCAGAACCGTTCCCGCACCCACTCACCCCGGCTGAAGAGCTTCGTCTGGTCGCTGAAGTACGGCGATGCCGGGTTGGCCGACTGCGAATACGTCAGCAACGTCGACGAGTCCGGGCAGCCACGCCCGCTGAAGCCGACCACCTGGAGGTAGCTCGACCCGTGCGCGACCTCGACGTTGCCGCGGTTCGGGTCCCACACCGGTGTCAGCACGTTCAGCACCCCGAGGAAGCCCTGCCCGCCGTGGACCGGGATGCGCTCGCCGTTGCGCGTGACGGCCTGGCCGTCGCGCAGCCGCGCGTCCGGGGCCAGCCCCGCCGTGCGCAAGTCCACCAGCGCGTCCCCGAACGCCTTCCGAACGTCCGGGTTGCCGACGTTGAGCGTGTTCGGCGTGGTCAGCGGCGCCTTCGGGTCGAACGGCACGGTGAACCGGGCCACGTTGCCCAGCCGCGCGGCGAACCGTTGGAACAGCAGCGAACCGCGGCTGTCGAGCGAATACGTGTGATCCCAGTTCGCGAGCGCCTGGCACGCCGGGCCGACCGGCACCGGACCGGACGACGACGGTGCCTGCCCATCCGGGAACGACGCGCACAGCTTCGCCAGGTCCGCCGCCGTCAGGTCGGCGAAGAGGCTGTGGTCGGCGAAGAGCATCTTCTTCATCGAGTCCGTCGTGAACTTGCTCGCTTCGGCCGTGAGCAGCGCTTCCCGGGTGCGCGGCGAACGCTCGGTGTCCTGGTCGGCGACGATCCGCGGGAACCCGGTGAGCGGCGCCTTGGCGTTCGCCAGCCACGCGCTGTCGTTGGTGTTCAGCTCGTAGTCCCGGCGCTGCTGCCGCGGCAGCCGGTCCGGCGCGAAGATCCCCGGCTCCACCGCGCCCGGGTCCGCACCCCACCGGCACGACGACCGCGAACCGTCCAGAATGGCCAGTCCGTCGCTCGCGAGCAACTCCTTCCCGGCCGGCGTGCTGCACTTCGCGGCCAGCTCGTCGGTGACGTGCGGGACGACCTGGATGTCGGCGTAGAGCGCGTTGCCCGCCCGGTCGGTGGCGATCGTGTTCACCCACGGCACGCCCTGCGTGCTGCTCAGCGCGCGGACGACGTCGGCCGTGCTGTGCGCCTGGTCGAGCTCGAACCACGTGTTCAGCCCGCGCATGTTGGTCGCGTTGGCGTCCCGCAGCGCGTACACCGACTTCGCCGTCCACGGCACCGGGATCCCGCCGACGTCGTCCAGCACCGGGCCGTACCGCGTCGACCAGAACGTCTGCCGCACCGGCTTCAGCGTCCCGTCGGCCTGGCGCACCTGGACGGTGACCGTGCGGGAGGTCATCTTCTCGGGCTTGCCGTCGACCACGTACGTCGTCGGATCCCCGGCCGCCAGCGGCACTTCGAACAGGCCGAACGTGACCGGGGTGGACACCGTGTGCGTCCAGGCCGCGTCCGCGGTGTGCCCGATCATCACGAACGGCATGCCGAGCAGGCTCGCCCCGGCCACGTCGACCCGGCCCGGGATGGTCAGCTGGCTCTGCCAGAACCGGCGCCCGTCGTGCCACGGGTAGTGCGGGTTGCCGAGCAGCACGCTGCCCTTGCCCGCCGCGGTCCCGTCCGCGCCGACGGCGATGCCGTTGCTGCCCAGCCCGCCCTTGCCCAGCCCGTCCCGCAGGCTCGCCGACAGCTGCGCGGGCGTGCCCGCGGCCGGTGCCGGTGCCCCGGACGGCGGCGCGGCGAACAGCCCTTCGGTGACGAAGCCCAGGCCGCCGGTGACGGCGATGGAGTAGAAGTGCCGGTAGAAGTCCTGCTCGGTGATCGGCCGCACCCAGTCCGCGCCCCGGCAGGCCGGATCGGTGATCCCGGACCGGCCGGTGCGGGCGAGGTAGGCGTTGAACCCCTTGACGTAACCGGAAACGACCTGCCGGACCTCGGGCCGCGGCCCCTGCGGCGCGGGCTGCGCGACCAGCCGGTCGACCACGCCGGAGTCGTTGAGCTGCTGGAAGAACAGGTCGCTGTGCAGGTTGTCCTTCGCCTCGGACAGCGACCGGTAGCCCTCGCCGTCCGGGCCGAAGTACCGCGACCGCTGCGCGCTCACCGTGAGGTAGATCTTCGCGAGCTCGCAGACGTTGTCGGTCGCCGCCGCGTAGCCGTACCCGTAGCCGAGGCCGGCGAAGTCCCCGGCGACGATGTGCGGGATGCCGTGTTCGGTGTAGCGGAGGACGGCTTTCGCGCCGTCCTGCCCGGCGTTCGCCACCCCCGCGCCGAGCGTGGACACCGAGAGCGTGACCGCGAGAACGGCCAGCGCCTTCCTGATGTGTGACATTGCGGACCCCCTTGTCGTGATCACCACGCTACCGACGGCGATGACCGCGGGGATGGGGGAAATCCCCCGATATCCGTTCACCCGCGCGCAAGCCGGTGTTGGCCGCGGCGGGATAGAAACCGCGCATGACCGAACACTCCCGCCGCACCCTCATCAAGGCCGGGCTGACCGGCGCCTCCGCGGTCGCCGCCGGCCTCGTCGCGCCGTCCTCGGCTTTCGCCGCGGTCCCGCTCGTCCGCCGCGACCGGCCGGTGCTCACCCACGGCGTCCAGTCCGGCGACGTCACCCCGGGCTCGGCGATCGTCTGGTCCCGCGCGGACCGGCCGTCGCGCCTCGTCGTCGAGATCGCGCGGGACCCGTCGTTCCGGCACGCCCGCCGCGTGCCCGGCCCCCTGGTGGGCCCGGACAGCGGCGGCACCGGCCGGGTGCGCGTCCCCGCGCTGGCGCCCGGCACCGACTACCACTACCGCGTCACTGCCGAAGCTCTCGACGGCCGCGCCACGAGCGAGCCGCTGACCGGCCGGTTCGCCACCGCGCCGGTGGGCCGCCGCGACGCCCGGATCCTGTGGTCGGGTGACGTCGTCGGCCAGAACTGGGGCATCAACCCGGGCCTCGGCGGGATGACGATCTTCTCCGCGATGGCCGCCCGCTGCCCGGACCTGTTCCTGCACAGCGGCGACACGGTGTACTCCGACGGCCCGCTCACCGAGACCGTCACCCTCCCCGGCGGCCGGACCTGGCGCAACGTCGTCACCCCGGAGAAGTCGAAGGTCGCCGAGACCCTCGACGAGTTCCGCGGCCAGCACGCCTACAACCGCCTCGACGACAACTTCAAGCGCTTCGCCGCGCAGGTCCCGTCGTACGTCCAGTGGGACGACCACGAGGTGCTGAACAACTGGTACCCCGGCAAGATCATCGACAACCCGGCCTACACCGAGAAGCGCGTCGACGTCCTCGCGCCGCGGGCGTACCAGGCGTTCCACGAGTGGCACCCGATCGACTCGCGCCGGGCCGTCGACGGCCGCGTCTACCGCAGCTTCACCTACGGCTCGCGCGTCGAGGTCTTCGTCCTCGACATGCGGACCTACCGCAACGCCAACACGGCCGACCGGACGAAGCCGGGCTACATCCTCGGTGACGCCCAGGCCCGCTGGCTGGCCGACGCGCTGGGCCGCAGCACGGCGACCTGGAAGATCGTCCAGGCCGACATGCCGCTCGGCCTGGTCGTCCCGGACGGCGCCGACATCGAAGCCGTCGCGAACAACCTGCCGGGCGCGCCCGGCGGCCGCGAGACCGAGCTCGCGTGGGTGCTGCGGGAGATCCAGCGCCGCCGCGTCCGCAACGTCGTCTGGCTGACCGCGGACGTCCACTACACCGCCGCGCACCACTACTCACCCGACCGGGCGGCCTTCCAGGACTTCGACCCGTTCTGGGAGTTCGTGTCCGGGCCGCTGAACGCGGGCGCGTTCGGGCCGAACACCCTGGACCCGACGTTCGGCCCGCAGGCGGTGTTCGTGCACGCCCCGCCGGCGGCGAACACGGCCCCGATCGACGGCTTCCAGCACTTCGGCGAGCTGAACGTCGACGGCGCGAGCGGCGACCTGACCGTCGACCTCCGGGACGCCACCGGGGCGTCGCTGTGGTCGAAGACACTGCACCCGCAAGGCCGCTGAGCAGGGTCGGCTACGCTCACGCGCACCGAAACCACACGTACAAGGGACATCCGGGGCCTCGCCCCGAGCCGGGGGCTTCGCCACCCGGACCCCCGAAAAGATCATTGAGGAGAAGTACCGTCGTGACTGAACGCACGCTGGTCCTGGTCAAGCCCGATGGCGTCGCGCGCGGCCTCGTCGGCGAGGTCGTTTCGCGGATCGAGCGCAAGGGCCTCAAGCTCGCCGCCCTCGAGCTGCGGACCGTTCCGCAGGCGCTGGCCGAGGAGCACTACGCCGAGCACAAGGAGCGTTCGTTCTTCGGCGACCTGCTGGAGTTCATCACCTCGGGCCCGCTGGTCGCGCTCGCCGTCGAGGGCCCGCGGGCCATCGCCGCGTTCCGCCAGCTGGCCGGCGGCACCGACCCGGTCGAGAAGGCCACCCCGGGCACCATCCGCGGCGACTTCGCGCTGGAGACCCAGTACAACCTGGTCCACGGCTCGGACTCGCCGGAGTCGGCCGAGCGCGAGCTGAAGCTCTGGTTCCCCGACCTGTGATCGGCGCCGGGGCCGCGCCCTCCGCGCGGCCCCGGTTCTCCCGGGAGACCCCATGACGACCATGCCGTTCCCCGCCCGCGAGTACCTGCCCGTGCTGCGCGAGCTGACCGGTGCCTTCGCCGAGCGGCTGCGTACCGGCGACCCGGCGGCGAAGGTGCCGGACTGCGCGGGCTGGACGCTGGCCGCCCTCGGCACCCACCTCGGCAACGTGCACCGCTGGGCCGCCACCGTCGTCACCACGGGTGAAGCCCGCCCGCAGGACTTCGAGCGGCAACCGGACGCCGAGCTGGCCCCCTGGTACGCCGAGAGCGCCGGAATCCTGCTCGATGCGCTCGCCGAAGCCGTCCCGGAAGACCGGTGCTGGCACTTCGGCGGCACCGGGAAGACCAAGGCGTTCTGGTTCCGCCGCCAGGTTCACGAAACCGCCGTCCACCTTGCCGATTCGGGCAGCGGCCACGTGCTCGACCCGGCCGTCGCCGCGGACGGCGTCGACGAGGTCCTCGGCGCGATGCTGCCGCGCGTGACGCGCTGGCACGCCGTGCCACAGCTGTCCGGGCCGGTCACCCTGCGCGCCACCGACACCGGTGACGTCTGGACCGTGCACCCCGGCGAGCCGCCCGCGCTCGGCCCGGCCGTTCCGGACGGCGCGACCGTCGAAGCGCCCGCGCGCGATCTCCTGCTGCGCCTGTGGAAGCGCACCGGGCCGGACCCGCGCATCACCGGCGAGGCCGCGGAAGCGCTGCTCGCCGCACCGCTGACCCCGTGAGGGTGTTCTAGACCATTCAGGCGGCGTTCACCGGGAAGCCTTCCGCCGGCCGTGCCGCTGCGCTGTGCTGGTGCGGATCGCTCTCACTCGATACTGGGGTACCTGGTGAAGAAGTCACGCATCGCGTTGCCGCTCGTTGCCCTGTTCGCGACGGCGTTCGCCGTCCCCGCCGATCGCCTGGATGCTCCGCTCGGCACGCCGCCGGTCGAGGCCGCGCCCGCGGCATCTTCGGCCCACGAAGGCCCGAGCGTCTTCGCCGCCGCCGACCCCGACGACGGCCTGGTCACCGGCAGCGCGACCACCGAGGTCGCGCCCGGGCTGAACCTGACCCAGTTCGACCGGTTCGACCCGGCAGGCTGGATCCGCGGCGACACCTTGTCCGTCGACCTGGGCAGCAGGGTGCTGAAGCCGACGTACCTGAGCCCCGGCACGGTCTCCGCGCGCACGCCGCTGTCGCAGCAGGTCACCCGGGCGGGCGCGGTGGCCGGCGTCAACGGCGACTTCTTCGACATCAACGCCACCGGCGCGCCGATCGGCGTCGGCATCGACCGCGGGCAGCTGCAGACCGCGCCCGCCGCCGGGCACAACCTCACCGCATCGATCACCGACGCAGGGAAGGCGCAGCTGGCTTCGGTCTTCCTCGAAGCGAGCGTGACGCTGCCCGGCGGGACCGTGCGGGCGACCAACTTCAACAGCCCGGTCCTCGGCACGGACGCGATCGGTGTCTACACGCCGTTGTGGGGCGCGTCGGGCCGTCAGACGTCGGTCGCCGGTGCGTCCCGGGTGCGCGAGGTCGAGCTGCGCGACGGCGTCGTCACCGCCACGCGCGAGCAGCCCGCGGCCGGCCCGATCGCGGCGGGCACGACACTGCTCCTGGCCCGCGAAGCCGGCGCGGACGCCCTCGCCGCGGTGAAGCCGGGTGACCCGGTGGCCGTCACCTACGCGCCGCGTTCGGACGCCGGGAAGATCGCGGTCGCCGTGGGCGGCAACGAAGTCCTGCTGCGCGACGGCGTCGTGCAGCCGGTCGACGACGTCGCCATGCACCCGCGGACCGCGGTCGGTTTCTCCGCCGACGGCCGGAAGCTGTGGCTGGCCACCGTGGACGGGCGGCAGGCCGACAGCCGCGGGATGACCGAGCTCGAACTCGCGCGGCACATGAAGAGCCTCGGTGCCGACGACGCGATCAACCTCGACGGCGGCGGGTCGTCGACCCTCCTGGCGCGCACCGAAGGCGAAGCCGCACCGAGTGTCCGGAACGCGCCGTCCGACGGAGGGGAACGCCTGGTGCCCAACGGGATCGGCTTCGCGACCGTGCCGGGCAGCGGCCGGCTCACGGGCTTCGCGCCGGCCCCGGCGGTGGCGGCCGACGGCGCGGACCGCGTGCTGACCGGCCTGACCCGGCACCTAGTCGCCGACGGCCACGACGAAACCGGCGCCGCGGTCGCCGCCGACCCGCGCTGGAGCACTTCGGCGCCCTGGCGGGCGACGGTGACCCACGGGGTCGTCACCGGGCACGGCGCGGGCCGCGTCGACGTCGTCGCGAGGGCCGGTCGCGCCTCGGGGAAGACGACGCTTTCCGTGCTGGGCAGGGCGATCCGGCTCGGGACGAGCACCGAGCAGGTCGCGCTGTCGGCCGTGGGCGCGAAGAGCACGTTCAAGGTCTACGGCTACGACGCCGACGGCTACGGCACCTGGCTCGAGCCCGACGACGTCAAGCTCGACTACGACCACTCCGTGGTGAAGGTCGTGCCGGCGGGCGACGGCTACGAGGTGACGGCGCTGACCGCGTCCGGGGCTTCGGCGATCACCGCTTCGGCGGCCGGCCTGACCACCCACCTCGCCGCGTCGGTCGGCACGGTGGCGCAGGTGGCGTCGCCGCTGGACGGCCCGGCGGGCTGGACGGCGACGGTGTACCCGGCGGTCGTCGGCGCGGCGCTGTCGGCGGCACCCGGCCGCGACGGCGGCGCCGGGCTCGCGCTGGACTACCGGCTGACCGGCACGACCGCGACGCGCGCGGCCTACGTGACGCCGTCCACGCCGCTCGCCGTCCCCGCGGGCACGCAGAAGCTCGGGCTGTGGGTCGACGGCGACGGCAAGGGGGCGTGGCTGCGGGCGGAACTGCGGGACGCGGCCAACGTTGCGTCCATTGTGGACCTTTCGCTGAGCGTGGACTGGACGGGCTGGCGGTACGTCACGGCCGCGATCCCCGCCGGGCTGCCCGCGGGCCAGCGCCTGGCGCGCTTCTACGCCGTCGAGAACGTGCCGGACCAGCAGTACGAAGGCCGGCTGGTGTTCGACGACCTGACCTTCGAAGTCGCGCCGACGACCGCCGTGCCCGCCGACCCCGCCCCGCACGACCCGGCCCTGGTCACCGACGGCGTCCTGACCGGCGGCCTGCGGGTCGCGGTGGTCAGCGACGCGCAGTTCACCGCGGACGACCCGGCCGGGCCGCTGGTCGCCCAGGCCCGCCGGGCACTGCGTGAAGCCGTCGCCGCGAAACCGGACCTGGTGCTGCTCAACGGCGATTTCGTCGACCGCGGCACGGCGCCGGACTTCGTGCTGGCCAGGCAGGTGATCACCGAAGAGCTGGGCGAGCTGGTGCCCTGGTACTACCTGCCGGGCAACCACGAGGCCGAAGGCGGCAACGGGCTCGCGAACTTCCAGGCCGCGTTCGGGGTCACCCACCGCGTCGCCGACGTGCACGGCATCCGGCTCGTGCTGCTGGACTCCTCCCGCGGCTCGCTGCGCGCGGGCGGGTTCGACCAGGTCCGGATGCTGCGCACCGCGCTGGACTCCGCGGCCGCGGACCGGTCGATCCGCGGGGTCGTCGTCGCCATGCACCACCCGGTGAGCGATCCGAGCCCGACCGGGAACTCCCAGCTCGGCGACCGGAAGGAAGCGAAGCTGCTGACGCAGTGGCTGACCGGGTTCGAGCAGGCGTCCGGCAAGCCCGCGGCTTCGGTGGCTTCGCACGCCGGCGTGTTCTCGCTGTCGCGGGTCGACGGCGTGCCGTACCTGGTCAACGGCAACTCGGGCAAGGCGCCCGCGGCCGCACCCGGCGACGGCGGCTTCGTCGGCTGGACGCTGCTGCGCGTGGACCCGGCCGACCGGGACCAGCCGGTGCGGTTCGAAACGCGGCCGAACGTCGACGCGCTGACGCTGACCGGGCCGTCGTCGATGGCGCCGGGGGAGCGCGCTCCGGTGCGTGCTTCGGTGCGCCAGGGGACGCGGGACGTGCCGGTGGCCTACCCGGTGAGCGCGGACTGGACGGTCGGCCGGGGTGTCGTCGCGTTCGACCCCGATTCGGGTGTCCTGACGGCGTTGCGGCCGGGGGTGGCGCGGCTGTCCGTGCAGGTCAACGGGGTGTCGCGGACACTGGTGGTGACGGTAGGCGGGTAATCCGCTCGGTTTTTGTCGGTGGGGGGTCCTATGGTGCGAAGCGTGGACGATACGGAGGACCGGGAACCGGCACTGGTGCAGGCCAAGGCACTGGTGAAGCGCTTCGGCGAGTTCGAGGCGGTGCGCGGGATCGACGTCGAGGTGCGGCGCGGGGAGGCGTTCGGCTTCCTCGGCCCGAACGGTGCGGGCAAGTCGTCGACGATGCGGATGATCGCGTGCGTGTCACCCCGCACCGACGGCGACCTCCGCGTGCTGGGGCTCGACCCGGAGATCGCCGGCCCGCGGATCCGCGCTCGGCTCGGCGTGGTGCCGCAGCAGGACAACCTGGACGTCGAGCTGACCGTCCGGGAGAACCTGCTGATCTACGGCCGCTACTTCGGCCTGTCGCGCGCGGCGGCGCGGCGGAAGGCCGCGGAGCTGCTGGAGTTCGCGCAGCTGAGCGACCGGGCCGACGACAAGGTGGACCCGCTCTCCGGCGGCATGAAGCGGCGGCTGACGATCGCCCGCTCGCTGGTCAACGACCCGGAGCTGCTGCTGCTCGACGAGCCGACGACGGGCCTCGACCCGCAGGCCCGCCACCTGCTGTGGGACAGGCTGTTCCGGCTCAAGGCCCAGGGCACGACGCTGATCGTCACCACGCACTACATGGACGAGGCCGAGCAGCTGTGCGACAGGCTGGTGGTGATGGACCACGGCCGCATCGCGGCGGAGGGCTCGCCGGCGGAGCTGATCCGGCGGTACTCGACGCGCGAGGTGGTCGAGCTGCGGTTCGCCCCCGGGGAGCAGGTCGCGGCGGCCCAGCAGGCCGAGGGCCTGGTCGAGCGCGTCGAGGTGCTCCCGGACCGGGTCCTGCTGTACAGCGACGACGGCGAGGACACGCTGGAGCGGGCCCACTCCCGCGGCGTGCGGCCGGTGTCGAGCCTGGTCCGCCGCAGCTCGCTGGAGGACGTGTTCCTCCGGCTCACCGGCCGGACGCTGGTGGACTGATGGCGACGATCTCGACCGGCCGGGTGGTCGGCAAGTGGACCGGCGCCTGGCTGCTGGTCGAGGGGCGCTGGACCTGGTACCGCAGGCACTGGGTGTCCACTTTGTACTCGACCGGGCTGCAGCCGGTGCTCTTCCTCGCCGCCATGGGGCTCGGGTTCGGCTCGCAGGTGCGGCCCGGCGCGGTCACCGGCGGCCTGTCCTACCTGCAGTACATCGCGCCCGCGCTGCTGGCCGCCGGGGCCGCGCAGCAGGCCGTCGGCGAGTCGAGCTACCCCGTGCTCTCCGGGTTCAAGTGGCAGAAGGAGTACCTCGCCGTCACCGCCACGCCCGTCTCGCCGGGCCAGGTCTTCGGCGGCCACCTGATCTGGTCGGCCCTGCGGCTGACGCTGGCGGGCGCGATCTACGCCCTCGTCGCGCTGTTCTTCGGCGCGTGGACCGGTCCGGGCGTGCTGCTGGTGATCCTGGCCGGCACCGTCACCGGCCTCGCCTGCACCACGCCGATGAGCGCGCTCGCCGCGCACACCTTCGACGAAGGCCAGCGCTTCGGGCTGATCTTCCGGTTCGTGGTGATGCCGATGACGTTGTTCTCCGGCACGTTCTTCCCGATCTCCCAGCTGCCGGGCGCGATCCGCTGGCTGGCCTGGCTCTCGCCGCTGTGGCACGGCTCGCAGCTGGCCCGCGGCGTGAGCATCGGCGGCGTCGGCGGCTGGGCGATGCTCGGTCACTTCGCCGTGCTGGCGGCCCTGTTCGCGGCCGGGTGGGTGCTCGCGCACCGGGCCTTCTACCGGAGGCTGGTGGTCTGACGTGACGACCGTCGAAACCCGCGCCGGGTTGTTCCTGCGCATCCTGCCGCCCGGGCTGTACGCGGGCCGCGCCCGCATGATCGTCGAACGCTCGGTGATGGTCTACCGCGGCAGCTGGCTGATCTTCCTGTCCGGCGCGGTCGAGCCGTTCCTCTACCTGCTGGCCTTCCAGCTGGGCTTCGGCAAGCTCGTCACCGCGGTCGCGGGCCCGGACGGGCAGCCGATGAGCTACGTCGCCTTCGTCGCGCCGGCGCTGCTGGCGACGTCGGCGATGAACGGCGCGGTGTTCGAATCCACGTACAACCTGTTCTTCAAGCTGCGCTACGCCAAGCTCTACGACGCGATGCTGGCCACCCCGATCGGCCCGCTCGACGTGGCTCTGGGCGAGATCGGCTGGGCGATCACCCGCGGCGGCATCTACGCGGTCGCGTTCCTCGCGATCGCGGCGGCGATGGGGCTGCTGGCCTCGTGGTGGGCGCTGCTGATGGTCCCGGCGGCGCTGCTGGTCGGCCTGGCGTTCTCGGCGATCGGCATGGCACTGGTGACGTTCCTGCGCTCGACGGCCCAGTTCGACTACATCCAGCTCGGCCTGACCCCGATGTTCCTCTTCGCGACGACGTTCTACCCGCTGTCGGTGTACCCGGAACCCCTGCAGTGGGTGGTCCGCTGCCTCCCGCTCTACCACGCGATCGAGCTGATGCGCGGCCTGGCCACCGGCCTGCTCTCGGGCGGCATGCTGATCAACCTGGCGTACCTGCTGGTCCTGGGCGCACTGGGCCTGTGGGCATCAACCCGCCGGATCGCCAAGCTCCTCCTGACCTGATGCCCCGCCGATCACGCGAGATGCCCCGCCAGTCACGCGTGTGACGCGCCCGATCACGCGAGATCCGCCTCCGATCACGCGAGATCCGGCCACAAGCACGCGAGATCCGGCTTCCCGCACCAGCCGTGGCCGGTCAGCGGGCCGGGTCGGGCCGTCCGGACGGCACCCCCGACGGCGGGACGTGCACCATCCCGTGCCCGTAGAACCCGTTGTACCCCTCGTACCCCGCGCAGTACGCGTCCTGCAGCCCGTCCCCGGTCAGGTCGTAGTCGGCCGGGCAGGGCATCGGCGTCGCCTGGGCCTCGAGCGTCCGCCGCAGCTGCCGCGGCCGGGCCTCCGGGGCCGCCGACGCCAGCAGCGCCAGCACCCCGGTGACGTGCGGCGCGGCCATCGACGTCCCGCACAGCGGCGCGTACCCGCCCGGCACCGTCGAGAGGACGCATTCGCCCGTCTCGCCGCCCGGGGCGGTGACGTCGATCACGCCCAGTCCGTACGAGCTGTACCCCGCCTTCACCCCGTCCGCGCCGACGGCCGACACCGCGACGACGTCCCGCAGCCCGGCCGGCAGGGCTTCGCACCCGCTGCTCGCCCCCCGCGCCCCCGAGCGCGCCGACGGCGTCAGGTCCACCGCCTCGTTCGTCGCCGCCGCCACGTTCAGCGTCCCCGCCGACGTGCTGTACTCGACCGCGCGGGCCAGCACCTCGTGCACCACCCCGCGGTCGTGGCCGCGGATGCACGACAGCGACCACGGGTTGACGAAGAAGCTGCTGTTGGTCACCCGCATGTGCCGGGCGGCCGCCCACATCAGCCCGCACACCGCGGCCTCGGGATCGGCGTAACCCCGGTCGTCGATCACCTTCACCGACGCCACTTGCACCCCGGGGGCCACACCCGTCACGCCGTGCCCGTCGCCGGTCGCCGCGATGATCCCGGCCACGTGCGTCCCGTGCACCGACGTCGTCGGGGCCCACGCCGAGGGCGACCGGTCGGGTGCACCCGTCAGGCAGCCGGCGGAGTCGTCGCGGTCCAAGGCGCCGGCCAGGTCCGGGTGGTCCGGGTCGATCCCGGAGTCCAGCACGCCGACCACGACGTCACGGCGGCCGGGCGAGGTGTCCGGGCCGGCCGGGGCCCCGATCATCCGCATGTCCCACTGCTGCCCGCTCAGGTCCGTGGCCGGCACCCGCGCGGGATCGGTCACGGGCAGCGCGGCCCGCGCGGGCTGCGGCTTGACCTCGGCGGCGCGCTGCGCGGCCAGCCGCTCGGCCTGCGCGCTGAACGCCCGGTCCGGCCCGATCCGGGTACCGAAATCCGGGTCGCCGGAGGTGGCGACCGCGACGGCGATCTGCGGGTAGTAGACGGTGGCGGCGCCGCAGGCACCGCCGATTTCCGCACGGGCGGCGGCTTCGGTCGTGCCGCGGTCGAAGGTGACGACGTACCGCAGGGCCCGGCCGTGGGCGCAGCCGGGGTCGGCCGCCGCCGGGCCGGCGGTGACGCATCCCGAAAGCACCAGGACGGTGCACACGGCCGCCCGCAGGGGCCGCGCCAGCAGGGACACCGGACCTCCCACCGGATGCAGGAACCGCGGGTGCCGGCGCGCGAGAACCCGGGCACCCCGAGCCGCACCGTAGCCACCCGGTGCTCCGCGGACAAGCGCTGCGGCGAAGTTCCCCCGGCGGTGGGGCGAGTGAGAGCGCCACGGCACGCCCGGGTGCCTGCGGGAGGTACCGAGTACACCGGAGTGGTCACCCGGTGTGGGATACTCGGGGTGGCCGCTGGGCCGCGGGGCGCACGTGAGAGGTGCTGCCTGCGGCGTTGTGGCCCGGTGATGTGCGTGAACTCCCGCGGCGCGCGTCGCCGCCCGTGAACCGGGCGGCTGGACGACGTGGCGGGCGGTCGGGGGCCGCGAATGCCTCACGCACGCACGCCGCCGAGCAGACCTTTGACCGGGTTGCGCGTCACCGGAGAGCCGGTGCGACGTCCGGTTGTCGGGCAAGGATTCCCGCCGCTGGTGACCACCACGGCGGAACGAACAGAAAGGGGCCCCTGCGCGGCCGCGTCCCTGCCGGTGCGAACCGGCAGACGCGCCCGGGGGCGGAGGAGACACATGTCGAACGCGGAAACACCCGCCGAGCACACCGGCGGGAATCCCGCCACACCCACGGGCGGCCCGCTGGCCGACCTGCCCGCCCGGATCCGGGTGCACGCGCTGGCCAAGCTGCTGGAGTCGCACAGCCGGGACGTCCTCGCCAAGCTCGCCGAGCTGGGCGAAAGCGTGCGCAGCGCGCAGTCGAGCGTGACCAGGGACGTGGCGCTCAAGGTGGCCGAGGCCTTCGCGCCGGCCGAGCCCGCCGGTGAGACCGGGAACACCCCGGCCGAGCAGCCCGCCGAGACCCGCCCCTCGGTGCCCGAGGTGCCGGTCGCCGAGGCCGAGAAGCCGCGGCCGCGGCAGAAGACCCGCGCGCACCTGCCGGTGTTCGCCGCCCCCTCGCCGGTCTTCCTGCCGCCGGAGCCGGCCGAGGTCGCCGTCAAGCCGGCCCGCAAGCCGGCCGACCCGTTCGCGGAGCCGCCGTCGCGCCCCGAGCCCGAGGCCGCCGCCGAAGAAGAGGTCGAAGACACCACGCCGGGCGCCGACGCCGGTGCCGACGAGGACGGCGACGACGCCGGCAGCCGCCGTCGCCGCCGCCGCGGCCGTCGCGGCCGGGGCCGCGGCAAGGGCGCCGAGGGCGGCGAAGACACCGCCGAAACCGAGGACGACCAGGCCGAGGAACAGCCGCGCCGCAAGGGCCGCAACAGCGACGAAAAGCCCGAAGCGGACACCGAAGAGGCCGAGGAGACCGCTGAGTCTTCCGCGGACGCCGAGAGCGACGCCGACGAGGGCGAAGGCGGCAGCCGCCGTCGCCGTCGCCGCCGTCGCCGCAAGGGCTCGGACGGCGAGGACGCCGAGGCCACCGACGACCCGCCCAACACCGTCACGCACGTCCGCCAGGCGAAGGCCGAGCAGCCCGAGCGCCCGGCGCGCGACGAGGTGCGCAGCGTCCGCGGGTCGACCCGGCTGGAGGCCAAGCGCCAGCGCCGCCGTGACGGCCGCGAGGCGGGCCGCCGCCGCGCCCCGATCCTGTCCGAGGCCGAGTTCCTGGCCCGGCGCGAGTCGGTCGAGCGCACGATGGTCGTCGCCGAGCACGGCGACTCCACGCAGATCGCGGTGCTCGAGGACGGCGTGCTGGTCGAGCACTTCGTGACGCAGTCGGGCTCCGGCTCGATCGTCGGCAACGTCTACCTCGGCCGCGTCCAGAACGTGCTGCCGAGCATGGAGGCCGCGTTCATCGACATCGGCCGCGGCCGCAACGCCGTGCTGTACGCCGGCGAGGTCGACTGGGACGCCGCCGGCCTGGAGGGCAAGGCCCGCAAGATCGAGCAGGCGCTGTCCACCGGCGACTCCGTGCTGGTCCAGGTCACGAAGGACCCGGTCGGGCACAAGGGCGCCCGGCTGACCACGCAGATCTCGCTGCCCGGCCGCTTCCTGGTGTACGTCCCCGCGGGCGGCGCCACCGGCATCTCCCGCAAGCTGCCGGAGAACGAGCGCCGCCGCCTGAAGGACATTCTCAAGCGGATCGTCCCGGAAGACGCGGGTGTGATCATCCGCACCGCCTCCGAGGGCATCGGCGAGGAGGAGCTGGGCCGGGACGTCGACCGCCTGAAGGCGCAGTGGGACGTCATCAAGGAGAAGGCCGCCGCGGGTTCCGCCAAGAAGGGCGGCGCGCCGACCATGCTCTACGAAGAGCCCGACCTGCTGGTCAAGGTCGTGCGCGACCTCTTCACCGAGGACTTCACCAAGCTGGAGATCCAGGGCGAGCGGTCCTGGGAGACGATCAACGGCTACGTCAGCCACGTCGCCCCGGAGCTCACCGAGCGCCTCAAGCGCTACACCGGCACCGGCAGCGCCTTCGCCGACCACCGGATCGACGAGCAGATCACCAAGGCGCTCGACCGGAAGGTCTGGCTGCCGAGCGGCGGTTACCTGGTCATCGACCGCACCGAGGCGATGACGGTGATCGACGTCAACACCGGCAAGTTCACCGGATCGGGTGGCAACCTCGAGGAGACGGTGACCCGCAACAACCTGGAGTCGGCGGAGGAGATCGTCCGCCAGCTCCGGCTGCGGGACATCGGCGGCATCATCGTCATCGACTTCATCGACATGGTGCTCGAGTCCAACCGCGAGCTGGTGCTGCGCCGGCTCACCGAGTGCCTCGGCCGGGACCGCACGCGCCACCAGGTCGCCGAGGTCACCTCGCTCGGCCTGGTCCAGATGACCCGCAAGAAGATCGGCACCGGCCTGCTGGAGGCGTTCTCGACGCCGTGCGAGCACTGCAAGGGCCGGGGCGTGATCGTCTCGACCGAGCCGCAGCGCATCGCCGGTGGCGGTGGTGGCGGTGGTCACAACCACGGCGGCCACAACCAGGGCGGCAACGGCAACGGTGGTGGCGGCAACGGCGGCGGGGAGAAGAGCTCCCGCCGGTCGCGGGGCCGTGGCAAGGCCGAGGAGGCCGCCAAGGAGCCGGCCGAAGCCGCCAAGACCGAGGTGCACGCGGTCCCGCCGCCCGAGAAGCGCGAGTCGATCGCTTCGGCGGTGGCGGCGATGGCGAACGCCTCGAAGGCCGCCAAGGAGCACGACCACGGCGCGCTGAACGGCAACGGGCCCGCCCCGGAGCCGGCCAGGGAGGTCGCGGACGTCCCGGCGACCACGGAGGCGGACGAGACGCCGGTGACGGCCGAGCCGCCCGCCGAGCCCGCCCAGGAGGTCGCTGGCACCCCGGTGACCACCGAGGCCGACGAGACCCCGGTCCCGCAGGACGAGGAACCCGAGGTCGAGGTCTCCCCGGCGCCGGAACCGGCCGAGGAGCCGGTGACCGACGCCGTGGAGCCGGTCGTCGACGTCAGCGTGCCCGAACCGGCCGTGCGCTCCACCCGGCGCCGTCCGCGCCGGGCGGCGTCGCGGCCCGCGGGCCCGCCGGTGCACGCCTCCGACCAGAGCCAGTGAAAGACTAGGGGGACCCCGGTGGTAACGCACCGGGGCACCCCACGTAACCTGTAGTACGGCCTGCCACCAGAGCAGGTCGCCTGCGCGAGTCCAGGACCGCCGTTCCATCAGGTGGGCCGATCGCGCGGAGCCCCCACCCATTGTCGAGTAATGCAGGAGACTTCCGTGTCGGCGTACGCGATCGTCAAGACCGGCGGCAAGCAGTACAAGGTGGCCGTCGGCGACGTCGTCGAGGTCGAGAAGCTCGAGGGCGAGCCGGGCACCGAGCACATCCTCCCCGCCGTTTTGTACGTCGACGGTGGCGAGGTCACCACGGACGCCGACGCGCTGGCGAAGGTCTCGGTCACCGGCAAGGTCGTCGAGCAGACCAAGGGTCCGAAGATCCGGATCCACAAGTTCAAGAACAAGACGGGCTACCACAAGCGCCAGGGTCACCGGCAGAAGCTGACCCGCGTCGAGGTCACCGCCATCTCCCTGTAAGGGTTTCTCCGGATCTTCGTTTTGCAGAAAGAGGACTGAGCTATGGCTCACAAGAAGGGTGCGTCCAGCTCCCGCAACGGTCGTGACTCGAACGCGCAGCGCCTCGGCGTCAAGCGCTTCGGCGGCCAGGAAGTCAACGCCGGCGAGATCCTGATCCGCCAGCGCGGCACCAAGTTCCACCCCGGCGTGAACGTCGGCCGTGGCGGCGACGACACGCTGTTCGCCCTGGCCGCCGGTGCGGTCAAGTTCGGCGAGAAGCGTGGCCGCAAGACGGTCAACATCGTGCCGGTCGAAGCCTGAGTCCTGGCTTCGATCTAGACCTCTGACGAGGGGTGGGGCCGGAATATCCGGTGCCACCCCTCGTTTGTTTTGTGCATACCCTTTTCGGCTAGTGAAGTGAGGCAGAGTCATGGCGTCCCGGTTCGTGGACCGCGCGGTCATCCACCTGACCGCCGGTGACGGGGGCAACGGCTGTGCCTCGGTGCACCGCGAGAAGTTCAAGCCCCTCGGTGGCCCCGACGGCGGCAACGGCGGCAACGGCGGTGACGTCCTGCTGGTCGTCGACCCGAACGTGCACACGCTGCTGGACTTCCACTTCCGCCCGCACGCCAAGGCCGGCAACGGCAAGATGGGCCAGGGCAGCAACCGGGCCGGTGCGGCGGGGGAGACGCTGGTGATGAAGGTGCCGTCCGGCACCGTCGTGTTCACCGAGGACGGCGAGATGGTCGCCGACCTGATCGGCCCGGGCACCACGTTCGTCGCCGCCCAGGGCGGCCGCGGCGGCCTCGGCAACGCCGCGCTCGCGTCGAAGGCCCGCAAGGCCCCCGGGTTCGCGCTGCTGGGCGAGCCGGGCGAGGCCCGCAGCCTCACCCTGGAGCTGCGCTCGGTCGCCGACGTCGGCCTGCTCGGCTTCCCCTCGGCCGGCAAGTCGTCGCTGATCTCGGTGCTGTCCGCGGCCAAGCCGAAGATCGCCGACTACCCGTTCACCACGCTGGTGCCGAACCTCGGCGTCATCACCGGCGGCGACACGGTGTTCACGATGGCCGACGTGCCCGGCCTGATCCCCGGCGCGTCCGAGGGCAAGGGCCTCGGCCTGGACTTCCTCCGTCACATCGAGCGCTGCGCGGTGCTGGTGCACGTCGTCGACTGCGCCACGCTGGAGCCGGGTCGCGATCCGGTGTCCGATGTGGACGCGCTGGAGGAGGAGCTCGCCAAGTACACGCCCAGCCTGGGCGGCAAGCTCGAAGAACGTCCGCGCGTGGTCGTCCTCAACAAGATCGACGTCCCGGAGGCGGCCGAGCTCGCCGAGTTCGTCCGCCCCGACTTCGAGGCCCGCGGCCTGCAGGTGTTCGAGGTTTCGACGGCCTCGCGCAAGGGCCTGCGCGAGCTGACGTTCGCGCTGGCCGCGATCGTCGACAAGTACCGCGAGGCGCAGCCGGTGCTGGAGCCGGAGAAGATCGTCCTGCGGCCGCTGGCCGTCGACGACTCCGGCTTCACCGTCGAGGTCGACCCGGAGGAGGAGGGCGCGTTCATCATCCGCGGCGCGCGCCCGGAGCGGTGGATCCGCCAGACCGACTTCGGCAACGACGAGGCCGTCGGCTACCTCGCCGACCGGCTCAACCGCCTCGGCGTCGAGGACGAGCTGGCGAAGCTCGGCGCGCGGCCGGGCAGCCCGGTCACGATCGGCGACGTCCAGTTCGAGTGGGAGCCGTCGACGCCTTCGGTGGCGGTCCACCTGTCCGGGCGCGGCACCGACGTGCGGCTGGAGCGCACCGACCGGGTCGGCGCGGCCGAGCGCAAGGAAGCCCGCCGGATCCGCCGCGACGGCACCGGCGAGGACGACGACGAGCTGGACCTCGACGCGTGAGCGGCACCCGCGAAGCGATCGCGTCGGCCCGCCGGCTGGTGGTCAAGGTCGGTTCGTCGGCCTTGACGACGGCGGGCAGCGGGCTCGACGCGGCCCGGCTGGACGCGCTGGTCGACGCGATCGCCGAGCGCGTCGCCCGGGAAACCCAGATCGTCCTGGTGTCCTCGGGCGCGATCGGAGCCGGCCTCGCCCCGCTCTCGCTGGGCAAGCGCCCGCGTGACCTGGCCACGCAGCAGGCGGCGGCGAGCGTCGGGCAGCTGGCGCTGGCGCACGCGTACGCCGAGTCGTTCGGCCGGTACTCGTTGACGGTCGGGCAGGTGCTGCTGACGTCCGACGACGTCGTCCGTCGGTCGCACTACCGCAACGCGCAGCGAACGTTCTCGCGGCTGCTCGCGCTGGGCGCGGTCCCGGTGGTCAACGAGAACGACACGGTGGCGACCGAGGAGATCCGCTTCGGCGACAATGACCGCCTGGCGGCCCTGGTCGCCCACCTGATCGGCGCCGACGCGCTGGTCCTGCTGTCCGATGTGGACGGCCTGTACGACGGTGACCCCCGCAGCGGCGCCACCCGCAAGCTGACCGAGGTCCTCTCGGAGTCCGATGTGGACGGAATCTCGGTCGGCATGTCCAGCTCGGGCCTGGGAACGGGCGGCATGGTCTCGAAGCTCGCGGCCGCCCGCACGGCGGCCGGAGCGGGCATCCCGGTGCTGCTGGCGGCGGCTTCGGAGGCTTCGGCGGCGTTGACGTCGGCGTCCCCCGGAACGGCGTTCGCCCCGGCGGACACCCGCCTGTCGGCCCGCAGGTTCTGGCTGGGCTACGCGGCGGACACGACGGGCAAGCTCCGCCTCGACGACGGCGCGGTGACGGCGGTGGTCCGCCGCCGCCGGTCCCTGCTGGCGGCCGGGATCACCGGCGTGGACGGCGAATTCCAGGCGGGCGACGTGGTCGACCTGGTGGACGCCAAGGACCGTCCGGTGGCCCGCGGAGTGGTGGCGTTCGACGCCACCGAGCTCCCGGACCTGATCGGCCGCTCGACCCCCGAGCTCCCGGAGGAGCAGCGGAGAGAGGTCGTCCACGCCGACGACCTGGTCCCCCTCCGCCGCTGACCCCCGTGTCGACCCTCCCCTCACGCGTGATGCCCCCTCAATCACGTGTGATGCCTCCCCGATCACGCGAGACCCGCCTCTGATCACGCGAGATCCGGCTTCGATCACCCGAGATCCGCCTGGGATCACGGGTGATACCCGCCTGTGGCCGGCGCTCCGGCCGAAAGCGCCGCCGTACTCAGCCCAGCGAGACCAAGCGGGCGCCGCCGTCGGCTTCCAGGACCGTGCCGGTCAGGTTCCGGTTGGTCGCCGCCAGCGTCACCACCTCCGCCACGTCGTCCGCCGTCGCCACGCGGCGGGACGGGAGTGAAGCCGCCGCCTGCGCGAAGAACCCTTCGCGCACCTCGTCCGGGAAGCCGCTCCACCACGCCGTGTCGACCACGCCCGGCGACACCGCGTTGACCCGCCGCGGCGCCAGCTCCACCGCCAGGGGCTTGACCAGCGCTTCGACCGCCGCATTGATGGCGCCGATGCCCGCGGTGCCGGCCATCGCCGCCCGGGCCGTGATCGCGCTGAGCAGCGTGATCGACCCGTCCGCGGCCAGGTGCGGCAGCACCGCCTGGATCGTCGTGAGGTGCGCCCAGAACTTCGCGTCGAACGCCTGCCGCAGCACCGCGAGGTCCAGCGCGTCGATCGGCCCCATTCCCTCGGCGCCGGACAGGCTCACCACCAGCACGTCGACCGTCCCCAGCGTTCCGGCCAGCGTGGCCATCGCCTCGGCGTCGCCGCCGTCGGCCTGGTGCCCGGTCAGTTCCGGATCGCTCGAAGCGACGTCGTCGAGGCGCGCCTTGTCGCGCCCGGTGACGTGGACGTCGTATCCCCGCTGCTGCAGCCGCCGCGCGGTTGCCAGGCCGATGCCCGAGGTGCCGCCGGCCACGAGAGCGATGCTCATGTCTTGTTCCCCATTTCGAACCGGTACGTCTCGTTTCGAATTCGACGCTACCATCGGATGCCATGACCGACCAGTCCCGCCCCGGCCGCAAGCGCAGCGAGCACAGCCGGCTGGCGATCCTCGCCGCGACGCTCGACCTGGTCGCGGAGGCCGGCTACGGCGCACTGACGATCGAAGGCATCGCGGCGCGTTCGGGTGTCGGCAAGCAGACGATCTACCGCTGGTGGCCGTCGAAGGCCGACGTCCTCCTCGACGCGCTCGCGACGAAGGCGGACCTGCAGATCCCGATCCCCGACGCGGGCTCGTTCCGCGCCGACCTCGGGCACTTCCTGGACAGCACGTTCGAGCTGGGGGAGAAGAACCAGGTCGCGGACACGCTGCGGGCGCTGATGGCGCAGGCGCAGATCGACCCGGAGTTCGGCCACCGCTTCCGCGAGGACTTCCTGTACCGCCGCCGCGAAGCGCTGGGCACGATCGTGGACCGCGCCCGCGAGCGCGGCGAACTGCCGGCCGGTGTCGCTCCCGGCACGATCATCGACGTCGTCTTCGGCACGCTCTGGTACCGGCTCCTCGCGACGCGGGAGCCGATCGGCCGCGGCCTGGCCGGCGAACTGGTGGCGCTACTGGCGGGTCAGGGCGCCTCGACCGACTCGGCCTCCGGTAACGCGTCGAGGATCACGACGCGATCCGGTCCGCTTTGATCGTGAGCAGCAACCGCGTCTGGTCGCGCCCGCCCCACCACGGGTACGGGCCGCCGAGGTAGCGCTGCGCCAGCGCCTCGATGTGCTCGACGGCGCCGTCCTCGGTCGTGTCGATGACCCGCCCGCGGATCGCGTAGTAGCGCGACGGCCGCTCGCGGTCGGCGACGTTGAGCGCCACCCGCGGGTCACGCGCGATGTTGCGCTGCTTCTGGTGGCCCAGCACGGTGTTGACGAGGATGTGCGTGCCGTCGGTGTCCACCCAGGTCTGGGTGAGCTGCGGCGAGCCGTCCGGCATCAGCGTCGACAGGAAGCACAGGCTGGGCGCGCGCAGCAGAGTGAGCAGGTCGCCGGGCAGTTCCACAGTGGTCTCCCGCTAGAGCTGGTCGGGCGCTTCGATCCCGAGCAGCGAAAGCCCGAGCGCAAGCGTGTTCGACGTCAGCGTAGTCAACCTCAGCCGTGACGCGCGCAGCTCCTCCGTCGCGGCCTTCAGGACCGGACAATCGTCGTAGAACCGGGAAAACGCGACGGCCGTTTCGTACAGGTAAGTACACAGCTTGTGCGGCGCGTACGCGGCTGTCGCGGCCTTCACCGCTTCGCCCAACCTGAGCAGCTTCAAGGCCAACGCCCGTTCCGCCGGCGCTTCCAACAGGATCTCCGCGCCGCCGGGCGCCCCGCCCGCCTTCTGGAGGATCGACTGCGTCCGCGCGTGCGCGTACTGCAGGTACACCGACGTGTTGCCCTCCTTGGCCAGCATCCGGTCCCACGCAAAGACGTAGTCGCGTTCGCGATCACCGGACAGGTCGGCGTACTTGACGGCGCCGATGCCCACCGCCCGCGCGACTTCCGCCTGCCCCGCCGCATCGAGTTCACTGCGTTCGGCGACGACAGCCGCGGCCTGTGTCACGGCTTCGGTGAGCAGGTCGGCCAGCTTGACGGTCTCGCCGGCCCGGGTCCGCATGGCCTTGCCGTCCGCGCCCAGCACGGTGCCGAAGCCGATGTGCTCCGCGTGCCCGGTCAGCCAGCCCGCCGCGCGGCAGGCGGCGAACAGCATCGCGAAGTGCTGCGCCTGCGGCGCCCCGACGACGTAGAGCAGGTCCGTGGCGCCGCGCTCGGCCGTCCAGTACCGGACGGTCGCCAGGTCCGTGGCCGCGTACCCGTAGCCGCCGTCCCGCTTGCGGACGATCAGCGGCAGCCGGTCGCCTTCGCGGTTGCGGAACCCTTCGGGGAACACGCAGATCGCGCCGTCACTGACCTCGGTCAGTCCGGCGGCTTCGAGGTCGTCGACGACCGCGGCGAGGTACGGGTTGTAGAAGCTCTCCCCGTAGATGTCCTCGGTCGTCAGGGAAATCCCGAGCAGGTCGTAGACCTCGTCGAAGTGCCGGGTCGACTCGTCGACGAGCTCCTGCCAGACGGCGAGGGTCTCTTCGTCGCCGCTCTGCAGCTTGACGACGCGCGTGCGCGCCCGCGTCGCGAACGCTTCGTCGCTGTCGAACTTCCGGCGTGCTTCGCGGTAGAAGGCGTCGAGGTCGGCGATCGTGCGTTGCCCGGCGGAGACGTCGAGGAGGTGCTCGATGAGCATGCCGAACGGCGTGCCCCAGTCGCCGAGGTGGTTGTGCGGCAGTACTTCGTGGCCGGCGAACCGCAGCAGCCGGGCGAGGGCGTCGCCGATCACGGACGAGCGCAGGTGCCCGACGTGCATTTCCTTGGCGACGTTCGGGCTGCTGTAGTCGAGCGCGATCCGGCGGGGCGCGGGGGTTTCCGGCACGCCGAGACGCGGATCGCCGAGCAGCGCGGCGGTGCGCGCCTGCAGCCATTCCGTGCGCAGCACGAAGTTCAGGAAACCCGGCCCGGCCACTTCCGGCGGATCGGCGATCCCGTCCAGCACCAGCGCCCCGGCGATCAGCGCGGCGACCTCGCGCGGCGGGCGGCCGAGCTGCTTGCCCAGGCTCATCGCGAGGTTGGCCTGGTAGTCGACGCCCTCGCGCGGGGACGCCTGGACGAGCGCCTGTTCCGGCGTCAGTTCGACGTCCAGCGCCCGGCCGGCGGCGGTCACCACGCGGCGCGCCAGCTCCTCGGTGACGTCGGCGGTCTGCTGCACGGTGTCCCTCCTTCGGCTCGGTCGCGGGAAGCCCGCAGCGTAGCGAGCGTGACCGGCCGACGACGAAGGGTTTACCGCAGCTCGCTGCCCTTCGTTTCCGGGAGCGTGAGGATCACCGCGAACGCGATCGCGGCGCCCACGGCGACGTACCAGAAGTAGAGCGTCTGCGAGACCGCGCCGAACAGGGTGATGAGCAGGGGAGCGGTGCCGCCGAAGATCGCGACGGTCAGGTTGTACCAGGCCCCGATGCCCAGCGCGCGCAGTTCGGTGGGGAACAGCTCGCTCATGATGGCCGGCGCGATCGACGTCATGGCCGTGTACAACCCGAGCCCGACGCAGAACACCACGAGCAGCCCGCCGAAGTCCGGACCGATCAAAGTGGACAGTGGCACGACGACCACCGCGGTCACCCCGGACCAGACCAGCAGCTGCGGCTTCCGCCCGGCCCGGTCGGCGAGCGCGCCCATCGGGTACTGCAGCGCGATGAACAACGCCGTGCCGACCGACAACGCGAGGAAGACGGCGTCCGCGTCCGCGTGCCGGTTCTTCACCGCGAACGACGTCAGCGCGCTGAAGAACGTGTAGTAGCAGAGGGTCGAGAGCATCGTGAAGCCGACGAGCCTGCCGACGGCCTTGGGGTGGTGCGTCAGCGTCGTCAGCAGCGGCCGTTCGAGCTTGCGCGCCTTCGCCTTCGTTTGCTCGAACAGCTCGGTCTCGGCGATGCTCCGCCGCAGCCACAGGCCGACCAGGCCGAAGACCCCGCCCAGCAGGAACGGCAGCCGCCAGCCCCACGACGCGAGCTGCGCCTTGTCCAGCGTCCGGGCCAGCACGAACCCGAGCACGGTCGCGACCAGCACGGCCGACCCGGTCGAGATGTAGAAGAACGCCGAGTACCGGCCACGCCGCTCCGGCGGCGCGATCTCGCCCAGGTAGGCCGACGCGTTCGACACCTCCCCGCCGAGCGACAGCCCCTGCGCGACACGCGCGAGCAGCAGCAGGATCGGCGCAAGCCACCCGACCTGCGCGAACGTCGGCAGCAGCCCGATCGCCACCGACCCGCCCGCCATGAGCAGGATGGTGAGGATCATGGCCGGCTTCCGCCCGCGCGTGTCCGCGAAGCGCCCGAGCAGCACCCCGCCCAGCGGGCGGAAGAAGAACGCGAGCGCGTAGGTGGCGAACGTGTTGATCAGGGCGAGTGTGTCGTTCCCGGCGGGGAAGAACGCACTGGCGAAGTAGATGCTGAACGTCGCGTAGATCGTCCAGTCGAACCACTCCAGCGCGTTGCCGGCGCTCGCCGCGAACAGCTTGCGCACCGGCAGCCGGTGGCGCTGCGACACCTGGACGGCGGATTCGGTCATGGCGGCCTCCACGTCACCCGAAGGTGGAACGGGACTTTGCCACATTCCTTCGCAGTGCGAAAGATCCTGACTGTTTGGTTTGCTCGTGCTCCTCCTTCCTCAGGCCGTGCTGGCCAGCGCGAACGGCAGCACCGCGGGCGCCCCGGCCCGCCGCAGCAGCCGCGCGGCCAGCGTCATCGTCCAGCCCGTGTCGATCACGTCGTCCACCAGCAGCACCGGCCCGGACGGCAGCACGTCCGCGAGGTCGGTCGGCATGCTCAGCCGTCGCCACAGGTCCGCCAGCCGTTGGGCGCTGTTCGCCTGACGCGGGGGCGGCCCCTCGGCGTCGAGCGCCCCGAGGAAGTCCAGCCTGCCGACCTCGGCCAGCCGCGTCGCCAGGCTGTACACGAGCTGTGGGCGCGTCTCCGACGGAACGGCGACCACCGCGACCGGCCGTTGCGCCCACTGCCACCCCGCGAGCACCTGAACGCACGCCTTGAACACCGAGTCCGGCACCTCGGCGTCCGCCGCCTGCGGACCGACGAGCTCCCGCAGCCGGTTGCCCCACCCGACGTCGGTGAGGCGCCCGAGCACCTGGCCCGGCTCGGCCTGGTCGTCGGCCGAGATCCGCCCGGACACCGGAACGTCCAAAGAGGACATCCCAGTGGGCCACTGCTTCCGCGGCGCGACCTCGACGCCGGGCCGCTGCAGCCGTTCGCGGGTCGCCTCGGCGACGTCGTCGGCCACCGACGTGTCCCAGTGCTGCCCGGTGCAGTTGTCGCACCGGCCGCACGGCGCCGCCTCGGGATCGTCGAGCTGGCGCCGCAGGTACTCCATCCGGCAGCCGCCGGTGGCGAGGTAACCGAGCATCGCCTCCTGCTCGCGATCGCGCGCCTCCGCCACCCGCTTGTACCGCCCGCGGTCGTACTGCCACTCCTCACCCGTGCTCGTCCAACCGCCCTTCACCCGCCGGACCGCGCCGTCGACGTCCAGGACCTTGAGCACCATTTCCAGCCGCGACCGGGAAAGCTCGACCGACGGCTCCAGTGCGGCCGTCGAAAGCGGACGGTCGGCGTAGGAAAGGGTGTTCAGCACCTGGGTCACCCGAAGCTCGTCCGGGAAGGCCAGGGACCCGAAGTACGCCCAGATCGCCTTGTCCTCCTCACCGGGCAGCAGCACGACCTCGGCGCGCTCCACACCACGCCCCGCGCGGCCGACCTGCTGGTAGTAGGCGATCGGCGACGACGGCGCGCCGAGGTGCACGACGAACCCGAGGTCCGGCTTGTCGAACCCCATGCCCAGCGCGGACGTCGCGACCAGGGCCTTGACCCGGTTGCCGAGCAGGTCGTCCTCGGCCGCCTGCCGGTCGGCCGGGTCGGTCTTGCCGGTGTAGGCCGCCACCGGGTATCCGCGGTCTTTCAGCAGCGAAGCGACGTCGTGCGCCGCCGCCACGGTCAGGCAGTAGATGATCCCCGAACCCGGCAGCTCGGCCAGGTGCTCCGCGAGCCAGGCCAGCCGCGCCTGCGACGTCGGCAGCCGGCACACCGACAGCCGCAGGCTTTCGCGGTCGAGGCTGCCGCGCAGCACCAGCGTGTCCCCGCCGGTGCCGAGGCCCAGCTGCTCGGCGACGTCGGTGACCACGCGGTCGTTCGCCGTCGCCGTCGTCGCCAGCACCGGCACGCCTTCCGGGAGATCGCCCAGCAGCGTGCGCAGCCGCCGGTAGTCCGGCCGGAAGTCGTGGCCCCAGTCCGAAATGCAGTGTGCCTCGTCGACCACCAGCAGCCCGGTGCTCGCGGTCAGCTTCGGCAGCACGTTGTCGCGGAAGTCCGGGTTGTTGAGCCGCTCGGGGCTGACGAGCAGGACGTCCACCTCGCCCGCCGCGACCGCCGCCTGGACCTGGTCCCACTCCTGCGGGTTCGCCGAGTTCATCGTCGCCGCGTGGATCCCGGCCCGCGCCGCCGCCGAGATCTGGTTGCGCATCAGGGCGAGCAGGGGCGAGACGATGACCGTCGGCCCGCTGCCCTGCTCGCGCAGCAACGCCGTGGCCAGGAAGTACACCGCCGACTTGCCCCACCCGGTGCGCTGCACGACCAGCGCGCGGCGCCGCTGCGCGACCAAGGCCTCGATGGCCGTCCATTGGTCTTCGCGCAGCTTCGCCGCGTCGCCGGCCAGTGCCCGGAGGAGGGTCTCGGCGCGGTCGCGGAGTGCTGAGGTGGTGCTGGTCGTGTCCACGTCCCCACGTCTACCCCATGACACCGACAGACCGGGAATCGGCGGCGCCGCGAACGGAGGGTTCCGGACGCATACGGGCCGTAATGTGACCTGAATCACGCGTACTGACCGGTAGACTTCCCGGTCGGGCGAGGTGGCGCACAGCACCCCGAATCCCGGCCCTCCGCTGTATAGGCTCTCCGGTCATGTCACCACGGCGGATCGGGGTCATGGGCGGCACCTTCGACCCCGTGCACCACGGCCACCTCGTCGCGGCCAGTGAGGTCCAGTCCCGGTTCGGGCTCGACGAAGTGATCTTCGTCCCCACCGGGCAGCCGTGGCAGAAGACGGCCCGCGAGGTGACGAAGGCCGAGGACCGCTACCTGATGACGGTGATCGCGACCGCGTCCAACCCGGTCTTCTCCGTCAGCCGCGTCGACATCGACCGCGGGGGCCCGACCTACACCGTCGACACCCTGCGTGACCTGCACGCCGAGTACCCCGAAGACGAGCTGTTCTTCATCACCGGCGCCGACGCGCTCGAACAGATCCTGACCTGGCACAAGGCCGAGGAGCTGTTCGACTTCGCGCACTTCATCGGCGTCACCCGGCCCGGTTACCGGCTCAACTCCCACCACCTGCCGAGCGGCAAGGTGAGCCTGGTCGAGGTCACCGCGATGGCGATTTCCTCCACGGGCTGCCGTGACCGGGTCGAACGCGGGGAGCCGGTCTGGTACCTCGTGCCCGACGGCGTCGTCCGCTACATCGCCAAAAAGGACCTTTACCGGAAGAGCGACTGAACCCCTGCCGGTGCCTGCGGGTACCCTTCTCGGGCGAACCCGATCTGGAAAAGGAGCACCGTGGCAGCCACGTCCGAGGCTCGAGAGCTGGCCGTAGCGGCCGCCCACGCGGCGGCGGACAAGAAGGCCAGCGACGTCGTCGTGCTGGACGTGTCCGAACAGCTCGTCATCACCGACGCCTTCGTCATCGCCTCCGCGTCCAACGAGCGCCTGGTGGGCGCGATCGTCGACAACGTCGAGGAGAAACTGCGCGAGAGCGGGCACAAGCCGGTCCGGCGCGAAGGCGCCCGCGAAGGGCGCTGGGTCCTGCTCGACTACGTCGACGTGGTCGTGCACGTCCAGCACGTCGAAGAGCGCACCTTCTACGGCCTCGAGAGGCTGTGGAAGGACTGCCCGCGCATCGAGGTGGCCGGCCTCGAGGAGCCACCCGCCGACGAGGACCCGGACGTCCCGTGAGCCCGCGGCGGCTGGTGCTCTGGCGGCACGGTGAGACGGACTACAACGCCGCCGGGCGGATGCAGGGTCACCTCGACTCGGCGCTGACCCCGCGCGGCTGGAACCAGGCCCGGTTCGCGGTGCCCGCGCTGGCCCGCTTCTCGCCGGACCTCGTCATCGCCTCCGACCTGCGCCGGGCCACCGACACCGCCACCGTGCTCACCGACGCCATCGGTGTCCCGCTGCGGATCGACAAGCGGCTGCGCGAGACACACCTCGGCGAATGGCAGGGGCTCACCGGCGAAGAGGTCGACCAGGCCTACCCCGGCGAACGCGACCACTGGCGCACGGACGCGACCTGGGCCCCGCCGGGCGGCGAGAGCCGGGTCGACGTCGCCGAGCGCGCGGTCGAGGTCGTCACCGACCTGCAGCAGGCCAATTCCGCGGTGGGCGACACCGTGCTGCTGGCCGCGCACGGCGGGCTGATCATCGCGCTGACCGCGCGGCTGCTGGCCCTGCCGGTCGCGACCTGGCCGTCGTTGGGCGGCATCTCGAACTGCCACTGGGTCGAACTGGGCCGCCGCGACGGGAAGTGGCGGCTGCACGCCTACAACGCGGGGATGCACGGCTAGCCGATGGGGCCGCGCCTGCTGGTGTTCGGCGATTCGCTGAGCTTTCACGGTCCGGAAGGGCCCTGCGCCGCGGACGAACCGCGGCTGTGGCCGAACGTCGCCGCTGCCGCGCTGGGCGGCACCGCGGACCTGGTCGCGGGCATCGGCTGGAACGCACGGGACGCCTGGTGGTCGCTGACCGGCGACCCGCGGGTCTGGGCCGACCTGCACCACGTCGACGCGGTCGTGTTCGCGATCGGCAGCATGGACACGCTGCCCTCGCCGCTGCCGACGTACCTGCGCACCGGCCTGCGCTACCTGCGGCCCGACCCGGTGCGCCGCGTCGTGCGCAAGGCCTACCTCGCGGCGCAACCGCGGCTGGCGGTGGCACTGCGCGGGCGGCCCGCGGTGCTGCCGGCGAAGCTCACCGTGCAGTACCTCGACACCGCCGTGGGCGCCCTGCGCGTGCTGCGGCCGGGGCTCCCGATCTTCGGCTGGCTGCCGTCGGTCCACCGCGCGGCGGCCTACGGCGGCGTGCACACCGCGCGCCCGGCCGCGGCGGCGGCGATGACCGCGTGGAGCGCGCGGGCCGGAGTGCCCTTGCTGGACCTGGAAGCCGTCGTGGGCGAGCACGTGCTCAGCGGGGCGGGCAATCCGGACGGCATGCACTGGGGCTGGGCGGGGCACGCCGCGGTGGGCGAGGCGATGTCCGCGTTGCTGGCGCCGGTGGCGGCCCCCGGCCACGTAGGCTGACGGCGTGTCGGTCGCCGTAGTCACGGATTCCACCGCCCACCTGCCGGAGGGCTTCGCCGAACGGCACGCGGTCCGGGTGGTGCCCCTGCACGTCCTGGTCGACGGTGTGGTCTCCCTCGACGGCGTCGAAACCGGGCCCGCGGCGGTCGCGGAGGCGATGAAGCAGCGGAAGATCGTGACGACCTCGCGGCCGACACCGACCGAGTTCGTGAAGGAGTACCAGGCGGCCTTTGCCGAGGGCGCGGACGCCGTCGTGTCGGTGCACCTGTCGCGCGAGCTGTCGGGAACCTGGGAAGCGGCGGTGCTCGCGGCGCAGGAGGTGGGCCCGGAGCGGGTCCGCGTCGTCGATTCGCGGACCACCGCGATGGGGCTCGGGTTCGCGGCGCTGCACGCCGCTTCGGCGGCTGCCGCCGGGGCTTCGGCGGCCGAGGTCGAGGCCGCGGCGGTGACGGCGGCGGGCTGCTCGTCGACGTTGTTCGTGGTGGAGACCCTGGAGCACCTGCGCCGCGGCGGCCGGATCGGCCCGGCGGCAGCGCTGCTGGGTACGGCGCTGGCGGTGAAGCCGGTGCTGCACATGTCCGACGGCCGCATCCTGCCGCTGGAGAAGGTCCGCACGATGAACCGGGCGATCGCCCGCCTGGTGGAGCTGGCGGCCCAGGCGGCGGCCGAGGACGACGTCGAGCTCGCGGTCCACCACCTCGCCTCGCCGGAGCGGGCGGTCGAGCTCGCGAACCGCCTGGAGGAGGCCGTGCCGCGTTCGGCGGGCTGCGTGGTGTCCGAGCTGGGGGCGGTGATCGGGGCGCACACGGGTCCCGGCGTGCTGGGCGTGGTCGTCCAGCGGACGGTCCCGAGCTAGCCCGGCTCCGGGAAACCATCCACAACACCCCGGTTGTCCACAGGACGCGACGCCACCCCTGTCGGACCCCTCCCCGCGGGCCCTAACGTCGATCGTGTGTTCGAGCAGTCCGCCCGGGATCCGGGCTCTCCCGTCAACGACCGGCTGTCCTGGCTGGCCGACCAGCTCTCGCCCGACGCGAGCACGGTCGGCCCGGGCGGCCGGTTCATCCGGCGCTGGCTGCCGGGCGGAGCGGCCGGAGCAGGCCGCCGCCGCTGGGCACTGGCCGGCGTCCTGGCCGCGGTGGTGGCGATCACCCTCGCAGCGGTGGCACTGGCCGGCACCGGCCCGGCACCCGAGCCACCGCCGGCACTGCCGGCGGCAAAACCGGCGGCGGAGGCCCGCGCGGCGCCCCCGGCGGGCTTGGTGATCAGCGTGATCGGCCGCGTCCGCTCGCCGGGCTTGATCACGGTCCCCCAGGGCGCCCGCGTGGCGGACGTCCTGAGGGCGGCAGGAGGCCCCGAGCCGGGAGCGGACGTGGGAACCTTGAACCTGGCCCGCAAGGTAGCGGACGGCGAGCAGGTGGCAGTCGGCATCCCGGCCCCACCGGCACCGGACCCAGGCTCCCCGGCGCCAGGAGGAAAACTCAACCTCAACACGGCAACGGCCGACCAGCTGGACACCCTTCCGGGAGTGGGAGAGGTAACGGCCAAGCGAATCGTCCAATGGCGTACGGACCACGGCGGCTTCGCCAAGGTGGAGCAGCTGAGGGACGTCGACGGTATCGGCGAGAGCCGGTTTGAGAAGCTCCGCGAGCAGGTGACGGCCGGATGACCACCATCCCCGCACCCGAGGCCCGCCAGGCGGTTTCCGCGTGGCAGGAAAGCGCGCTGGGCGCCGACCCCGCACCCAACACCCGCCAGGACGTGCGCCTTTCGCGCGGCAAGGAAGCGCCCGTGGGCGCCCCCCGCACCCAGCACCAGCGAGGACATGCGCCTTCTGCATGGCAGGGGAGCGCCGCTGGGCGCCCTCGCACCCAACACCAGCGAGGACATGCGCCTTCCGTGTGGCAGGGGAGCGTCTCCGCGCGGCGGGTCGTCGCCGGCCCTGATCCGGGGCGCTGGCCGGGCGTCCCTGTCTTCTGGAGCGAGCGGCAGACTGTCGCCAGCTCTCCCTGGCGGCAGCCGGATGGTCCGCTTCGCCGGTGCGAGCGGCAGGCTGTCGCCGGCTCTCCGTGGCGGCAGCCGGATGGTCCTCTTCGTCGGCGCGAGCAGTACTTCCGCCCCTGCCTTGCGGGGGCAGGCGGGCGTGCTCGCTTGCCAGCAGCGGCTACGGCCGGCGATTCACGTCTGCTCCAGTGTGGGCAAGCATGTTCGGTCCCTGGAGTTGGCGGCCGGATGAGCACCTTTCCCGCACCCGTCTCCCGCCAAGACATGGGGCTTAGGCGTGTCGGGGGAGCGACCCTAGGCGCCCGCGCCACCTGCCAGGGCGTGTGCTTTCTGCATGGCAGGGGAGCGCCGCCGGGTGCCCCCGCACCCGATATCCGCCAGCACATGCGCCTTCCGCGCGGCAGGGGAGAGTTCCCGGGCGGTGGGTCGTCGTCGGCGCTCATCCGGGGCACCAGTCGAGCGGTCCCCTTGTCCGGAGCGAGCGGCAGGCTGTCGCTGGCCCGTAGCAGCAGCCGCACGGCCTTTTCCGCTGGAGTGGGCGGCAGGCCCTCCGCCCGTGTCTCGCAGTGGCAGGCGGGCGTGCCCGCTTACCGGCGGAGGCAACGGCAGGCGAGGGCGGTCCGCGTCTGCTCCGGTGCGGGCAAGCGTGTTCGCTACCCGAAGGTGATGGCCGGATGAACACCATCCCCGCACCCGACACCCGCCAGGACATGCGGCTCATCCCAGCCGCAACAGCATGCTGGCTGGCCGCCTTGTCCGGCCTGCTCCTCGGCTGGTGGATCGCACTCGCCACCGGCCTCGCCGCGGCAATCCTCGCCGTCCTGATCCTATGGCGTGCCCGACGAAACCCCCGGGCACGCGACACCGCAGCAGCCCTCCTGATCCTGGGCCTCCTGGCTGCCGGCCCCATCTCCTGGCGGATCCGCGACGCCCAGCGAGACGAGCTTCGCACAGCCGCGACCGAAGGTCGCCCGGCGGCGCTGCGAGTCACCATCGCCGAGCGTCCGAAACCCGTACGCAGCGCCGGATACGCCGACCAGCAAGCAGGAGCCCGATCGGTGGTGCTGGCAGCCGACGTACACACGGCATCGGTCGACGGACAGCCTGTCTCCACAACCGGTCGCATCCTGCTGCTGGCCCCAGTCACACAGTGGGCGCCCCTGCTGCCAGGCCAAGAGGTCACCGCAACCGGCATGCTCATGCCCCCGCGAGGCGCGGACCTGACCGTCGCCGTGCTGTCGGTCCGCGGCCCACCCGCCGCGCCCGGCCTGGCACCATGGTGGCAACAGGCGGCAGCACAACTACGCTCAGGCCTTCACGACCTGTGCCAAGCCCTCCCGGACGAACCCGCCGGACTCCTCCCGGGCCTGGTCCTGGGCGACACGAGCGCGTTGTCCCCACGCGTCGAGCAGGAGTTCGTCGCCGCCGGGCTGGCGCACCTCACCGCCGTCAGCGGGGGCAACCTCGCGGTCGTCTGCGGGGCAGTCCTGCTCCTGTTGCGCCTGCTCCGGCTCGGCCCCCGGCTGTCGGCCACAGCGGCCGGGGCGTGCCTGGCGGGATTCCTCGTCCTGGTCGGCCCGGAGCCGAGCGTGCTGCGCGCGGGCGTCATGGCCGCCGTCACTCTCCTCGCCCTGGCGCTGGGACGCCGCGGATCTGCGCTCCCCGCGCTGGCCTTCGCGGTGTGCCTGCTGGTGGTGGCGGATCCAGCAATGGCCACGGACTTCGGCTTCGCGCTCTCGGTCTGCGCCACCGGCGGGCTGGTCCTGCTCGCGCCCCGCTGGGCCGACGCCCTGGTCCGCCGCGGGGTGCCGCCGGGGTTCGCCGAAGGGCTGGCGGTCCCGCTCGCGGCCTTCCTGGTGACGGCGCCCGTCCTGGCGGGCATGGCGGGCTCGGTGAGCCTGGTCTCGGTCCTGACCAACGTCCTCGCCGCACCCGTGGTGGCCCCGGCGACGGTGCTCGGCGTGCTGGCGACGGTCACCGGCCCGTGGTGGCCGGGCGCCGGGAAGGTGCTGGTGCACCTGGCCGATCCCGAGGCGAGGTGGCTGATCACGGTGGCCCGCCACGGCGCGCGAGCCCCGGGCGCCGTCATCGCCTGGCCGGGCGGCTGGCTGGGTGGGCTCCTGGCCGCCGCCGTCCTCGTGGGGCTGGTGCTCGCGGTCCGGCACCGGCGGGTGCGGGTGCTGCTGGCCCTGCTCGTCGCCGGTGCGCTGCTGGTATTCGTGCCCGTCCGGGTGCTGGCGCCGGCGTGGCCACCGCGGAACTGGGCAATGGTCGAGTGCGACGTCGGACAGGGCGACGCGGTCGTGCTGGCCACCGCCGATCCGGGGCGCGCGGTCGTCGTGGACGCCGGGCCCGAGCCGGGGCCGGTCGACGAGTGCCTGCACCGGCTGGCCGTCGACCGGATCCCGCTGCTGGTCCTGAGCCACCTGCATGCCGACCACATCGGCGGTCTCGCCTCGGTCTTCGACGGCCGCACGGTCGGCGCGATCGCCGTCGGCCCGGGGCGGTCGCCGGGGTGGGCGTGGCGTCAGGTCGCCGCCGAGGCGGCCCGGCAGGCGGTCCCGCTGGTGGAGCTCAACCCGGGCGAGCGGCTCGACTGGCCCGGCCTGGCGCTCGAGGTCCTGGGCCCGCGCTACGTCCCGGCCCGCGCGGACGGCCCCCAGGACGGCACGACGATCAACAACAGCTCGGTGGTGCTCCGGGCCGAGACACCGGCGGGTCACGTCCTGCTGACCGGTGACGTCGAACTGGCCGCGCAGGCCGACCTGCTGGCCGACATCGGCAATCTGAAAGCGGAGGTGCTGAAAGTACCCCACCACGGCAGTCGCTACTCGCTGCCATCGTTCCTCGCGGCGGTGGCTCCACGGGTGGCGATGGTCAGCGTGGGCGCGGGAAACACATACGGCCACCCGAGCAAGTCCACAATGGACACGCTGGTGGCGCTCGGCGCACGAGTCACCCGAACCGACCTGGACGGCGACACGGCGGTGATCACCGGAGCGGCAATAGTGCGCCGGGGCGAGCCGCGTGGGCCGCCCCGGCGGTGACAGCCCGCGGCGCGCCTGAGCCCCGGGGCGGGCCGAGGTGCCCGCCCCGGGCGGTGCTCAGTAGCCGAGGGCCTCGTTCACGGCCGCGGCCGACGGCGGCAGGGTTGCCTTGGGGCCGACGTGGTTCTCGATCGCGTCGAGGGTCTTGAGGCCGTCGCCGGTGATCAGGAGGACCGTCTCGGCGTCCGGGTCCAGCTTGCCCGTCTCGACCAGCTTCTTCGCCGTGGCGACGGTGACCCCGCCCGCGGTTTCGGTGAAGATGCCTTCGGTGCGGGCCAGCAGGCGGATGCCCTCGACGACCTCTTCGTCGGAGACGTCCTCGATCGCACCGCCGGTGCGGTTGACGATGTCGAGCACGTACGGCCCGTCGGCCGGGTTGCCGATCGCCAGCGAACGGGCGATCGTGTCCGGCTTCACCGGCTGGACCACGTCGTGGCCCTCGCGGAACGCGGCCGACACCGGCGAGCAGCCGGTCGCCTGCGCGCCGAACACCTTGTACGGGCTGGCTTCCACGAGACCGAGCTGGCCCAGCTCGCGGAAACCCTTGTCCACCTTGGTCAGCTGCGAACCGGAGGCGATCGGGACGACGATCTGCGGCGGGATGCGCCAGCCGAGCTGCTCGGCGACCTCGAAGGCCAGCGTCTTCGAGCCCTCCGAATAGTACGGCCGGACGTTCACGTTCACGAACGCCCACTTCGGGTGCTCACCGGCGAGCTCGGTGGCGAGGCGGTTGACGTCGTCGTAGTTGCCGTCGATGGCGAGGAGGTCGCCGTCGTACACCGCGGTGGTGAGGATCTTGGCGCGCTCGAGGGTCTTGGGGATCAGCACGACCGACCGCCAGCCGGCGCGGGCCGCTGCCGCGGCCGTCGCGTTGGCCAGGTTGCCGGTCGAGGGACACGCGAGCACCTCGAACCCGAACTCGCGGGCCGCGGCCAGCGCGACGGCGACCACGCGGTCCTTGAACGAGTGCGTCGGGTTGCCGGTGTCGTCCTTGACCCACACGCGCTTGAGGCCGAGTTCCTTGGCGAGGCGGTCGGCGCGCACCAGCCGCGTCGCGCCCGGCTCGGTGTTCGGGATCTCTTCGACGTTGGACGGAACGGGAAGGAGTTTCTTGTAGCGCCAGATGTTCTTGGGGCCGGCTTCGATGTCTTCGCGGCGGACGCGGCCGAAGTCGTAGGCGACCTCGAGCGGCGAGAAGTCCTCGGCGGAGACGAATTCCGGAGCGAGCGGCTGCCGGTGGCCCTCTTCCTTCGACACCAGCTCGACGGCCGGACCGAGATCCGGGGTCTTCGTGGTGGAGGTCGTGCCGAGGGTGGCGGTCATCGCGAGGTTCCTTTCCTCATCTGCCCCGCCGAAGCGGGCCGGAATTGGCACCGTGGTCGTCAGCTATCCCGCGATCGCGGGATGACAGGCTGTACGCCGGTTGCCGGGGCTTCGTCGGGCCGTTCCCTCTGCCCCTCTGGATGAGCGGTATTCGGTTGTCGGTGCCACGCGCCGGAGATCCGGGGCGGCTGCCTCGGCTACACCGTACGACATCGCGCTCGGCCCGTGCCACGGTGGCGGCCCGACATCACCGGAGCGGGCGCACAAGAGCGCAAGTGAGAGGATTTCGGGGTGACCGCGCAAGCCACCGCCCCGGCCCCGCTGCACCTGGTGCTGGGAGAGGAAGAACTGCTGATCGAGCGGGCCGTCCGCGAGACGCTCGCCGCCGCCCGCGCGACGGACGCGACCGCGGAGCTGACCCGGGTCCGGGTGTCCGATCTCACAGCGCCTGAGCTGGCCGAACTGGTCAGCCCGTCGCTGTTCAGCGAGGGCCGGGTGATCGTTCTCGAGTCGGCGCAGGACATCTCGCAGGAGCTGTCCGACGCCGTCGCGGCCTACCTGAAGGACCCGGCGGACGGGGTCGTGCTCGTCGTCGTGCACACGGGTGGCGGCCGCAGCAAGGCGGGCAAGTCACTCCCCGCGACGCTCAAGAAGGCCGGCGCCGAGATCACCGAGTGCCCGAAGCTGACCAAGCCGGCCGAGCGGGAGCAGTTCGTGCGCCACGAGGTCCGCCGGGTGGGCGGCAAGATCGACCCGGCCGGGGTCGCCGCCCTGCTCGACGCCGTGGGCTCCGACCTGCGGGAACTCTCGTCGGCGGCGACGCAGCTGGTGGCGGACACGGGCGGTGCTGTCGACGCCGATGCGGTCCGCCGCTACCACCGAGGCCGCGCGGACGTGACGGGGTTCGCGGTCGCGGAGAAGGCGGTCGGCGGCGACCGCGCGGCGGCGCTGGAGTCGCTGCGGTGGGCGATGCAGCTGGGTGTCCCGCACGTCCTGGTGGCCGACGCACTGGCCGACGCGGTCCGCACGATCGCCCGGGTCTCCGGCGCGGGCCGGGGCAACCCGAACCAGCTGGCGGGCGAGCTGGGGATGCCGCCGTGGAAGATCCGCAAGGCCCAGGGCCAGTCCCGCGGCTGGAACCCGGACGGCCTGGCCACGGCGATGCGCGTGGTCGCCCGGCTGAACGCCGAGGTCAAGGGCGTGGCGGCCGACCCGGGCTACGCGCTGGAACGAGCGGTCCTCGAGGTGGCGGCAGCCAAGGGCGACCGCTGATCGCTGCCCACCGGCACGAGCTACTCGCGGCCGCTGGCAGGGCCGCGCCGCCACAGGCGGTCGCTCTGGGCTATTCGCAGGGGCCTCACCGGCGCGAGCGGCTCGGTGGTCGCCAAGCTCGCGGCCGCTGTCTGCATCGCTCCGGGGTAGTTGCCGGCGCCGACCGCAGCCAGGCCCTGGCGCCGGGTCCGCGCCGGGCGCCGCCCTAACGCGGTCCAAGACACGAAGAAGGCCCCGGCCGAAGCCGGGGCCTTCTCAGAAATCAACCAGCTCAGAGCGCGTTGACGCGCTTCGCGAGCGCCGACTTCTTGTTGGCGGCCTGGTTGGCGTGGATGACGCCCTTCGAGACGGCCTTGTCCAGCTTCTGGGCGGCGTCGCGCTGCAGCTCGGCGGCCTTGGCCTTGTCGCCGGCCTCCGCAGCTTCGCGGACCTTGCGGATCGCGGTCTTCACCGAGGACCGGATCGCCTGGTTGCGCTGACGCGCCTTCTCGTTCGTCGTGATGCGCTTGATCTGCGACTTGATGTTGGCCATAGGGCAACTCCTGTTTCACTCGGTGAGATCGCCGCCGCGCTGAAGTGGCCCCGCGAAAACGCGGGTTTCCTCCATGACGGAATGCCGCACGGGCAGCGAGCCGTCACTCTACCAACCCGGCCACGCGCGGCCGGAGCCGGGAGTACCGTGGGTGACGGCAGTGCCTAGGGTTCCGTCGCCGGTCCGCGCAGCCAGAGCATTCGGTGCAGCCCGCACCACACAACCAGGGCCGGCGGGGCTGGTCCGAGCGGCACCATCGGCGGGCCCGGACGGCCGGTCGTTCATCTGACGGGGCAAAAGCCTGGAGGACCCGGTTTTCGCGCGCGCGAAAACCCACGAAAGGGTCCCGTGAACGCCACCGCGCTTTCCCTCGTCCTCGTCGCCGCCGTCGTGCACGCCGTGTGGAACCTCGCCGCCAAGCGGGTCACCTCGGGCGGCACCCAGTTCGTCTGGCTCTACTACACCGCCAGTGCCGTCCTGCTGCTGCCGATCACCATCGTGCTGGTCGCGGTCGAAAACCAGCGTCCACAGTGGAGCTGGCTGCTCGCCGCCGTCGTCACCTCTCTGCTGCACATCGCCTACGGGATCGTCCTTCAGCGCGGATACCGCGTCGGGGACCTCTCCGTCGTCTACCCCGTCGCGCGCGGTACCGGGCCGCTGCTTTCCGTGCTGGCCGCCGTCCTGGTGCTCGGCGAACGGCCCGGCCCTCTCGGGCTGCTCGGCGCGTTCCTCGTCGTCGCCGGGGTGCTGGTGATCAGCACCGGCCGCAAGGCCGAGGACCCCGGGGCCGTCAAAGCCGGCGTCCTCTACGGCCTGCTGACCGGGGCCGTCATCGCCGGGTACACGCTCTGGGACGCGCACTCGGTGACCGGCCTCGGCGTGCCGCCGGTCGTCTACTTCGGCCTCGGCTCGATCCTGCAGAGCGTGCTGCTCGTGCCCGGCGCACTGGCCGACCGCGCCCAGGTGCGGCGGCTCTGGCGCGAACAGCGCCGCGAAGTCCTCCTCGTCGCGGTCCTGTCGCCGATCGCCTACATCTTCGTGCTGTTCGCCCTCACCATGGCGCCGGTCAGCCTGGTCGCGCCCGCCAGGGAGCTGAGCATCGTGCTCGGCGGCCTCGCCGCGTGGCTGGTCCTCGGCGAGCGGGACGCCGTGCGGCGGCTGGCCGGGTCGGTGATCGTGCTGTCCGGCATCGCCGCGATTGCGGCCGCCTGAACCCGTCGGGTAGGGATGGTCGGATGGAGATCCTGAAGAGCCGGCTGCTGATCCGCCCGCGGGACGCCGCCGCGTCGACGGCCTTCTACCGCGACACCCTGGGCCTGGCCGTGGAGCGGGAGTTCCCGGGCGGCACCGTGTTCTTCCTCGGCCACGGCTCCCTGGAGGTCTCCGGCGCCGGCGAGACGGGCGCGTCGCCCGATCTGGTGCTCTGGCTGCAGGTGCGCGACCTCGCCGGAACCCTGGGCGAGCTGAAGGCACGGGGCCTGGAACCGGTGCGGGACGCCCAGCGCGAGCCCTGGGGCCTCGACGAGGCCTGGATCGCCGATCCGGACGGCACGCGCATCGTGCTGGTCGAGGTGCCCGAGGGCCACCCGATCCGCACCGACACCCGCTAGGCGGGCTTGACCGCCCGCAGCTGCGCGGCGAGCGCGGCGAACCCCGGCGGCTCCCAGGTCCAGGTTTGCAGGTCGGCGAAGCCCGCGGCGGCGGCTTCGTCGGCCAGCACGTGCCTGCTCACCGGCAGCCACTTCTCGTGCGCGGACAGCAGCAGCCGCCCGCCGGGGCGCAGGACTCGGAACAGCTCGGCGAACCCGGCCGCGCGGTCGTCCCACAGCATGACGTTGTTCACGCTCAGCACGACGTCGACGGACGCGTCGGGCTCGCCGGTGTGCGCCGCCGACCCTTCGCGCAGCTCGGCCCGGTCGCCGCAGCGCTCCTGGCACAGCGTGAGCATCTCGAGGGAGGGGTCGACACCGACGGCGCGGCCGGCCAGGCGGGCGGCGGCCTCCAGGCCGACGCCGGGGCCGGGGCCGACGACCAGGACGGTCTCGTCCGGCTCGATCTTCGCGAGGTCGACGACGCGGTGTTCGGTGGCGGCGTTGCCGCGGGCCATGACCCAGCCGCCGAGGCGGCCGAGTGCGCCGGAGGGGTGACCGAACGTCCGGTCGAGGACGCGGGCGAACCCGCTGGTCTCCGGCTGGGGAGGGGGTGCCGGCTGGTGCGGAGTGCTCATACTTCGAGGGCACCACGGATCGCGGAACCCCGCATCGGGGATGACCCCCACCCGCACCCGGAGGGCCATGGGAACATAGAGGTGGCCATCCCCGACTTTCCGAGGACTCATTCGAGTGACGACGTTCGCCGACACCACCTTCACGCCGCCGGAGCTGATCCGGAACTTCTGCATCATCGCGCACATCGACCACGGCAAGTCGACCCTGGCCGACCGCATGCTGCAGCTCACCGGCGTGGTCGAAGAGCGCGCCATGCGGGCCCAGTACCTCGACCGGATGGACATCGAGCGCGAGCGCGGCATCACGATCAAGGCGCAGAACGTCCGGCTGCCCTGGCAGGTCGACGGGCAGGACCACGTCCTGCACATGATCGACACGCCCGGCCACGTGGACTTCACCTACGAGGTGTCCCGGGCCCTCGAGGCGTGCGAAGGCGCGATCCTGCTGGTCGACGCCGCGCAGGGGATCGAGGCCCAGACGCTGGCCAACCTGTACCTCGCGCTGGAGAACAACCTCCAGATCATCCCGGTGCTGAACAAGATCGACCTGCCCTCGGCCGACCCCGACAAGTACGCGGGTGAGCTGGCCCACATCATCGGCTGCGAGCCGGAGGACGTGCTGCGGGTCTCGGCCAAGACCGGCATGGGCGTCGCCGAGCTGCTCGACGAGGTCGTCAAGCAGGTCCCGGCGCCGCAGGGCGACGCCGACGCGCCGGCCCGCGCGATGATCTTCGACTCGGTCTACGACACCTACCGCGGCGTCGTCACCTACATCCGGGTCGTCGACGGCAAGATCACCCCGCGCGAAAAGATCAAGATGATGTCGACCGGCGCCACGCACGAGCTGCTGGAGGTCGGGATCATCTCGCCGGAGCCCAAGCCGAGCAAGGGCCTGGGCGTCGGCGAGGTCGGCTACCTGATCACCGGCGTGAAGGACGTCCGGCAGTCGAAGGTCGGCGACACCGTGACGTCGGAGCGCCACGGCGCCAAGGAGGCGCTGGCGGGCTACCGCGAGCCGAAGCCGATGGTCTACTCCGGCCTGTACCCGGTGGACGGTTCGGACTACCCCGAGCTGCGCGAGGCGCTGGACAAGCTCCAGCTGAACGACGCCGCGCTGGACTACGAGCCGGAGACGTCGGTGGCGCTGGGCTTCGGCTTCCGCTGCGGCTTCCTCGGCCTGCTGCACCTGGAGATCACGCGCGACCGGCTCGAGCGCGAGTTCGGCCTCGACCTGATCTCGACGGCGCCCAACGTCATCTACCGCGTGGTGCTGGAGGACCGCAGCGAGGTGGTCGTGACCAACCCGTCGGACTGGCCGACCGGGCTGAAGATCGCCGAGGTCCACGAGCCGGTGTCGAAGGTGAGCATCCTCGCGCCGTCGGAGTTCGTCGGCACGATCATGGAGCTGTGCCAGACCAAGCGCGGCACCCTGCTCGGCATGGACTATCTGTCCGAGGACCGCGTCGAGCTGCGCTACAACATCCCGCTCGCCGAAATCATCTTCGACTTCTTCGACACGCTGAAGTCGCGTACGCGCGGTTATGCGTCTCTCGATTACGAAGAGGCGGGCGACCAGATTTCCGACCTGGTCAAGGTGGACATCCTGCTGCAGGGTGAAACCGTGGACGCGTTTTCGGCGATCGTCCACAAGGACGCGGCCTACGGCTACGGCAACCGGATGGCGACGCGCCTGCGCGAGCTGATCCCGCGCCAGCAGTTCGAGGTCCCGATCCAGGCGGCGGTCGGTTCGCGGATCATCGCCCGCGAAACGATTCGCGCCATCCGCAAGGACGTGCTGGCCAAATGCTACGGCGGTGACATCTCGCGGAAGCGGAAGCTGCTGGAGAAGCAGAAGGAAGGCAAGAAGCGGATGAAGACCGTCGGCCGGGTCGAGGTTCCGCAGGAAGCCTTCGTCGCTGCACTGTCCACTGAGGACTCCGGCAAGAAGAAGTAACTGTTCCGTTGATGTGACAGTGGCACCCATATTCACGCCTCCGCGTGAATATGGGTGCCGAACTCGCGTTCGATGCGGTTTCTGTCGGTGGTCTCTGGTTTGCTCTGGTGCGAAGAGCGAAAGGAGAGCACCATGACGGTCATGGCTGACATCGAGCATCCCGCCGATTCGGGCCCCCTGACGGTGCAGGACCTCGCTGGGATGCCGGACGATGGCCGACGTTACGAACTCATCGACGGGGTGCTCCTCGTGAGCCCCGCGCCCGGTCGAAGACACCAGAAGATCGCTTACCGGCTCTACGGTGTGCTCGAAGCATCGTGCCCGCCTGAGTTCGAGGTGGTCGGCGCGCCGTTCGCGGTGCACTCGGGTGACAAGGTCGAGCTCCAGCCGGACGTCCTGGTCGGCTTGGACGAGGACTTCACGGACAAGGATCTCCCGGCAGCACCGGTGCTGGCGGTCGAGGTGCTGTCGCCGAGCACGGCGATCCACGATCTCAACACCAAGAAGGCGGTCTACGAACGACTCGGGACCCACAGCTACTGGGTGATCGACCCGGATGAGCCCGCGCTGACGGTGTTCGAGCTGGACGAGGAGGGGCACTACTGCCAGGTGGCCAAGGCGGCGGGCGACGAGGTCTTCGAGACAGAGCGGCCCTTCCCGGTGCGGGTCGTGCCACGGGAGCTGCTGGGCCGCCTTGGCTGAGCTGCGTCAGTCCTGCAGGAAGCGAGTGCCGCGGAACTGGGCGTCCAGCTGCCGGTTGCGCAGTTCCTTCCGGAGCCGGTCGAGCATCGCGTCGAACAGGGCCGGGGGCAGGATCGCCGTCTGCTCGAACTGCCGCCGCCCGGGTGGCGCCGGCTGGAGCTTGCCGCGCGGTGCGTAGCGCTGCACCGAGCTCTCGACGCCGCCGCCGGTGACCAGGTCGACCCAGAGGGCGTCGCGCAGGTAGCCGTCGCCGAAGCGGGCCGACCGGCGCACGGTCACCTCGGCGATCTCCGGCCAGGGGACCAGGCGCGTGCTGAGCGTGCCCGCGGGCAGGCGGATGCCCTCGTCGCCGATGGTGAGGTCACGCAGGCCCTCGAAGCCGCGCTTGAGGTCGCGTGCGCGGGAGACGCGGAAGGCCACGACAGCGACGAGCACGGTCGCCGCGTAGGCGCCGCCGATCAGCCACGGCGAGAGACCGCGCACCAGCCCGGTGGCGAGTGCCGCGCCGAACCCGGCGTCGGCGACGACGAGCAAGCCGACGAGGACCTTGACCGGTCTGGTGACGCGAGGCGGTGACTCGGACAACGGGACGACTCCTGGGGCCGGAGGGGTCAGGGATTGCCGATTATCCGGTCTGCCCGGATGAACACCGCGACCCGCCGCTCTTCGGCCATGACGCGGTCGTACTCGGCCCAGTCGTCGTGGGTCCCGGTGGCGGCGATGAAGACGTCCCGCAGCAGCTGCGGCAGCCCGGCGGGGTCGAACGCGGGGTCGGGGTCGTCCGGCCCGATGAGGTGGGTGGCCCCGGTGACGGAGAGCCAGTTCCAGCCCCGCCGGAAGGTGAGGGTGGCGTGCCCGGCCCGCCGGAGCAGCGCCAGCTTGTGCGCCTTCCCGACGGCGACGTACGCGACACCGGGAGCCCCGGTCACCGGATCGTCGAAGACGCCGGCGTTGACGACGGAGGCGTGCACGGTGCCGTCCGCGCGGGTGGTGGCCACCGTGGCCAGGCCGTGTTCCTGCAGCGACAGCGTGCGAACCTGCTCCAGATCAGCGCTCATGACCCCAACCTAGCCCGGCGCGCAGCTGGCCCGTCCGGAGTTGACGTTACGTAGTGCCCCGACGACCGCTCGTACGGGACGGCTCCGGACGCGAGCAGCAGACAGCGCGGCACACCGTGGTTGAGCGGATCTCACCGGAATTGCAGCCACCATCGAACCCACGTGGGTGGTGCGTTCGGGTGACCGTCGAGTCGGCGCGTTGCGGAGCAGCACCTCGCGGCGATCTCCTGGGTCGACACCTAAGGGGGACGATGGCCAGGGGTCTTTGCTTTCGCGACGCAGTTCGGGTCCTCGGCGGTGTGGACAACCGGACCGTTACCGCGCTCGACAAGCTTGCGGGCGGCATGCTCCTGACCGCGGCAGCCGGTGGCGTGGACTTGGTGCTCAGTCTGTTCGATCCGAAAGCCGAGCTTGCTCGCCTGACCGGCGCTCTCGCCTCGGGCCTCCGGGACCGACTGAGCGGCCTGGGCCGCGCGGAGCGTAGTCATCGGCTCATCGCCGCGCATGCGGTCGCGGTCCTGGCGGCCTTCTTCGAGCTGTTGTCGGAGATCGAGCTGCCCCCGGAGCTGCGGGACCTCCGGCTCGATCGCGCTGATCAACTGCGCGTGGCGCTCGGCGGCCCGCACTTGGCCCGCCGGCTGGATCGCCTGCTCGCCGCCGTCGTGGAGGACGACATCCCGATTCCCGCTCCGCACCAGCCGTATGAGGCCGTGCTCGGGAGCTTGACCCACTACTACCGGCAGCTGGCGACGCGGGCACGGGATTTCCTGGCCGGGCTGGCCGGGTGGGAGTCGATGGACGAGACCGAGCGCGCCCGGTTCGAGCGGAAGCTGGCCGAGCTGGACACCCGAGCCGTCACCCGGTACGAAGCACATTACCGGCGGCTGGCCACGGAGTTTCCCGAGTTCGCCTTCTGGGCCGGCCTGCTGGACCACCAGGCGACCAGGGCCGCGGTCCGTGACCTCGGTGCCGGTCTGGCCGGATTGGAACGCGCACTGACTGGCCTCACCCGCACGCCGCCGGTCGCCCACCCCTTGCGGCTCGTCCACCGCGATGCCCTCGACCGGCCCATGATCTCGATCCGGGACGCCCCCGCCGGCCTCTGCATTCCGGCGCTGGGTGATGCCTACGTGACGCCCAGGTTTCGCGTGGCCGAGGTCGGTGTCTCCGATCAGATCGCGTCGGAACGCTGGTGGTCGCAGCGGGAAGTGCGCGTGGATCTCCCGGCATTCCTGGTCGGCCATCTGACGGCGCCGCAGGCGACGCGGACTCCGCTGCTCGTCCTCGGCCAGCCCGGCGCCGGAAAGTCGATCCTCACGCAGGTACTTGCGGCGCGGCTCGCGACGGCTGAATACCTCGTGGTGCGGGTGGTGCTGCGTGAGGTACAGGTGGAAGCCGACTTGCAGAGCCACATCGAAGAGGCGGTGCGGATCGCGACCGGGGAGAACCTCACCTGGCCGGCGTTGACCCGCGAGGCCGCCGGCGCGCTGCCGGTCATCCTCCTCGACGGCTTCGACGAGCTGCTTCAGGCCACCGGAACCAGCCAATCCGACTACCTCGAGCGGGTCGCCGAGTTCCAGCGGCGGGAAGCCGCACTCGGCCGGCCGGTGGTGGTGCTCGTGACCAGCCGGATTGCCGTCGCGGACCGGGCGCGCCCCGCCGACGAGATGATCGCCGTGCACCTCGAACCGTTCGACTCTGGCCAAATCGGGCAGTGGCTCGATGTGTGGAACGGTAGCAACGAGGCCTACTTCACTGCGAACAGCCTGTGCCCGCTGACCGCTGATGTGGTTGCGCCTCACGCCGATCTCGCCGGCCAGCCGCTGATGCTGCTCATGTTGGCGCTTTATGACGCCGACGACAACTCACTGCAACACCACGACGTCGCGCTCGGTCAGGCCGAGCTGTACGAACAGCTGCTGGTCCGCTTCGCCGCGCGGGAGGTGCTCAAATCCGGTGGCGGGCTGACACCCACCGAGTTCCACCGCGCCACGGAACAGGAGCTGCTGTGGCTGTCGATCACGGCGTTCTCGATGTTCAACCGCACCCGGCAGTGGGTCACCGAAGCGGAGGTGGACGCCGACCTGGCGGCCTTGCTGGCTGCGCCGCAGCCGCACGCCAGCGGACTTCGGGCCGGTCTGACTGCGGCTCAGCTGATGTTCGGGCGCTTCTACTTCATCCACGAGACCCAGGCTGTCCAGGACGACCGGCGGCTGCGCACTTACGAATTCCTCCACGCGACCTTCGGTGAATACCTGGCCGGCCGGCTCGTGACGGAAGAGTTGGGCGACCTCGTCGCCGCCGCACGGACGGTGGCTCATCGAGGCCGCCCCGGAGTGCTCGACGACTCCTTCCTCTACGCGCTGCTTTCCTTCGCTCCTCTGGTCACGCGCGAAACCACCGTCTCGTTCATCGGTGAGCGGCTCGCCGCGGTTTCGGAAGCCGATCGTGCGATCCTGCGTGAGTTGCTGCTTTCGCTGGTGCGGCAGGCACTTCAGCCGAGGCACACTGACGCGTTCGCAGGCTACCGGCCGCGGTCAGCGAACCAGCCGGAACGGCATGCGGCATACTCAGTGAACCTGACCGTCCTGCTCGTCCTCGCGAGCGGGCGCCTCTGCGTCGACGATCTGTTCCCGGACGCAACCGAACCGGTCGACGCATGGCGCCGGTGGACGTTGCTGTGGCGTTCGCAGCTGCCCGGCGAGAGCTGGAAGGGGCTCATCCGCCAGTTCACGGTGGAGCGCGAGTGGAAAGGCGAGCGCCGCACCGCGTCCGTGGTCCCGATGCACTCGGCAGACGCGTGGACGCCGGACACTTATTGGACCTACGGCCGCTTCTGGCCAGGTCACCCGAAGCGGCCGATAGAGCCGTTCGAGGGATTGGGGTGGTACGAGGGGACTTACGGCTACCTGCGCAACCAAGGCCGATTCCACTGCGAGGCCGACGACGAAGTCATCGTGCACGCACTCGACCCGTTCCACCCGCACCTGAGTGCGGCCGTCTTCACCTTCCACCACACCGGCGGCCGGCCGCGACCGGTGTCCGGAGCGCACGCGCTGATCACCTTTTGCCTGGCGGCCACCAGCACCGCTGACCCCGAGGCCCTGACTCAGGCATTCACCACGGCCTGGGAGTTCGCGGCCCACGGCTTCGCGCCGAGCGACGTCGACCAGCGGCATCGGTACCGGGGTCACGTCCTGCGGCAGCTGGCGCTGATCGCCCGGCGGATGCCCCGCAGCTGGCTCGCGGCACAGTTGTCCGCACTTGGCGACTTGGCGCTTGAAGAAGACCGGGAGCACGACAACAGCCTCCTGGTCCTGCTCGAAGACCTGGAACTGAACGACCCCGACGCCCTCGCTTGACGACGTCGGGGTCGCCGCTCGGCTTAACAGGCGCCGTTGTCGGTCCAGACGCCCCACTGGCCCGTCGTTCCCGGCTCCTCGCCCTGTGTCCACCACTTCGCCGTCCACTTGTGGCCGTTGTGGGAGACCACGTTCCCGCCCGTGTAGACCTGCGTCGCGCTCCAGGCCGGGTCCGTGCACGTGCCCGGGTTCGTCGTTCCGCCCGTGTCCCACGCGACCTGGGACGACCGGTAGAAGTTGATCCCCTGGGCCACCCAGCGGGGCGCCTGGGCGCCGAGCCGGGTGCGGAAGGCCGTCCAGTCGTGCGTCGACCACGGGGACCAGCCCAGCTCCGCGTACGCACCCAAGCGCGGGAACGCCAGGTAGTCGATGTCCGACGGTGTCACCACCGTCTCCGTCCACAGTGGTGACTCGACGCCGCGGACCGCGGACTCGCCCACGCCCGACAGGTACGCGCCCGGGTTCCAGTTGTACGCGTCCTGGACCTCGATGTACCCCGCCCACGACAGGCCGATCGGCGTCGAGCTGTTGTACTTCATGTCCAGGTACGCCTTGTTCGCCGGCGACAGGATCACCTTGCTGCCGCGGGAAACCGCCGCCGTGACACCGGCGTCCGATGTGGACGTTCCCCAGAACTGCGGGCTGGCCGAGGCAGGCAGGGTCGCCTTGGCGATGTCGTGCCAGCCCACCACCGACTTGCCCGTCGCCGCCACCAGCGGGAGCACCTTGCCGACGAACGTCAGGTAGTCGGCCGAAGAGGTGGAAGATGCTTCGTCGCCGCCGATGTGGAGGTACGGGCCCGGGGTCAGGGCCGCCAGTTCGCGCAGGACGTCCGCGACGAACGTGTACGTGATGTCCTTCGAGATGCACAGCGAGCTGTAACCGACCGCCGTGTCGGTGCGCAACGCCGGCGCGACGCCGTTGCAGTTCAGCTCCGCGTACGACGCCAGGGCCGCGTTCACGTGCCCCGGCATGTCGATCTCCGGGATGATCGTGATGTGGCGTGAAGCCGCGTAGTTCACGATGTCGGTGTACTGCGCCTTCGTGTAGTAGCCACCCGCGCCGCCGCCGACCTGGGTGCTGCCGCCGTAGGTCGTCAGGCGGGGCCAGCTGTCGATCTGGATGCGCCAGCCCTGGTCGTCCGCCAGGTGCAGGTGCAGGTGGTTGATCTTGTACTGGGCCAGCTGGTCGATGTACCGCTTGACCGTCGACACCGGGTGGAAGTGCCGGGCGACGTCGAGCATCGCGCCGCGGTAGGCGAACCGCGGGTAGTCCACGATCGTCGCGCCGGGGATGCTCCACGGCCCCGGCTGGGCCGAAGCGCTCTCGACGCGGCCGGGCAGCAGTTGCCGCAACGTCTGGACGCCCGCGAACAGCCCGTCGGCGGTCGTGGCCCGCACGGTGACCGAGGACGCCGTCGACACCAGCTGGTAGCCCTGCGCGCCGACCGACGCGGGTGCGCCGCTGAGCAGCAGCGCGATGCTGCCGGAAGGCACGGACGCGGGCGCGTCGGACACCGGCAGTGCGAAGCCGGTCGACGGCCGCAGCACGCCCGCCAGGTAGTCGCCGACCTGACGCGCGGGTGCCGAACCGGCTTCGGTGACGATCGAAGTGGTCGCGACCAGCGGGAACGTGACGCCGGCCGCCGGGGTCACCGAGACCGGCACCGGCACGATCGACTGCAGCGCCGGCGTGGCCGCCGCGGCCGGCGTGAGCTGGGTACTGGCGCCGATCAGGGCCAGCACGGCGAGTGCGCGGCCGAGCCGCCGCGCCAACGAATGCTTCACCGGGGGACCTCCAGGCAGAAGGGGGCGCGACCTCGCCGTCGCACCTGCCCGGATCGTCGCACTTCCTGCGCCGATGGTCTAGACCAGTTTGGGTGGTTAAGCTCGCCGCGTGACAGGGGACTTCGCGCCGGGGTCGCCGTTCGCGCTGCTCTCGGGCGCCGAGACGGCCGCCTGGTACGCCTACATGAAGGTGCACCTCCGGCTGGAGTACGAGCTGAACCGGCAGCTGCGCGCCGACAGCGGGATCTCGCTCGCCGACTACCACGTGCTGGTCGCGCTGACGAGCGCGCCCGGCGGCCGGATGCGGGTGACCGACCTCGCGGTCCGCATCGGCTGGGAGCGCAGCCGGCTGTCGCACCACCTGAAGCGGATGCGGGCGCGCGGGCTGGTCGAGACCGGGACCGCCGCCGACGACCGCCGCGTGACCGAGGTTGAGCTGTCGGGAACGGGCTGGGAGACGCTGCGGCAGGCGGCGCCGGACCACGTCGGCTTCGTCCGGCAGGCGTTCCTGGATGCCCTCGGCCCGGAGGAGAAGGCGCAGCTGACGACGCTGCTGGACCGCGTCTACGACACGCTCGTCGAGCACGGCAGCCTGCCCCGGCCGGACGACCACCCCTGACAGTTACGTGACATGTCACGTAATATGGGTGCCGACCCGAGGAGGACGTGCATGGCGACGGTGGCCGAGCTGATGGAAGCCAACCTGCTGAAGGTGTTCAACGAGCGCGACGACGAACGGCGGGCGAAGGCGATCGCCGAGACGTACGCGGCCGACGTCGAGTTCGCCGACCCGGAAGGCGTCACGACCGGCCACGAGGAGCTGAACGCCAAGGCGAAGGGCCTGCTGGAGCAGTCCCCGGGCTTCGTGTTCGCGCCCGACGGCCCGGTGCTGGTCAACCACGACCTGGGCCACCTCGCGTGGCGGCTCGGCCCGGAAGGGCAACCGCCGGTCGTGCGGGGGATCGACGTCGCGCTGGTCGGGAACGGGCTGATCACGAAGCTCTACACGATGCTGCTGCCCGCCTGAGGACTACGCTCGGTGGCATGTTCGACGAGCTGACGTTCCCGGTCGTCGCCGCGCCGATGGCGGGCGGGCCCACCACCCCGGAGCTGGTCGCCGCGGTGACCGAGGCCGGCGGCTACGGCTTCCTCTCCGCCGGCATGCTCACCCCCGCCGCGCTGGCCGCGCAGATCGACCGCACGCGGGAGCTGACCGACGGCGAGTTCGGCGTCAACCTCTTCGTCCCGCAGCCGGACACCGGCGCCGACATCGGCGCGCACCGCGAGCGGCTCGAGGAGTTCGCCCGGGAGTACGACGTCGAACTCGGCGAACCGAAGTGGGACGACGACCACTACCCGGCGAAGCTGGACGTCGTGCTCGAGAAGCGCATTCGCGTGGTGTCGTTCACCTTCGGCCCGCCCACGCCGTCGGACGTGCTGCTCCTGAAGGAAGCCGGGAGCGAGGTCGTCGTCACCGTGACGACTCCGGAGGCCGCGCACCGGGCCGCCGACCTCGGCGCCGACGCGCTCGTCGTCCAGGGCTTCGAGGCCGGCGGGCACCGGAGCCTGTTCACCGACGACCCGCGCTTGCCCGGCGGCGGCGCCGAATACGGCGTGCTCGCGCTGCTGCGGCTCGTCGCCGCCCGGGTCGACCTGCCGCTGATCGCCGCCGGCGGGCTGGTGCACGGCGCGGACGTCGCCGCCGTGCTCGCCGCCGGGGCCACCGCGGCCCAGCTGGGCACGGTCTTCCTGCGCGCGGACGAAGCCGGGACGTCGGAGGCGCACCGCAAGGCCCTCGCCCTCGCCGAGCGCGAGACGGCCTTCACCCGCGCCTTCAGCGGCCGCCCCGCGCGCGGGCTGGTCAACAAGTTCATGGACGCGCTGTCCGAGGGCGCCCCGGCCGCGTACCCGCAGCTCAACCACCTGGCGGGCCCGGTGCGCAAGGCCTCGGCGAAGGCGGGCGACCCCGAAGCGATCTCGCTGTGGGCGGGCCAGACGTACCCGCTCGCCTACGACGCTTCGGCCGCCGTGATCCTCGAGCGGCTGAAGGTCGAGGCGCGCGAAGCCGCCGCGCGCCTCGACCGGATCCGCTAGGCGTCCGTGCGGTTCAGCACCGAGTGCCGCCGGCTGTACAGGAAGTAGATGACCAGGCCGATCACGAACCAGACGGCGAACCGCAGCCAGGTCGCCGGCTGCAGGAACGTGATCAGCCAGATCGAGAACACCACGCCGATCGCGGGCACCACCGGCATGCCGGGCGTCCGGAACGTCCGCGGCAGGTCCGGCTGCTTGTAGCGCAGCACGATCACGGCGACGCAGACGACGACGAACGCGAGCAGGATGCCGATGTTCGTCAGCTCCGCCGCCTCGCCGATCGGCAGCACCCCGGCGATGACCGCCGACGCGCCACCGAGGATCCAGGTCATCCGGCTCGGCACCTGGCGCTTCTCGTTGGTCTTGCCGAACCACGCCGGGAGCAGGCCGTCGCGGCTCATCGAGTAGCCGACGCGGGTCGCGCCCATCAGGAACGTGAACAGCACGGTCAGGATGCCGACGATCGCGCCGATCGCGATGACCGTGGCCAGCCCGTCGAGGCCGACCGACTTGAACGCCGTCGAGAAGCCGCTCTTCGGGTCGATCTCGGTGTACTTCTGCATGCCGGTCAGCACCAGGCAGGCCAGCACGTACAGCACCATCGAGATGGCCAGCGAGTACAGGATCGCCTTCGGCATGTGCCGCTGCGCGTCCTTGGACTCCTCCGCGGCGGTGCTCATGGCGTCGTAGCCGAAGACGGCGAAGAACACCGTCGCGGCTCCGGTCACCGCGCCGCCGAAGCCCGCGGGCGCGAACGGCGTGTAGTTGCCGGTCTTGACGTAGAAGAAGCCGACCAGGATGACCACCAGCACGATCAGGACCTTGATCCCGACCATCGCCGTCTCGAACCGGGCGGCGCTGCGGATGCCGCGGTTGAGCAGGAACGCGATCAGCAGGCACAGCAGCGCGGCGAACAGGTCGACCTTGTGGCCGGGGCCGGTGCCGGGCGCGCCGAGCATCCACGCGGGCAGGTCGAGGCCGATCTGGCCGAGCAGGAAGTTGAAGTAGCCGGAGATGCCGATCGCCACCACCGACACGATCGCGGTGTACTCCAGCAGCAGGTCCCAGCCGATGAACCAGCCGACGACCTCGCCGAGCACCGCGTAGCCGTAGGTGTAGGCCGAGCCGGCTTTCGGGATCAGGCCGGCGAACTCGGCGTAGGAGAACGCCGCCGCGGCACTGGCCACGCCGGCGATGAGGAACGAGATCAGCACGGCCGGGCCGACCCCCGGGATGCCCGCCGCGTCGTCGCCGTGCGCGACGCTGCCGGCGAGGGCGAAGATCCCGGCGCCGATGATGCCGCCGATGCCGATGGCGGTCAGCTGCCACAGCCCCAGGGTGCGTTGCAGGCCGCCGCTTTCCGTCGTGTCCTGGATCTGGTCGATCGGCTTGCGCCGGAAGATGCCGGAGCTCGAGCCCAAGCCTCCTGGAGCGGACATCATCGTCTCCCGAACGGTCGGTGGAAGGCCCGGATCACGGGCCTTCGCGGAACCTACCGCCATCCGCGCGTGAAGACAGCGTGAGCCGCTCAGCCCGCCGCGGTGTCCTCGCTCACGGCCTTCGGGGCCGTCGCCGCGGCCCGCTTGGCCTGGGTGGTCCGGACCGCGCTCGCCGCGAAGTAGGTGAGCAGCTCCGCGATCTCCACCGGGTCGTCCAGCTGCGGGCAGTGGCCCCAGTCCTCGCGGACCAGCAGCCTGCTGTGCGGCACCAGCGTGTGCAGCTGCCGCCCGGACGCCGCGGTGACGAGCTTGTCCTTGCCGCACGCGACGACCAGCAGCGGCACCTCGACCGAGTCGAGCCGGTAGGCGTCGGCGAGCTCCGCGACGAGCTGCCGGGCCTGCTCGAGGCGGCTCTTGGTCGCGCGGTAGTCCGGGAAGAGGGCGGTGAACCGCTGCACCTGCACGGCGTCGGCGACGCTCGAGTCGGCGTACAGCAGCCGCGGGACGAGCTGCTCGGCGACCTTGCGCACCAGGAACCCCGGCACCGGGACGGGCAGCGACGAGTACAGCCGCAGCGGCAGCGGGTAGCGCGCGACCGTGCGGATCAGCCACGAGTCGACGAAGCCCGGCGCGGCGATCGAGACGACGCCGGAGATCGGCAGGCGGCTGTTCTGCGCCGCGCGCAGGCTCATGGTGCCGCCGAGGGAGTTGCCGGCCAGCACGACCGAGCCGAGCACGGCCTGCTCGCGGACGACGGCGGTGGTGAACGCGTCGAGCTGGGGCAGCATCGGACCCGGCCGCAGCGGCTGGGCGTCACCGAAACCCGGGAGGTCGACCGCGACCGCCGGGATGCCGGCGGCCGCGAGCTGCTCCAACGCGGGGCGCCAGGTGTCGGCGCTGTCGCAGTAGCCGTGCAGGAGCACCAGCCGCGGGGCGCTGGGCCGGACGTGCGGTGCGGCCGCCCGGCGGCGCAGGGAACGACGGGGAGCCTCCGGCTCGGGGGCGAGGTCGCCGACCTCGAGCACGCGGGTGCGGACGCCGGCGTAGCGCCGGAAGGAGACTCGGATCGGGTCCGGGTCGCTGCTGGGCCGGCCGTCCGGTCCAGCCGGAGTGGGCCGCTTCGTCGCGGTCATACCCCAAGATTACCTTGCAACCATTGGGTTTCGGTCGAAAATAGGGGCTAACAACCAGATCTCGAACTGAGTACGTCGAAGAATCACCGAATGCCGAGCCGGGCGGACACGCCGATCCGCCCAGCTCAGCGGCGGTCTAGCGGGTGAACACGATCTTGCCGGCGGTGTCCCCGTCCAGCATCGCCTGGAAGCCCTTGGGTGCTTCGGAAAATGAAAGTTCCGCGCCGATCTGCGGCCGGACGCCGGTCAGGTCGAGGTAGGCGAGCAGGTCGGCGAGCTCGTCACGGGTGCCCATGGTCGAGCCGGCGACCCGCAGCTGGAGGAAGAAGACGCGCTGCAGCTCCGCGTGCGCGTCCGGGCCGCTGGTCGACCCCGAGACCACGATGATCCCGCCCGGTTTGAGCGACTTCACCGAGTGTGACCAGGTGGCCTTGCCGACGGTCTCGAACACCGCGTCGACGCGCTCGGGCAGCCGCGCGCCGGACTCGAACGCCTGGTGCGCGCCGAGGCTCGTGGCGAGGGCCCGCTTCTCCTCGGTGCGGCCGGTCACCCAGACCCGGAACCCGGCCGCGCGGCCGAGCTGGACCAGCGCCGTCGAGACACCGCCGGAGGCACCCTGCACGAGCATCGTCTGCCCCGGCCGCAGCCCGGACTTCACGAAGAGCATCCGGTAGGCGGTCAGCCAGGCCGTGCCCATGGTGGCGGCCTCGGCGAAGCTCAGCGCCGCGGGCTTCGGCACGACGTTGCGGGCCGGCACGACGACCTGGTCGGCGAAGGTGCCCTGGTGCTTCTCGGTGAGCAGGGTGCGCTTCGGGTCGAGGGTGTCGTCGCCCTGCCAGCCCGGCGCGTTGATCACCGAGTGGATGACGACCTCGGAGCCGTCGTCGAGGGTGCCGGCGCCGTCGCAGCCGAGGATCATCGGGAACTGCTCCGGCTTGATCCCGACGCCGCGCAGCGTCCAGAGGTCGTGCATGTTGAGGCTGGCCGCCTTGACGTGCACGCGGACCCAGCCGTCGGGCACTTCGGGTTCGGGGCGCTCGCCGACGACGAGCGAGTCCAGCGGGCTTTCGGCGTTGGGTTCCTGCGCGTACACGGCGAACATGCTTCGCAACGTACCGCCCCTGAGGCGCGGTGGCAGCAGGGCGCGCGTAGGCTCACACCGTGTTCAACGGGCTTGCCGACTGGTGGGACGGGGTCGAGCTGTGGCTCGCCCAGGCCTGGTTCCCGGTGCAGTTCGTGCTGGTCATGGTGGTTGTCGTGCCGTTGTGCCTGGCTGCCGCGTGGGTGCTCGACAAGGTCGTCGGCCTGTTCGCCCGCCGGCTGGCTCCGGGGCGTGACGACGAGTCCCCCGACGGGTCGGCATAGGCTCGCGAACCATGTTCAACCGAAGGCGGATCACCGCCGCGCTGATCGGGCTCCTCGTGCTGGTGCTGGGGGGCTGGCTGGTCAAGGACAACCTCGGCAGCAGCTCGACGTCGTCTTCGCCGAGCACCTCGGCGAGCGCGCCCGCGAAGAGCAGCACGCCCGCCAAGGGCAGTGCCGCCGTGCCGGGCGCGGACTCCGGGCTGCCGGTGAAGGCGCTTTCCGCGCTCCCGCCGCAGGCCACGGACACGTGGAAGCTGATCGAGGCGGGCGGCCCGTACCCCTACCCGCGCAACGACGACGTCGTCTTCGAGAACCGCGAGAAGAGATTGCCCGGCAAGAAGTCCGGCTACTACCACGAGTACACGGTGAAGACGCCCGGGAGCCCCGACCGCGGTGCCCGGCGGCTGATCACCGGGCAGGCGCACGAGCTGTACTACACCGGCGACCACTACGCGTCGTTCGTCGTCGTGGACCCGGCCCGATGAGCGCCGGCGAGCTGGCGAAGGCCGCCGCGGAAGAGGCGTTCGCCCGGGGCGCGTACCCGCACCTGGTGAACTCGCGGCCGACCGTCGACAAGGCCAGCACGCTCGAAGCGTTCGCCGAGGCACTGTCCTTTCCGGACTACTTCGGCCACAACCTCGACGCGCTCTACGACTGCCTGACCGACCTGTCGTGGCTGCCGCCGGGGGAGCACGTGCTGATCTGGCCGGGTTCGGACGCGCTGCGCAAGGCCGAGCCCAAGACGTACCTGGCCATCCGCAGCGTGCTCTCGGACGCCCAGCGAGCGCTCGGCCCCGGCGCCGGTTCGTGGCGGCTCACGGTGGTGCTGCCGGACGCCTGAGCGGCGTCCGGCCCGGCTCAGTCCTGCGGGACCCAGTTCGGCTTGCGCTTCTGGGCGAAGGCCAGGATGCCTTCCTGGCCTTCCTCGCCGGCGAAGAACTTCGCCGACAGGCCGAGCATCTCCTCGAAGCCGTCCGAAGGCGTGGCGGGACGGGGGCGGCTCAGCAGCGCCTTCGTCTCGGCCAGCGCCTTCGGGCCGCCCGCCGCCAGGGCCTTCACGAACCGGGTGACCTCGGCGTCGAGGTCGTCGGTCGCCGAGTTCAGCAGGCCGATCTCGACCGCGCGGCGCGCGTCGAAGGTGTCGCCGGTCAGGAACAGCTCGTGGGCCGCGCGCGGGTTCAGCCGCGGGAGCACGGTCAGGGAGATGATCGCCGGCACCACACCGATGCGGACTTCGGAGAAGGCGAACGTCGCGTCCGGCACGGCCACGGCGATGTCGCAGGCGGCCACCATGCCGATCCCGCCGGCCCGCGCGGGCCCGGCCAGGCGGGCGACCACCGGCTTCGGGCTGGTCCACAGCTGCTCGAGGATCCGGGGGAACTCGTTCACGCCCTGGTCGCCGGCGCCGGCGCCGCGGGCCTCCTTGAGGTCCATCCCCGCGCAGAAGACCGGACCGGTGTGGGTGAGCACGATCACGCGCACGGCGTCGTCGGCGACCGCCTTGGCGAGGGAGTCCGAGAGCTCGCGGCGGAGCTGCGCGGAGAGCGCGTTGCGGTTGTGCGGGGAGTCCAGGGTGATCGTGGCGGTGCCGCCCACCACGTCGTAGTGCACCAGTTCGTCAGCCATGGTCGACACCCTTGCACACTCGCCGCCGGTGGCCGGTGTTACGCGGGGCACAGCCAGCCGGGCTCACCCTCGCGAGCGTCGGCGGCCGGGGAGAAGTGCTGCTTGAGCGTGAACGCCTCGGGGGTCGGGCCGTGGACGCGGAGGTGCTTGATCTTCTCCTCGGCTTCCGCGGTCGTCGGCCGGTGCCCGGTTGGGACCCACCAGAGCACGGTCATCGCCTCGCGCACGTGGTGGAACCACTCGCGGCGGCGCCGGAGGATCGCCAGGTGCTCGCCGGAGAAGACGAAGGCCGCCAGTGCTTCCACCGACGTCCAGACGGACATGTTGACCAGGATCCCGGACGTGCCGCGCACGTCCCACTCGAAGGCGCGGATCGACGTCGCGTCGCCGTCCTCGGTCTGCAGGCGCCACACGAAGCCGGGCGCGCGGTCGGCGATCGCGTTCACCGGCTCCAGCGCTTCGACGAACCCGCGGAAGGACTCGTCGTCGAGCGGTGCCTTCATCCGGCTGATGTTGACCTGAGCGAGTTCGAAGTTCCCCATGTGGATCACCCTACGGGCTTCCGCCCGCAGGGTGATCCGGCGTTCAGCCGATGGTCGTCGTGGTGAAGACCGGGCTGGGGTTGGGGAAGCAGGCCGTCGGGGCGGTGAGGTCGCCGATGATCGTGCCGGCCACCGCCTTGAACGTCAGGCCCGGGTCGCTGTAGCTGGTCCCGGCGAGCCTGGTCTGGATGGTGCCGGACTGGCCCGCGGTCAGGTGGGCGGTGACGGTGGGCAGTTCGAACGTGGCCCCGCCGGCGATCGGGCCGGGGAAGCTCAGCGTGGCGACGCCGTTCGCGACGGAGATGGTCGGCGGGGTCGAGCCGAGGCCGGAACCGCCCGCCAGGTCCGCGCCGACGTACGACGAGTTCGCCGGGATCGGGATCTTGAGCGCGAACGTGTTGATGTTCTTGACCTTGTTCCCGCTGACCGTGCTCGGAACGGTGTTCGGCGCGGGGTCGATGACGACGTCGAACGCGGCCCCGGGCGCGACGGTGGCGGGCGCGGTGACGGCGGCGTCCTGGTTCAGCGCCACCTTCTGCGGCCCGACGATGGGGGCGTTGGCCTGGCAGTCGAAGGTGACGGTGGTGGCCGCCGACGCCGGGGCGGCGAGGGCGATCGGGAGCACCGCGGCCGCGGTCAGCGCGGCGAGCCGGGAAAAGTGAAGAGCTTTCATCTGTGTCCACCTACCTGCGGTTTCACGAGGGGAGGAAGAAAGCTGCGCAGCCGCCCTGATTGTTACCGGCAAGTTAAGTAGGAGGTCAAGAATTTACCGTTCCCATGCACGGGTGGTAACGAAAATGTGAATAAGACTCGCCTTTTGGCGGTGTCAGGCGTACTGGCGGAGCAGTCCGCTGACCGCGGACGCGTACCGGCTGACCACGACGTCCGCGACGCGCGGATCGTCGGCCAGCGGCGCCGCGATGAACGCCGCCGGATCCGCCTCGCGGGCCAGCCGCGCGATCCGGTCCGGAAGCAGGCCCGGCGCCAAAAACCACGAAGCCACCACGAGGTGCCGCGCACCTCGCGACCGCAACGAAGCCGCCGCCGCCGGGATGTCCGGCTGGGCGGCCGACGCGAACGCCTCGCTCACCGGCACCCCGAGCCGCTCTTCCCAGCGGGTGGCCAGCGCAGCGACCACGGCGTTCGCGGAAGCGTTCGACGAACCGACCGCGCTGACGATCACGCCCCGGCCGGAAAGCGGCGCCGCGGCCAGCCGGTCCAAGGCGACCGCCTGCAACGCCGGGTCGGCACCGAGCACGTCCGACACCTGCACCCGGAAGCCCGGGCAGGAGTCGGTCACCGAGTCGATCAGGGCCGGCAGGTCGACCCGGGCGTGGAACGCGCTGCCCAGCAGCAACGGCACCACGACCGCCGACCGGTGGCCGTCGGCGTGCAGCGACCGCAGCACGTCGGTGACCGACGGCGCCGAAAGGTCCAAAAAGGACTCGTAGACCGGCACCCCCGGGGCCCGGTCGCGCACGACGTCGACGAGGGCCCGCACGGTCGCCGCCGAGCGGGGGTCGCGGCTGCCGTGGGCGACGGCGACCAGCGGTGGTGTCACGAGAAGCGCTCACCCACCAGTCCCGCGGCCAGCGTGTCGCCGTCCTTCGGGTCGATGACCAGGAACGCGCCGGTGCGCGGGCTGGTGCCGTAGTCGTCGACGCCCAGCTCCTCGGCCAGCCGCAGGGTGACGCGGCCGATGTCGTTGAGCTCCAGCGACGCCGGAGAGTCCACACTGGACAGCGTCTGCTCGTCGAACCGGGCGTGCAGCTCGTCCACCAGCGCCTGCACCGTGCGGGTGCCGTGCTTGACGAGCAGGCGCGCGCCCGGCTTCAGCGGCTTGGACGACAGCCAGCACAGCGTGCCGGTGATCTCGTCGGTGACCTGCGGCGGACTGTCCGCGGCGGCGATCAGGTCGCCGCGCGAGATGTCGATGTCGTCGGTGAGCAGCAGCGTCACCGACGTCCCGGCGCCGGCTTCGGCCAGCGGCCCGTCGGCGGTGTCGATGCGCTCGACGCGGCTGCGGATGCCCTGCGGCAGCACGACGACATCGTCGCCGGGCCGGACCGTGCCGGCCGCGATCTGGCCCGCGTAGCCGCGGTAGTCCGGGTACTCGGCCGTGCGCGGGCGGATCACGTACTGCACCGGGAACCGCAGCGCCGAGTCGTGCGGGTCGGGCGCGACCGGCACCTCTTCCAGGTGCTCCAGCAGGCTCGGCCCGGTGTACCACGGCGTCCGCTCCGAGCGGGCCGCGACGTTGTCGCCCTCCAGCGCGGACACCGGGATGGCGAGCACGGACCCGCGCTCGTAGCCCAGCGACAGCGCGTGCTCGGCGAACTCCTCGGCGATCACGGTGAAGGTCGCCTCGTCGTAGCCGACCAGGTCGATCTTGTTCACCGCCAGCACCAGCTGCGGCACGCCGAGCAGGGCCAGCACGGCCGCGTGCCGGCGGGTCTGCTCGATGACGCCCTTGCGCGCGTCGACCAGCAGCACGGCCAGCTGCGCGGTGGACGCGCCGGTCACCGTGTTGCGCGTGTACTGCACGTGCCCCGGCGTGTCGGCCAGCACGAACGACCGCTTCGGCGTCGCGAAGTACCGGTAGGCGACGTCGATGGTGATGCCCTGCTCGCGTTCCGAGCGCAGGCCGTCGACCAGCAGCGAGAGGTCCGGTGTGGACAATCCCTTGTCGACGGACGCGCGGGTGACGGCGTCGAGCTGGTCGGCGAGCACCGACTTCGTGTCGTACAGCAGCCGGCCGACCAGGGTCGACTTGCCGTCGTCCACGCTCCCGGCGGTGGCCAGGCGCAGCAGCGAACTCATCAGAAGTACCCCTCACGCTTGCGGTCTTCCATGGCCGCTTCGGACATCCGGTCGTCGGCCCGGGTCGCGCCGCGCTCGGTCAGCCGCGAGGCCGAAACCTCGGCGATGACCTCCTCGACGGTGGCCGCGGTGGATTCGATCGCGCCGGTGCACGAACCGTCGCCGACGGTCCGGTAGCGGACGGTCAGCTCGCGGACCTCTTCGCCCGGCCGCGGGCCACCCCACGGGCCCTCGGCCAGCAACATCCCGTCGCGCAGGTACACCTCGCGCTGGTGCGCGTAGTAGATCGACGGCAGCTCGACCTTCTCGCGGGCGATGTAGTTCCAGACGTCGGCCTCGGTCCAGTTGGACAGCGGGAAGACCCGGACCTGCTCACCAGGGCGGTGCCGCCCGTTGTAGAGGTTCCACAGCTCGGGCCGCTGGCGGCGCGGCTCCCACTGGCCGAAGGCGTTGCGGAGGCTGAAGATCCGCTCCTTGGCCCGGGCGCGTTCCTCGTCGCGGCGGCCGCCGCCGAAGACCGCGTCGAACTTGTGCTCGGCGATCGTGTCGAGCAGCGGCGTGGTCTGCAGCGGGTTGCGCATCCCGTCCGCGCGCTCCTCCAGCCGTCCGTCGTCGATCCAGTCCTGCACCTTCGCGACGACCAGGCGCAGGCCGTGCCGCTCGACGACGCGGTCGCGGAACTCGATGACCTCGTCGAAGTTGTGCCCGGTGTCCACGTGCAGCAGCGGGAACGGCACCGGCGCCGGCCAGAACGCCTTGATGGCCAGGTGCAGCAGCAGCGTCGAGTCCTTGCCTCCGGAGAAGAGGATCACCGGGCGGTCGAACTCGCCTGCCACCTCCCGGAAGATGTGGATGGCCTCGGATTCGAGGGCGGCCAGGTTGTCCTGTGCCGCATCGGTCGCGGGTTCCAATGTTGTCATGCGTCCCTCGGTGTCTGACATCAGCCGTGCAGTCCGCACTCGGTCTTCGACTGGCCCGCCCACCGGCCACTGCGCGGGTCCTGCCCCGGCTCGACGCGAGCCGTGCAGGGCGCGCAGCCGATCGAGAGGTAGCCGATCGACACCAGCGGGTTTTCGAGGATGCCGTGCTCACGGATGTAGCCGTTGAACTCGTCGTCGGTCCACGCCGCGATCGGGTTGACCTTGACCAGGCCGTTGCGGTCGTCCCAGGTGACGATCGGGGTGTTCGCGCGGGTCGGGGCGTCCACCCGGCGGACACCGGTGACCCAGGCGGAGTAGTTCGCCAGCGTCTTGCGCAGCGGCACCACCTTGCGCAGGTTGCAGCACAGCGTGGCGTCACGGTCGTGCAGCTTGGGGCCGTACTCGGCGTCCTGCTCGGCGACGCTCTGTTCGGCTTGCGCGTTCACGATGTGGACGTCCGGGTACACCGCCTGAACGGCGTCGCGCGTGCCGATCGTCTCCGGGAAGTGGTAGCCGGTCTCCAGGAACAGAACGTCCACATCGGACTTCACCTTGGTGGCGAGGTCGATGAGCACGGCGTCCTGCATGTTGGACGCGACGATGAAGTCGTCGCCGAACGTGTCCACGGTCCAGCGCAGCGCTTCTTCCGCGGTGGCGTCGGCGAGCTCCTTCGAAGCGCGCTCGGCGAGGGTCTTGTAGTCGGCGGTCGCGGTCATCGGGAAACCTCCGGAAGGGACAGACCGAGGAACTTGACCGAGAAAACCCGGCGACAAGCGGAACACAGCCAGCCGCCGTTCTCTTCCGGCCGCAGATCCTCGTCACCGCAGTACGGGCAGTAGTACGGCGCCGCTCGCTCGGTCACTGGAGGGCGCTTTCGTCGGCGCGGGCGGCCCATTGCGCGAACCGCTCGCCGTCCTCGCGCCCGGCGACGTAGTTGCGCACCACCCGCTCGACGTACCCGGTCAGCTCACCCGACGTCACCTTGTGGCCACGCAGCTTCCGGCCGAACCCGGCGTCGAGGCCGAGCCCGCCGCCGAGGTGCACCTGGAAGCCTTCGACCTGGTTGCCGTCGGCGTCGGTGACGATCTGGCCCTTGAGGCCGATGTCCGCGGTCTGGATCCGCGCGCACGAGTTGGGGCAGCCGTTGAGGTGCACGGTGACCGGCGTCTCGAGGCCGTCCTGGATGTCGGCGAGTGACTTCTCGAGGTCCGCGACGAGCAGCTGCGCACGGGCCTTCGTCTCGACGATGGCGAGCTTGCAGAACTCCAGCCCGGTGCAGGCCATCACCCCGCGCCGCCACGGCGACGGCTTCGTCTCCAGGCCCAGCTCGGCCAGTTCGGCCTGGAGCGCCGGGACGTGGGCCTCCGGGACGTCGAGCACGACGAGCTTCTGCTGCGGGGTGAGCCGCACCCGGCCCGAGCCCGCCCGCTCGGCGGCCTTGGCGACGGCGACGAGCGTGCCACCGGACACGCGGCCGGCGACCGGTGCCGCGCCGACGTAGAACTTGCCGTCGACCTGCGGGTGCACGCCGACGTGGTCGATCGGGACGGCCGGGTCCACCGGCGGCGGGCCGTCGATCAGCTCGCGCTTGAGGTACTCGTCCTGCAGCACCTGGCGGAACTTCTCCGCGCCCCAGTCCTTGACCAGGAACTTGATGCGGGCCCGCGAGCGCAGCCGGCGGTAGCCGTAGTCGCGGAAGATCGAAATGACGCCTTCCCAGACGTCCGGGACCTCGTCCCGCGGGATCCAGGCGCCGAGGCGCTGCCCGAGCATCGGGTTGGTCGAGAGGCCGCCGCCGACCCAGATGTCGAAGCCGGGCCCGTGCTCGGGGTGGTCGACGCCGACGAACGCGACGTCGTGGATCTCGTGGGCGACGTCCGGCTGGCCGGAGATCGCCGTCTTGAACTTGCGCGGCAGGTTGGCGTACTCGGGCTTGCCGATGTAGCGGCGCTTGATCTCCTCGATCGCCGGCGTGCCGTCGATGACCTCGGCGGCGGCGATGCCCGCGACCGGCGAGCCGAGGATGACGCGCGGGCTGTCGCCGCAGGCCTCCATCGTGGTCATGCCGGCGTTCTCGAGCTTGGCCCAGATCGTCGGCACGTCCTCGATCCGGATCCAGTGGTACTGGATGTTCTGCCGGTCGGTGATGTCGGCGGTGTCGCGCGCGTACGCCTGCGAGATCTCGCCGAGCACGGTGAGCTGCCCGGTGGTCAGCGCGCCGCCGTCGAGGCGGACCCGCAGCATGAAGTAGCGGTCGTCGAGCTCTTCGGGCTCCAGCGTCGCCGTGCGGCCGCCGTCGATCCCCGGCTTGCGCTGGGTGTAGAGGCCGAACCAGCGGAACCGGCCGCGCAGGTCACCCGGGTCGATCGCGTCGAACCCGCGGTGGGCGTAGATGTTCTCGATCCGCGCGCGCACGTTGAGCGGGTGGTCGTCCTTCTTGGACCGCTCGTTCGGGTTCAGCGGCTCCCGGTAACCGAGCGCCCACTGCCCTTCGCCGCGCTTCTGCTTGGCGCGCGCGGGGCGGGCTGGGGTTTGGGGCGTGGCCATGGCGGCGTCCTCCGAGAGGCTCTTCGTGGCGGCGGAGGACGACCGGCTCGCCGGGTTCCTCCGCGCCGGCTGTCCAGATTTCGTGGCAGGTGGTGGCGACGGTAGTCAGCGAACGGGTGCGCAGAGGGCGCTCGCGACCCGCAGGAGGTCGACGTGGCGGCGGGCCACGAGCAGAACACCGGCATGAGTCACGACGTCAGCGTGCCACGCGTCCACAATGTGGTCCAGGTCTGCCCGGATGGTGGGAGAAGGGTCACTTACCTGCGGAAACCGTGTCAACCGCCTTGCGCAGGCTCTCTTGTCCGGTTGAACCACTACATGTAGAGTACTCCAAGTACAGTGGTTTGAAGAGAGGAACCGGGGATGCAGGTCAAGGGTTTCGGGGCGGGTTACCTGGTCGACGACGTCGCCGCGACCACCCGCTTCTACGCGGACGTCGTCGGCCTGCCGGTCACCGTCGAGCTCGACTGGTTCGCCAGTGTCAACGCCGGGGCGCCGGGCTACGAGATCAGCTTCGTGCAGCGCGGGCACGAGTCGGTGCCGCCGGGCTACCGGGCGCAGGAGACGGCCGGACTGATGTTCGGGCTGGTCGTCGAAGACGCCCGCGCCGAGGCGAAACGGCTGGAAGAGGCCGGTGTCGAGCTGGTGACACCGGTCGTCGACGAGGTCTACGGGCAGCGGCACTTCTACTTCGCGGATCCGAACGGCGTGCTGCTCGACGTCATCGAGGTCATCCCGGTCGACCCGGACTGGGCGGCGGCCAACCTGCCGGTGTCGTAACGGTGTTGACCCGATCGGCCCCTTGAGGCGACCGGGCGTGACCGGGTGGACAATTCGACCGTGCCCGAACTGCGTTCCGACCCCGCCACACCGATCGATCCGGCGTTGCCGGAAAGCGCGCTGAAGGGGCTGGGCAGCAGAGCGTTCGGGGTGTACGTGCACGTCCCGTTCTGCGCCACACGCTGCGGGTACTGCGACTTCAACACCTACACCGCGGGGGAACTCGACACCGGCTCGTCGCCGCAGTCCTGGCTCGAAGGGCTGCGGCGCGAGCTGGAGCTCGCCGCGCGCGTGCTGGTCGTGCCGCCGGCCGCCGACACGGTGTTCGTCGGCGGCGGCACGCCGTCGCTGCTCGGCGCGGACGGGCTGCGTTCGGTCCTCGACGCCGTCCGCGACGTCTTCGGGCTGGCGCCCGGCGCCGAGGTGACGACGGAGTCGAACCCCGAGTCGACGTCGCCGGAGTTCTTCGAGGGGATCCGCGAAGCGGGCTACACGCGGGTGTCGCTCGGCATGCAGTCGGCCGCGCCGCACGTGCTGAAGATCCTCGACCGGGTGCACACCCCGGGCCGTCCGGGCCGGGCCGCCGCCGAAGCGCGCGCGGCCGGGTTCGAGCACGTGAACCTGGACGTGATCTACGGCACACCGGGGGAGCGTCCCGACGACCTCCTCGCGACGCTCGACGCGGTGCTGGCCGCCGGCGTCGACCACGTCTCGGCGTACGCGCTGATCGTCGAGGAAGGCACGGCGCTGGCCCGGCGCGTCCGCCGGGGCGAGCTGCCCGCGCCGGACGACGACGTACTGGCCGCGGACTACGAGATGATCGACGCGGCGCTGTCCGCGGCCGGGTTGCGCTGGTACGAGGTGTCGAACTGGGCGGCGTCCGACGCGGCCCGCTGCCGGCACAACCTCGGTTACTGGCGGGGCGACGACTGGTGGGGCGCCGGTCCGGGCGCGCACAGCCACGTCGGCGGCGTGCGCTGGTGGAACGTCAAGCACCCGGCCCGCTACGCCGCTTTGCTCGCCTCCGGCGACTCGCCCGCGGGCGGGCGTGAAGTGCTCACCGACGACGACCAGCACCTCGAGCGGATCATGCTCGAACTGCGCGTCGCCGAAGGGCTGCCGCTCGACGTGCTCGACGAGCCGGGACTGGCCGAGGCGCGCGCCGCGGCGGCCGAGGGGCTGCTCGACCCGTCCGCGATGGACTCCCGGGGCCGCGCGGTGCTCACCGACCGCGGCCGGCTGCTGGCCGACGGGGTGGTCCGCCGCCTCGCCGGTTAGGGATTAAAACCGGGGACCGGGTCGTTGCTTGTATTCAGCAACGACTTCGAGGAGGCCCCATGGCGCGCGCGATCAGGTTCGACGAGTACGGCGACGTGGAGGTCCTCCGGGTCGAGGAGGTCCCCCGGCCGGTTCCGGGTGCGGGGCAGGTGCTCGTCGAGGTGCGGGCCGCCGGCATCAACCCGGGCGAGGCGTCGATCCGGCAAGGTCTCCTGCATGCGCGCTTCCCGGCGACTTTCCCGTCGGGGCAGGGAAGTGACTTCGCGGGGGTTGTCGCTTCGCTCGGTGAAGGCGTCTCGGACGTCGCTGTGGGCGACGAGGTGATCGGGTTCGTCGACACCCGGTCGAGTCACGCGGAGTTCGTCGTCGCGGAGGCCGCGAACCTCACGCCTCGGCCGGACGGCGTCCCGTGGGAGGTCGCCGGCTCGCTGTTCGTCGCCGGCACGACCGCGTACGCGGCGGTCGGCGCGGTGTGCCCGCGTGAAGGGGACACCGTCGTCGTCTCGGGGGCGGCCGGCGGGGTGGGCTCGCTCGCCGTGCAGCTGGCGCAGCTGGCGGGCGCGACGGTGATCGGCCTGGCGGGCGAGGCGAACCACGAGTGGCTGCGCGAGCTCGGCGTCATCCCGGTTTCCCACGGCGAAGGCGTGCTGTCGCGGATCCGCGAAGCCGCGCCGTCCGGGGTGGACGCGTTCGTCGACACGTTCGGCTCCGGGTACGTGGAACTGGCCCTGCACCTGGGCATCCACCCGGGGCGGATCAACACGATCATCGACTTCGCGGCGGCGGAGAAGTACAACGTGAAGACGGACGGCAACGCGGCCGCGGCGTCGGCCGACGTGCTGCGTGAGCTGGGTCTGTTGCTGGACAAGGGGTTGCTGACGCTGCCGATCGCCCGGGTGTACCCGCTGGAGGAGGTCCGGGAGGCCTACCGGGAGCTCGAGCAGCGGCACACGCGCGGCAAGATCGTGCTGCGGCCCTAGTTCTTCTTCGCCAGCGCTTTCAGCCCGGCCAGGAACGCCTCGAGTGCGAACTCGAGGCGTTCCTTCGCTGTTTCCGCGGAGAAGAACTCGCCGACGTGCAGCAGGTTCGGGAACGACTCGGCGGGCAGTGACCGCATGTACGCCACCATCTGCTTGCCGCGTTCGTCGGCTTCGGCCTGGTCGATCTCGCCCCAGGTCCAGCCGCTCGCTTCGTACGCGTACGCCTTGGCGTAGAGCGCCAGCGCGTCACCCGCGAAAGTGGCCTGCTTGAGGGTCAACCCGCCCGCGCGAAGCAGGGCGAGGGTTGCTTCGCCCAGCTTCAGCGTGTTGGGCGTGACCGGCACGGGGATGTCCCACGCGATGCGCGCGATGCCGCGGTGGGCGGCCATCACGTGGATCTGGTCGCGGACGAGCTGCTTGACCTGCTCGTCCCAGTGCGCCGGGTCCGGTTCGGGGATCAGGATGTCGGCGAGCACGGCGTCGAGCATCAGCTCCGCCAGCTCGTCCTTGTTGGCGACGTGCGCGTAGAGCGAGGCCGGGCCGGTCTCCAGTTCCTGGGCGATCCGCCGCATGGTGACCGCGTCGAACCCCTCGTCGTCCAGGACGATCAGGGCCGCTCGCACGATCGAGGCCTGGGAGAGAACGGGTTTCGCGGCGCGGCGGCTCGGCGCACTGCGCCACGGCGGCGGGGGAACGGTCACCGGAACACTGTACTTGACGCGAACGCTGTTCGAGAGTAGAACGGTGTTTGTAAGACGAACGCTGTTCGAAGGGGGATTCGATGGTGGCCACTGCCGAAGCCGATGTCCGTGGGGTGCTGGACCGGCTCACCGACGCTTGGAACTCGGGAGATGCCGCCGCGTACGGGCGGCTGTTCACCGAGGATGCGGATTACGTGACGTTCTTCGGGGCGAACTTCCCCGGGCGGGAGGCGATCGAGAGTTCGCACCGGGCCTTGTTCGAGGGGCCGTTGCGGGGGTCGAAGCTCACCGGGGCGCTGGGTGGGGAGGCGAAGGTGCGGTTCGTCCGGCCGGACGTCGCCGTGGCGGTCGTCGGCGGCGGTTCGTCGCTGACCGGGGCGGAGGTTGCCGACGAAGGGCGTGAGTCGACCGTTTCGTTCGTGCTTGTCCGGGAGGAGGGCGAGTGGCTGATCACGGCGTTCCAGAACACGCGGGTTTCGGATCCGCGCGGGTGAAAACGCTTGCGGAGGCGTCGGGGGTGGTCGCGCGGCCACCCGCGGAGGTCTTCGAGCGGCTGCGGCTGAAGCTGGTCGTCGGCCATCCGATGCGGATGGAGGTCGATCGCGAGCGTGGGTTCGTCGCCGTGCAGGGCGGCTGGTGGTACCGCGGGGAGTACCGCGTCACGGCTGATCTGGCGGGCGCGCGCGTCGAGCACCGGGTGGTCAACGCGGCCACGCGGGGGCGGTGGGGCGTGCCGTTGGCGAACCGGTTCTTCGTGGGGTTCCGGAAGGAGGTGGCCATCGGGTTCGGGAGGTTGCTGGCGGATCTGGGTACACCTGAGTAGCCGCGCGCCGTTTCCGGCGCGTAGGGTGACTTAGGTAAGCCTTAGTGATGGTTGGAGTGGCCGATGGCTGAAGCACCCCGGCGGTCCGGGCGTCCCGCGGCGCGGCTGCGGGTGCTGCGGACCGAGCGGCTGACCCCGCACATGATTCGGATCGTCGCGGGCGGCGAGGGGATCGCGCAGTTCACGCCGAACGAGTTCACCGACGCGTACGTGAAGGTGCTGTTCAAGGTGCCGGGGGTCGAGTACCCGGAGCCGTTCGACGTCCAGGAGTGCCGGGCGACGATGCCGCGCGAGCACTGGCCGCGGCAGCGTTCGTACACCGTCCGCGGGTTCGACCCGCAGGCCGGCGAGCTCGTGCTCGACTTCGTCCACCACGGCGACGAGGGCATCGCGGGTCCGTGGGCGGCCTCGGCCCAGCCCGGTGACGAGCTGCTGGTCCTGGGGCCGGGCGGCGCGTACGCCCCGGGCGCGGACGCGGACTGGCACCTGCTGGCGGGGGACGAGAGCGCGCTGCCGGCCATCGCGGCGTCGCTCGAAGCGCTGCCGGCCGGTGTCCCGGCGCACGCGGTGATCCTGGTCGAGAACGAGGCCGAGGAGCAGCCGCTGGTCACGAAGGCGGACGCGCAGATCACGTGGCTGCACCGGGCGTCGGGCGGCGACGTCGCGGCGGCGGTGCGGGAGCTGCCGTGGCGGGAGGGCGTCGTCCAGGCGTTCGTCCACGGCGAGGCGGGCTTCGTGCGCGAACTGCGGCGCTACCTGCTCGACGAGCGCGGCGTGCGGCGTGAGCTGCTGTCGATCTCGGGCTACTGGCGCCACGGCAAGAACGACGAAGCGTGGCGCGAGGAGAAGGCGGCCGAGCGGGCGCGCGAGAAGTAACGTCGCCGGCCAAAAGCAGGCCGCCCCTCCGCGGGGCACGTGACCGTCGCCACCAAGCCATGCGGCCGTGGCTGTGGTCGGCTTGTTGCTCGATGGCGCAGTAACCTCGCCGTATGGCGGACTTCGAGGTAGACATCGATCCGGCTGAGGCCGGCTTCGATGCGGCACGGCTCACCCGGATCGATGCGCATTTCGACCGGTACGTCGAGGATGGCCGGTTGCCGGGCTGGCTCGCGGTGGTGAGCAGGCACGGCCGGATCGTGCACATCGGCCGTGGTGGGTCGCGGGACGTCGAGGCCGGGTTGCCGGTGGAGACCGACACGCTGTGGCGGATCTTCTCGATGACCAAGCCGATCACCTCGGTCGCGGCGATGATGCTGGCCGAAGAGGGCCTGCTGGAGCTGGACGACCCGATCTCGCGGTGGCTGCCGGAGTTCGAATCGCCGCGGGTGTACGTCAAGGGGTCGGCGCTGGCGCCGTTGACCGAGCCGGCCACGTCGCCGATCCGGGTGTGGCACCTACTGACGCACACGGCGGGCCTGACCTACGGCTTCCACCACAGCCACCCGGTGGACGCGATCTACCGCGCGGCGGGCTTCGAATGGGGCAGCCCGCCGGGGCTCGATCTGGCGGCGTGTTCGGAGAAGTGGGCGTCCCTGCCGTTGTTGTTCCAGCCGGGCACGGAGTGGAACTACTCGGTGGCCACCGACGTGCTCGGCCGGCTCGTCGAGGTGGTGTCGGGCTTGCCGCTGGACGAGTTCTTCGAGTCGCGGATCTTCGGGCCGCTGGGCATGACGGACACGGGTTTCGTGGCCGCGTCGCCGGACCGCCTGGCGGCGATGTACGTCCGCAACCCGGCCTCGGGCCGGGCGACCCGCAACGACGCGTTCGGCCGCATGGGAACAAGCCGCCCGGACTGCCTCTCGGGCGGCGGCGGCCTGGTGTCGTCGGCCCAGGACTACTGGCGCTTCACGGAGATGCTCCTCCGCGGCGGCGCCCTCGACGACGTGCGATTGCTGGCCCCGCGAACGGTGGCGCTGATGGCGAGCAACCACCTGCCGGGCCACGTGGACCTGGAGGCGTTCGGCCGTCCGTTGTTCGCGGAGATGCCCTTCGACGGCCACGGTTTCGGCCTCGGCTTCTCGGTCCTGGAGGACCCGGTGAAGGCCCGAACGGTGGCCTCGGCCGGCGAGTTCGCCTGGGGCGGCGCGGCTTCGACGGCGTTCTGGGTGGACCCGGACGAGGACCTGACGGTGGGTTTCTACACGCAGCTGCTGCCGTCGAGCACGTACCGCCTGCGCCCCCAGCTGCGGCAGCTGGTCTACCAGGCACTGGTGGACTGAGCGGGAGGTCTAGCGGTAGGCCTGGTCCAGCACCACTTCGGCCTCGGCCAGGCCTTCCGCGATGACCTGCCGCCCACCGGCGTCGTCGAGCAGCTCCGCCACCGGTTGGTTGTCCGCGAAGTACACGGCCGTGAACCGTTCGAAGCCCCGCGAGAGGGCGGCTTCGCCGAGAAGCCGGACGAGCACCGAGGCGAGCCCGGCCCGCCGCCAGCCCGGGGTGACCACCACGGCAACCTCCGCCACCCCGGCGGTCTTCGTCGCCTCGTACCGGGCGATCGCCACCCCGAGCCCCGACGGATCCCGCGCCACCAAAGCAAACCGGCGCTGGTAGTCCAGTGAGGTCAACCGTTCCATCAGCCGCGGAGTAACCCGCGGCGGAGTGCCGCAGAAGCGCCGGCGCAACGTCACCGGATCGGCCGAACGGATGGCCTCGGCCAGTTCCGGAGCGTCGCGCCGGGTGAGCGGACGAACGGTGACCAGCCGGCCATCGCGAAGGCGAACCGTGCGGTCGAATCCCAGCGGGGGTTTCGTCACCCGGCCACCTTAGGACAGGAACGGCGTCACGTTGCCCGCGCTCGCGCCGAAAAGTCACCAGGCGCTGGTGGGCTCCGGCACAACCACGTCCGGCGTCGCAGCCTGCGAACGCGAGCCGGCGAGATACCTCGAGACAGTGCTCCGCAGGTGGTCGGCGTGCTGGTAGATGTCCTCGACCGCGGTGATCGGCAGCCGGGTTTCAACCTTGTTCTCGTCGAACACGCCGAGGTACTTCTTGGACCGGTTGAACCACAGCCGCGCGATCGGCCAGCTCGGAGCAGGGTGCCGTTTGCTGCTGTGAGCTATTTCTCGGACCGGGAGGATCGAGAGTGAAACCCGGCCGGAACGAGAATCTGCTCCTCGCCGGCGTTGCCGGCAGGTTCCAGGTACGGCGTCACGTTGCCCAGCGCCCGCGTCACGTACTCCTCCTTCTCCCCAACCGGCGCCACATAATGCATCGCGCTCTCCGCCGCCTCCAACCCCGCGAGCCGGGCGATGATCCATGTCGCCAAGTACGTCGAAGCCAGACAACCTCCGGCCGTCGCGATGTTGCCGCGGGCGAAGAACGGCTTGTTCAGCACCTCTACGCCGGCCGCGAGGACCCAGGGCTTTGTTGTCAGGTCCGTGCAGGCCGGGATGTCCCTCAACAGGCCCAGTTTGGCCAGCACCAACGTCCCCGAGCACTGGGCCGCCAGCAGGGTGCGGTTCGGGTCTAGCCCGCGCAACACCTCCATGATCTCCGCGTCCTCCACCACTTCGCGGGTTCGGATGCCGCTGCCGATGATCACCGCGTCCGCCTCGCACGCCTGCTCGAGGCCGATTGCCGTGTCGATCGTGACGCCGTTCATCGAACGGACTCGCGGTGCCGGGCCCGCGATCGACGTCCGCAGGCCCGCTCGGTTCAGCACCCCGAGGGCGATCAGGGAGTCGAGTTCGTTGTAGCCGTCGAAAGTCAGGATGGCGATGTGCATGCCCGACACGCTAAGGCCGTCGATGCAGGACAGTCCAAGAATTGTCCTGCCTACAATCCGCTCGTGCGCGTTCCCAAGTACAAGCGCGTCGTCGACGCCTTCGCCGAAGAGATCCGCGCCGGGCGGTGGGCCGCCGGGACGAAGCTGCCCACGCACCGGCAGCTCGCCGCCGAGGAAGGGATTGCCGTCGTCACCGCATCGCGCGTCTACGCCGAGCTTGAAGCGATGGGGCTCGTCAGCTGTGAGCAGGGGCGGGGCACCTTCGTCCGCGATCCCGCGGGCGAGCCCGGCGAGGTGGCCGACGAGCGGTCCGTCGCCGCCGATGCTCTCGACCTCAGCTTCAACTACCCCGCCGTCCCCGGGCAAGCCGATCTGCTGCGCCGAACCCTTCGGGAGCTCGCCACCGCCGGGGACCTCGATGCGCTGCTGCGCTACCAGCCCCACTGCGGGCGGGCGCACGACCGCGCCGCCGTGGCGCGGCACCTGCGGCGGCGGGGCCTGGACGTCGGGCGGGAACGGATACTGCTCGTCGACGGTGCCCAGCACGGCCTCGCCGTCACCGCCATGACGCTGCTGCGGCCCGGCGACGTGGTCGCGGTGGACGCCCTCACCTACCCCGGCTTCCGGGCGCTCGCGCGCACCCTCGGCCTGGACCTCGCGCCGCTGCCCGGCGCCGCGGACGGGCCCGACCCGGACGCGCTCGAGCGGCTGTGCCGGCGCCGGCCCGTCCGCGCCGTGTACGCGATGCCGACGCTGCACAACCCGCTGGGCTGGGTCCTCGACGACGCCCGGCGCGCGCGGCTCGTCGCGATCGCCCGGCGGCACGGGGTCACGATCATCGAGGACGCCTCCTACGCCTACCTCGCCGAAGAGGCGCCGCCGCCGCTGGCGGTGCTTGCGCCCGAATGCACCGTCTACGTCTCGGGGTTGTCGAAGAACGTCGCCACCGGGCTGCGGTTCGGGTTCGTCGTCGCTCCCGATGCGCTCGTGCCGTCGCTCGAACGGGCCATCCGCGCCACGACGTGGAACACGCCCGCGCTCACGGCGGAAATCGCCCGCCGCTGGCTCGAGGACGGCACGGTCGACCGCCTGGAGACGCAGAAGCGCGCAGACGCCCGGCGGCGGCAGGCGATCGCCGCCGACGTGCTGGCCGGGCTGCCGGTCGTCGCGCATCCGTCGTCGTACTTCCTGTGGCTGCCGCTGGCCCCGGACGCCCGCCCCGACCGGATCGCCGCGGCCCTGGCGCGGCGGCGGGTCGCGGTCGCCACCGCCGAACCGTTCGCGACGACGCCGGCCGTGCCCCACGCGCTCCGGCTGGCGTTGGGCTCCGTCGGGCTCGCCGAGCTGCGCCACGCCTTGGAAGCCGTCCGGGAGGAAGCCGGGGCGGACGCGTTCCGGTGAGCAGCCCCGGCGCCCCGTCCCTCAGCCGAACGGTCCTCGGTCCGGCGCGCACACCGTGCCCGGTGCCGGTACCACGCCCGTTCCGAAGTAACGGTTCAGCCAGCCGTCGATGCACGCGCTCTTGCCCCGTGATCCGTGGCCGTACGTGTCCAAGGTCAGCAAGCGCGCGTTCGCCAGCAGGTGCTCGGTTCTCACTGCTCCCGCATACGGCGTCTCCAGGTCGCCCTGGCGGTTGGCCAGGAGCAGGATCGGGGCCGTCGGGCGGTTCCACGGTCCCGCGTAGCGGCCCGGGTCGGTCAGCTCCCACGTCGCGCACGGCAGCGTCTTGTAGACGTCGTAGCGCCCGAAGCCGCGGGCGATGCCGTCCGCGCGTTCGGCGTAGTCCCACCAGACCGCCGGATCGCGTGGGTTGGCCGCGTCCGTGCACAGGGTGGCGCCGCCGCCGAGAAGGGAGTCGACGTCCGGTGGACCTCCAGTGGTGGCCGGTGCCGGGAGCGCCGGGTCGGCCAGGGCCTGGAGGAAGGCCGTCAGCCGGGGTGCGGAGCCGGCGTCGGTCAGGTAGTCGTGGATGCGGGCGATCGCGCTCTGGTACGTGACCACCGTCGGCCGCCCGGACGTGTCGGTCACCGTGATCGGGCCGGTTTCGAGGCGGTCGAGGATCGTGTTGTAGCCGAACGGGCAACGGGACCCGCAGGCGTCCAGAAAGGACTGGAGGGCTCGTGGGGCGTCCGAGAAGCCCTCCAGCCGGTAGCTCATCGGGCCGGGGCCGGTCGACCAGCGGACCGGGTCGTCGACCGCGTCGAGGGCCAGGGTGCCGACGCGGCCGGGGAAGAGGTTCGCGTACGTCTCGCCCAGGTACGTGCCGTACGACTTCCCGTAGTACCGCAGCTTCGGCTCGCCGAACGCCGCGCGCAGGCGGTCCAGGTCGCGGGCGATCGTCCCGGTCGACAGGTGACCGGCCAGTGGTCCGGCGTTCTGCTCGCAGAGGTCGGTGACCGTGCGGGTGTCGGCGATCTGCTGCTGCTCGGCCGCGCGGGTCAGCGGGAACGTGCCGAGGGCGCGCTGCAGCACTTCGAGCTGCGACGGGTCGGTGAAGCAGTGGATCTTCGCGCTCGCGCTGACGCCGCGCGGGTCGAAGCCGACGATGTCGAAGCGGGCGTGCAACGCGGGGGTCAATGCCGGTGCGAACCGGCCCGACGAGCCCGGCCCGCCCGGGTTGAAGAAGATCGTGCCCAGCTTGTGGGCCTGGTCGGTGGCCGGCAGACGGCTCACCGCGATGCGGACCGTGCCCGCGGACGGGTCCTGATAGGACAGTGGGACGTCGAGGTGGCCGCAGTCGTAGCCGGCCGTGCAGGAGTCTTCCCAGACGATCCGGGCGGGGCTCGCCGCGGCCGCGGGCGCACTCAAGGCGACCGCGCCCGCGGTGGCCCCCAGCGCCAGCGCAACACGGAGTTTCCGAGGTTTCATCCGCCGATGGTCCCGCCCCGGATCCGCCGGCACAGGGGGGTGTGCCACCGGATCCGGGGTGGGGCGGGCCCTACGCGGTGAGCTTCGGGATGATCTGCGACCCGTAGGACGCCAGCGTGGCCTCGCGGTCGTCGTGCATCAGGTACAGCGAAAACTGGTCCACACCCAGCTCCGCCAGCTCCTGCAACCGCGATACGTGGGCGGAAGCCGGCCCCAGGAGGCAGAAGCGGTCGACGATCTCGTCCGGGACGAACTCCGTCGACGGGTTGCCCGCCTTGCCGTGGTGGCTGTAGTCGTAGCCCTCCCGCTCGCGGATGTAGTCCGTCAGCTCCCGCGGTACCGCGCCCGACGAGCCGTATCGGGCGACCAGGTCCGCGACGTGGTTGCCGACCATTCCGCCGAACCAGCGCAGCTGTTCACGCTGGTGCGGCAGGTCCTCGCCGACGTACGCCGGGGCTGCGACGCAGATCGTGATGCCGCCCGGGTCGCGGCCGGCCGCTCGGGCCGCGTCGCGGACCGCGCCGATCGTCCAGCGGGCGATCGCCGGGTCCGCGCACTGGAGGATGAAGCCGTCGGCGTGCTCGCCGACCGTCTGCAGCGCCTTCGGCCCGTACCCGGCCATCCACATCTCGAGCTGGCCGTTGGAGATCCACGGGATCTGCACGGTCTTCTCGTTCATCGTCACCGCGCGGCCTTCGGCGAGGTCCTTGACCACGCGCATGCAGTCGCGCACGGTGGCCAGGGTCGACGGCGGCTTCCCGACGACCCGGTGCGCGGAGTCGCCGCGGCCGATGCCGCAGACCGTCCGGTTGCCGTACATGTCGTTCAGCGTGGCGAACGTCGACGCCATCACCGACCAGTCGCGCGTGCCCGGGCTGGTCACCATCGGCCCGACGACCAGCGACGACGTCGCCGCCAGGATCGCCGAGTAGATGACGAACGGTTCCTGCCACAGCACACAGGAGTCGAACGTCCAGCCGTAGCGGAACCCGGCGGCCTCGGCGTCCTTCATCAGCCGTACGACGTCCCGCGCGGGCGGGTCCGTCTGCAACACGATCCCGAAGTCCATCCGCCTTCCTCCCCTCCACCACCCTCAACGGAGTGGCTTCGCCACACTGTGTCTTTTGCTCAGTTCAGGTACTGGTTCAGCGACCGGGACAGGAACTTGCCGTGCGAGGTCGACCCCGAGAAACCGGAAGGCGACACGACGACGCGCCCACGCGACAGCACCGTGTGCACCCGGCCCGTGATCTCGAACCCTTCGTACGCCGAATAGTCCACGTTCATGTGGTGCGTCTCAGCCGACAACGTCTGCTTCGCCGAGGGGTCGTAGATCACGATGTCCGCATCCGAACCTGCCGCGATGACTCCCTTCTTCGGGTACAGCCCGAACATCCGCGCCGGCGTCGCCGAGCACGTCTCGACCCAGCGCCCCAGCGTCAGCTCACCCGCGACGACGCCCTGGTGCAGCAGGTCCATCCGGTGCTCGACCCCCGGCATCCCGTTCGGGATGGCCCGGAAGTCACCACGCCCCAGCTCTTTCTGGTCCTTGAAGCAGAACGGGCAGTGGTCGGTGGACACCACGGACAGGTCGTTCGTGCGCAGCCCCCGCCACAGGTCCGCCTGGTGCGACTTCTCCCGCAACGGCGGCGAAGCGACGTACTTCGCGCCCTCGAAGTCCGGCTTCGCGAGGTCCTCAATGGACAGGTACAGGTACTGCGGGCACGTCTCCGCGAAGACGTTCTGGCCGTCGTTACGCGCCTCTGCCACCGCCGCCAGCGCTTGCGACGCCGACAGGTGCACGATGTACAACGGTGAGCCGGTCACCTTGGCGAGCTGGATCGCCCGCGATGTCGCTTCTCCCTCCAGTTCCGGTGGCCGCGTCAGCCCGTGCTGCACCGGGTCGGTGTTCCCGGCCGCCACGGCCTGCGCCGCCAGCTGGTCGATCGCGATGCCGTTTTCCGCGTGCATCATGATCGTAGCGCCGATTTCGCGGGCTTTCTGCATCGCGAGCAGGATTTCCCCGTCCGTGGAGTAGAACACTCCCGGGTACGCCATGAACATCTTGAAGCTGCCGACGCCGGCGTCGACGCAGGCTTCCATCTCCTTCAACGACTGGTCGTTGACGTCGGAGACGATCATGTGGAAGCCGTAGTCGATCGCGCAGTTGCCGTCGGCCTTGGCGTGCCACTTGTCCAATGTGGACAACAAGGACGTGCCCTTGGCCTGCACGGCGAAGTCGATGATCGTGGTCGTGCCGCCCCACGCCGCCGCGGTCGTCCCGGTCGAGAACGTGTCCACCGAATGGGTGCCGCCGAACGGCATCTCCATGTGGGTGTGGGCGTCGATGCCGCCGGGCAGCACGTACTTCCCGGTGGCGTCGATCGTCTCGTCGCCGGTCAGCGCGCCGGGCGCGCCGACGGCGGCGATGGTCTCGCCGTCCACCAGCACGTCCGCGGCAAAAGCGCCCGACGGCGAGACGACCTGGCCCCCGGTGATGAGCGTGGTCATCAGGCCTCCGTGAGGGGGCCGTAGGTGTCCGGCCGGCGGTCGCGGTAGAACGCCCACAGGTCACGGACCTCGTCGAGCTGCGCCATGTCGAGGTCGCGCACCACGACCTCGTCCTCGGTGTCGGACGCGGCGTCGCCGATCAGCTGCCCGCGCGGGTCGGCGAAGTACGTCTGGCCGTAGAAGTCGTTGTCGCCCAGCGGTTCCTTGCCGACGCGGTTGATGGCGCCGACGAAGTACTCGTTGGCCACCGCGGCCGCCGGCTGCTCCAGCCGCCACAGGTACTGCGACAGCCCGCGGCTGGTCGCCGACGGGTTGAACACGATCTTCGCCCCGGCCAGGCCCAGCGCGCGCCAGCCCTCCGGGAAGTGCCGCTCGTAGCAGATGTAGACGCCGATGCGGCCCACCGCGGTGTCGAACACCGGGTAGCCCAGGTTCCCGGGCCGGAAGTAGAACTTCTCCCAGAAGCCCTTGACCTGCGGGATGTGGTTCTTGCGGTGCTTGCCGAGGTAGGTGCCGTCGGCGTCGATCACTGCGGCGGTGTTGTAGTACACGCCCGGCTGCTCGACCTCGTACATCGGCACGACCAGCACCACGCCGTGGCGCTCGGCCACCTCCTGCATGAGCTTGGTCGTCGGGCCGTCCGGGATGCCTTCGGTGTAGGAGTAGTAGTCGGTGTCCTGCACCTGGCAGAAGTACGGCCCGTAGAACAGTTCCTGGAGGCAGACGACCTGGGCGCCCTGCGAGGCGGCGGTGGCGATGTGGTCGACCGCCGCCTTGATCATGGACTCCTTGTCACCCGTCCACCGCTGCTGGATCAATCCGGCTCGGACGACGCTCACTTGCTTCCTCCTTGTTCGCGGATACCGAGAGGGCGGCGAAGACGACGAACGCGCCGACGAAGCCGACCACCCAGTTGTAGTCGTAAAGGGGCTTGAGGAACGGGATCAGACCGCTGTCGGGGAACGGCCCGCCATAGGCGCCGCCGACCGCGAGCACGGCTCCCACCAGCGTGGCGACCAGCGCGCGCCAGTTCCAGCCGCCGCTGAACCAATACACCCCATCGGGTGTGTACAGGTCCTTCAGCCACAGCTTCGTGCGGGCGGTGACCCAGTACCCGGCGACGAGCACCCCGGCGACCGCGCCGAGCAGGCCGCCGTAGAAGCCGAGCCAGGCGAAGATGTAGATGTTCGGGTCGGAGTACAGCCGCCACGGCTGGATGAGGATGCCGATGACACCGGTGATCCCGCCGCCGACGGCGAACGTGATCCGCTTCGGGAACGCGTTCGAGAAGTCGTAGGACGGGCTCACGACGTTGGCCGCGAGGTTCGCCGAGATCGTGGCCAGCACCAGCGCGACCAGCGCGACGACGACCACGACCGGGCTCGAGAACTTGTCGGCCAGCTGTGCCGGGTCCCAGATGTCCTCGCCGTAGAGCACGTGCCCGCCCGACGTGGTCAGGATGGCCACGATCGCGATGAACGTCATGGTCGTCGGCAGGCCGAGGATCTGCCCGCGGACCTGCTTGCGCTGGCTGCCGCCGAAGCGGGTGAAGTCGGGCATGTTCAGCGACAGCGTCGACCAGAACGCGATCATCGCCATCAGGGACGGCGCGAACACCTTCCAGAAGTCCGGGCCCCAGCCGAGCTTGCCGCCGTCGGACAGGATCGGACCGAGCCCGCCCGCCTTGACCAGCACGTACCCGAGCATGATCAGGAAGCCGACGGACACCAGCGGCGCGGTCCAGTTCTCGAACCGGCGGACCGCCTCCATGCCGCGCCAGATGATCAGCAGCTGGCCGATCCAGAAGACCACGAAGGACAGCCACAGTGTCCAGTGCTGGCCGGCGACCACCGGCGAGTCGCGCCACCAGGAGCCGAGCAGCCGGCCGAGGATGACGTAGATGGCCTCGCCGCCGACCCACGTCTGGATGCCGAACCAGCCGCACGCGATGAACGCGCGCAGCAGCGCGGCCAGGTTGGCGCCGCGCAGGCCGTAGAACGCGCGGGCGAACACCGGGAACGGGATGCCGTACTTCGTGCCGGCGTGGCTGTTGAGCAGCATCGGGACCAGCACGACGAGGTTGCCGATGGTGATCGTGATGAGCGCCTGCACCCAGTTCATGCCGAGCGCGATGAGCGACGCGGCCAGGGCGTAACTGGGGATGTTGTGGGCCATCCCCATCCAGAGCGCGAAGTAGTTGTAGGTGGTCCAGGTCCGTTTTTCGACGGGGACGGGGGCCAGTTCCTCGTTGAAGAACCGGCTGCCTTCGAGAGACCGGACGTCGGCGGGGTCGAGCTCGACCCGGCCGTCGTCGTGCACGCGCTGGTCTGCGGGTGTCGGCGCCATTGCGGAATCCTGCGCGCCGGGTCAGGGCCGGGGCAACGGCAGTCTGTTCACTCTTCGCTGATCAGGAGTGCAGTCTGTCGATTGCGCGAGGGGGTGCCGGAGTGCATGACCTGAGTCACACATCCGGCCGTCATGAACCGGCAAAGAGGGTGAAACGTCTCCACAGGATCTTCACACTTCACGCGAACCGTCTCCACCGGGGGTGCTTAGGGTCGTGGTCATGGAACTGGGTGGGCGGCGCGTGCTCGTCGTCGAGGACGACGTCACGATCGCCGCGTCGATCGCGGCCCGGCTGCGGGCGGAGGGCTTCGGGGTGGACGTCGTCCACGACGGACCGGCGGCGGTCGCGGCCGAGGCGTCCGGGGAGCCGGACCTGGTGGTGCTCGACGTGATGCTGCCGGGGTTCGACGGCCTGGAGGTTTGCCGCCGGATCCAGGGACGGCGGCCGGTGCCGGTGCTCATGCTGACCGCGCGGGCCGACGAGACGGACATGCTGGTCGGGCTGGGTGTCGGCGCCGACGACTACCTCACGAAGCCGTTCTCGATGCGGGTGCTGACCGCGCGGGTGCACGCGCTGCTGCGGCGGGTCGAGCGGTCGTCGGCCGGCGCTTCGGGGGCCCGGATCGTGCTGGGCGACCTCGAGATCGACGTCGACCAGCGGCGGGTCGCGCGGGCGGGGGTCGCGGCGCAGCTGACGCCGATCGAGTTCGACCTGCTGGTGCACTTCGCGCGGCGGCCGCGGGTGGTGCAGCCGCGCGAACGGCTGCTGTCGGAGGTGTGGGACTGGGACGTCCACGGCACGGCGTCGGGCACCCGGGCGGTGGACAGCCACATCAAGGCGCTGCGGCGCAAGCTCGGCGCGGACCTGATCCGGACCGTGCACGGCGTCGGCTACGCGCTGGAGGCGGGCTCGTGAACCTCGTCCCGCGGCCGCTGGACCGGATCCGGTCGATCAAGCTGAAGCTGGCGATCCTGATGGTCGCCTCGGGTGGGGTGGCGTTCGCGTTCTTCAACTGGCAGATCGGCTGGCTGCCGCCGAAGACGACGGTCACCGCGATGGTACTGGCGCTGGTGCTGTCGCAGGTACTGGCGCACGGGATGACCCGGCCGCTGCGCGAGATGACGGCGGCGGCCCGAGCGATGGCGAAGGGCGACTACACGCGGCGGATCCGGGCCACCACACGGGACGAGGTCGGGGTGCTGGCCCAGGCGTTCAACCAGATGGCGGGCGACCTCGGGAACGCCGACCGCCAGCGCCGGGAGCTGATCGCGAACGTCTCCCACGAGCTGCGGACGCCGATCACGGCGTTGAACGGAGTGCTGGAGAACCTCGTCGACGGCGTCGAGGACCCCGATCCGGCGACGCTGAAGACGGCGTTGCAGCAGACCGAGCGCCTGGCTTCGCTGGTGGACGAGCTGCTGGACCTCTCGCGGCTGGACGCGGGGGCGTCTTCGCTGCACAAGACGTCGTTTTCGCTGTGGTCGCTGTTGTCCGAGGTGGTGGGGGAGGCGGCGTTCGCGGGCCGCGGGGTGACGTTCGAGGTGTCGGTGTCGCCCGAAGGAGCGGTGGTGACGGCGGATCGCGGGCGGCTGTTCCAGGTGGTGGCGAACCTGCTGGAGAACGCGGCCCGCCACGGCCCGGCGGGCGGGCAGGTCCGGGTGGTGGCGCAGGTGCGTGCGGGGGAGGTGCGCATCGACGTGTGCGACGAGGGGCCGGGGATCGCGCCGGCGGACCGGGAGCGGGTGTTCGAGCGGTTCACGCGGGGGGAGCGGCCGTCCGGCGGGGGGACCGGGCTGGGGCTGGCGATCGCGCGGTGGGCGGTGGAACTGCACGGGGGGACGATCGGGGTGGTCGACCCGTCGGCGGGGACGGGGAGCCGGATCCGGGTGAGCCTCCCGGCTTGAGAGTTGTGTCGTCGGTGGTCTGCGGGGGTGGCGGGCCGTGGGATTTGCGAATGGGAAGGGGTGGAGATGCCGAAGAGCAGTTTTGGCGGGGGCGGCGGGGAGCCGGGGGTGCCGCGGGGGAAGCGGGCGGTGCGGGAGGCGGGTTCGGGGGCCGGTGGGGCCGCGGCGGCCGGAGGTGGGCCGGGGGCCGGTGGTGCCTTCGGGACTCCGGCCGCGGGTGGTGGTGTTGCCGTTGCCGCGCCGCCGTTTCTGCTGCGGCCGATACCGCCGCCGAAATCGGTCGTTGTCCCGCTGCCTCCGGCGGTTCTGCCCGCCGCCGGGCTGGCCGGGGTTGCCGGTGCTCTCCTGCTGCCCGTCGATCGGCCCGGGGTCGGGTGGCTGCTCTGCGGGCTGGCCGTCGCCGGGGCGGTCGTCGTTGCCGATCGGCGGTCTCGTGGTGGTTCGGCCGGGGCTCTCACCTGGCGCAATGGCGGGTGGGCCGCGCTCGCTCTCGCGTTGCTCGCCGTCGGGACCGTTCGGGCGTCGGGGTGGCTGTTCGTCCTCTGCGTGCTGGCCGCCGTGGTCGCCGGGTCGCTGGCCGTTGTCGGGGAACGGACCGTGCACTCCGTCCTCTACGACATGCTCGCCGTCCCGATCGAAGCCGTCCGGGCCGTTCCGTGGGTCGGGCGCGGGGCCGGGCGGTTCGCCTCGCGGCGCGACGGGGTCGCCCGGCGGATCGCGCTCGCCGTGCTCGCCGCCGCCGGGCTCGTCGGGGTCTTCGTCCCGCTGCTGGCCAGTGCCGATGCCGCCTTCGCCGCCGTCGTCAGCGCCGTCGTCCCCGAGCTCAGCGTCGCCACGCTCGTGCGGTGGTGCTCGGTCTTCGCCGTCGTCACGCTGGTCGTAGCCGGCGCCTGCTATTTCCTGGCCGCGCCGGCGCCGCGGGCGTCGGCCGATCGTCCACACCGGACGAAGTACGGTCTGGAGTGGACGGTCCCGTTGGTCGTCCTCCTCGTGGTGTTCGGGGTTTTCGTCGGGGTGCGGCTGGTCGTGCTGTTCGGCGGCACCGAGTACGTCCTGCGCACCGGCAACCTGACGTCCGCGGAGTACGCCCGCGGCGGCTTCTGGCAGCTGTGCGCGGTGACCGTCCTGACGCTGGCCATCGTCGCCGCGGCGCTGCGGTGGGCGCCGGACGCGACGAAGGCCGACCGGCTCCGGCAGCGCCTCCTGCTCGGCACGCTCAGCGCGCTCACCCTGGTGCTCGTCGGCTCGGCGTTGAGTCGCATGTGGACGTACCAGGAGGCGTACGGCTTCACCGTGCTGCGGCTGCTCGTCGAGGTCTGCGAACTGTGGTTCGGCGCGGTGTTCGTCCTGGTGCTGGCCGCGCTGGTCCGGCTGCGCCCGGCCTGGCTGCCCCGCGCGGCGATCGGGACGGCCGCGGCGGCGCTGCTCGCGCTGGCCGTCCTCGACCCGGAACGCCTCATCGCCGACGCCAATCTCGACCGCGCCGCCGCCGGCAAGCCCCTGGACGACCGCTACCTGGCCGGCTTTTCCGCCGACGTGGTCCCGGTGGTCTCGGCCCGCCTGCCGGAACCGCTGCGCACGTGCGTGCTCAGGCGGGTCCTGCGCGACGACACCCCGGACGGCTGGCCGGCCTGGAACCTCAGCCGTTCGGCGGCTCGCGACGTGCGGTTCGGCCCAGTCACCGGCTGCCGGTGAACCGGACCGCCGGGTAGCGCGTGGATAAGAGTTACGCGGGAGCCACCGGGCCGTCGTGGGGGCGGCCCGGCGGCTTCCGCGCGTGCACGCCGGCCAGCAGGGCTTCCCACGATCGGGTGGTGACGGAGAGTGTGCCGCCCTCGCGGTCTTTCGTGTCGCGGATCTGCGACAGCCCCGCGACTCGCACTTCGACGCATTCCTCGCTGCCACTGTAGGAAGACTTCCGCCAGGCGGCTCCGGGCATTTCAGGCCTCCAGTCCGGTGATCACCCCCTGGATGAGCCGTTCGGAATCGAGTTCGCTCAACGCCAGGGAGGAGAGGGTGTCGATGGCCGCGCGGTAACCAGCCACATCGTCCTCGTCGTAAACATACCCGCTGCCCCGATGGTGCTCCAGGTAGACGAGGGAGGGCAGGTCCGTGTAGTCGAAGACGATGAACGGCCCGAAATGGCCGGGGTGGTAACCGATGCCGTTCCGCACGATGCGCACCGACACGCTCGGCAGCCGCATCCGCGAGCGCAGGTAGGTGAGCTGCTCGGCCATGACCGCCGGGCCGCCGATGTTCTGGTGCAGCACCGCCTCGCTGAGCAGGATCCGGCACGACAGGGGATTCCGGCCGGTCAGAAGGTCGCGACGGGCCAGCCTGACCATGACATGGCGCTCGATATGCGCAGTGGGGTGCTTCATGGTGGCGAAGATCGCCCTGATGTAGGCAGGCGTCTGGAGCATGCCGGGCACCACAGCCGGTGCCCAGCAGGCCATGCTCGCCGCGGCCCGCTCGTATTCGAGGTAGGTCGCCAGCCGCTCCGGTCCGTCCACCGCGTGCTGGTCGAGCCAGTTGGGATCGGTGGCGGTGCGGGCGAGATTGATCAGCCGCGCGCGTTCGGCGGGCTCCACCCTGAGTGCGCCCAGGATGGTGGCGAGCTCGTCGATCTTCGGTACTCGCTTACCGCTCTCCCAATTGGAAATGTTCTGCGGCAGCACATCGACCAACCGGCCCAGCTCGCGGACCTTCAGATTGCGCGCCTGCCTTGCTCTTTTCATCCCGAAACCCAGCGCGCGGGCCCGGGGCGTGGCGATCGGTGGTGGCATGGGGCACAGCCTGCCCGTGAGCAGGCCGTGCCCCATCGGGTGATGCCGTTCTGCTGTCGCAGTGCTGCGTCAAGAAAACCGGGTCAGAACGCGAAGACGCCGTCCGAATCGCGGTCGGCTTCGCACCGGTTCGCGTACGTCGTGCTGTACGACACCGGCTTCCCGTGCCACGTGCCGATCGCCGTGGCCTCGACCGGGGCGTAGATCAGCGTGCACGCCTGGTGGCGCGCGTTGATCCGGGAGAAGTCACCGCCCGCGCCCGTCAGCACCTCGCACGCCTTGTCGCGCTTGGGGTGCGTGCCGCCCGCCGGGTCGCACGTCAGGACCACCGAGCCGATCCGGCCGGCGGTGTCGTGGGTGCTCAGCTGCAGCGTCGAGGCCGGGGGCGGCGCCGGCGCCAGGCAGCCGATGCTCATCAAGCATGCTGCGAAGGGGAGTAGGGCCATATCGGTTCCATCGGCCGTCCGGAGTCGATCACTGTGCTGCACGTCCGGGTGAGTCTTCCTCGCTCGGCCGGGTGAGGTCCGCAGCCAGCAGGGCCACGTACAGCGACAACATCGACTCCGGATCTTCCAGCCGGACGCCGAGGACCTGCTCGATCCGGGCGAGCTGCTGGTAATAGGCCGTCCGGGAGGTGTGGGCCGCCGCGGCCGCCGCCGACTTGTTGCCGCCCTGCTCGCAGTAGTGGCGCAACGCCTGCACCAGCCGGCTCCCCGTCGCTGCGTCGCGCTGGAGCAGCGGGCCGAGCTCGCGCGTCGCGAAGGCCGTCACGCGCTCGTCGCCGGACAACAGGTGCAGCAGGCCGCGCAGGCGGACGTCGGACAGCCGGTGCAGGACGCGCTCGTCGCCCGCCCCGAGCGCGGCCGCCGCGACCTGGATCGCCTCCTGCAGCGTGCGGCGGGCTTCGGCCGGGGACGTCACCGTCGTCCCGACCGCGAGCACGCCCGGCGCGCTGCCGCGGGCTTCGTGGACGTCGGTGGCGAGCCGGTGCAGCACGGCGTCGGCGTTCGCCTCCGGGGACAGCGCGATCAGGGCCCGCACGCCGAGGTCGTCCGTCGCCACCAGTGCCGACACCTTCGCGCGGCGGGCGGCCAGCACCGTCGCCTCGGCCAGCTCGCGCAGCACCGGCGGCGTCGACAACGCGGGCCGCGCCGTCGCGGTCAGCCGCGGCCGGACCGCCAGCCCGACCAGCTGCCGTCCGGGCAGCGGCACGGCCAGCGCCGACGCCCGCGCCAGCAGCTCGGCCGTCGGGGCCGGGGACGCCAGCAGCTCGGCGAGCACCGCGCGGTGGGCCTGGCGTTCGAGGCCGTCGGAGTCCTTGGCGACCAGCCGGTGCACGGCCAGCGCGGACGCGGCCCGCTCGGCGACCACCCGGTGGCGGTGCGGCGGCTGGTCGGCGCACACCAGGATCAGCCGTCCCCAGTCGTGCCCGCGGGCGCCGACCACGGTCACCAGCCAGCCCGACCCGGGGTGGTAGCCGGTCCGCTCGCCGACCTGGACCACCCGCGACCGGGACGGCCAGCCGGTGAGCAGCTCGGCCGGGTCGGTGCCGGCCGCGTCGTAGGCGAGGACTTCGTGCGACAGCGTCTCGAGCACCACCGGCTGCTCGGTCAGCCGGGCGACCTCGCCCAGGACGACGCCGGGCTCGGCGCCCGCGACCGTCAGGGCGGTGAACGTCTCGTGCACGCGCTCGGCGGCGCGCAGCTCGGCGACCTGGGCGTCGACGATCTGGCCGTTCACCGCCTCGGTGACGCTCACGAACCGCGTCTCACGCGAGAGCGTCACCAGGGGAAGCCCGTGCTCGTCGGCCGCGTCGACCAGCGCGGCGGGCAGCTTGTCGCTCCAGTGCCGGACCAGCTCGACCACCACCCCGGCCGCGCCGACCCCGGCCAGGTCGGCGACGTAGCGGGCCAGCGCCGGGCCGTCGTCGGGCAGCGCGACACCGGTGGTCAGCACCAGCTCGCCGCCGCGCAGCAGGTGCGCGATGTCGGCGACCTCGGCGACGTGCGCCCAGCGCACCGGCGCGTCCAGCCCGGCGGCCCCGGCGACGACGTGCGGGCGGCCCTGGCGCAGCACCGGCAGCGCGAGGACCTCGGCGACGGTCGGGTACATGGCTCCTCGAATGATCGGCAGGGACAGACTGTACGGCCGCGGCGGCGAGTCCGTACACGTTGCCGATGGCCTGGCGCGGCGCCCGCACGGAGACTCGGGACGGGATGTTGCCGAGTGCGAGGAGTGCCCGCCGTGACCGACCGCATCAGCCACTGGATCGACGGCAAGCCGTTCGGCGGGACCGCCGCGCGCTCCGGCGAGGTCTTCGACCCGGCCACCGGAGAGGTCAGGGCGCACGTCGACTTCGCCGGGGACGCCGAGGTCGAAGCCGCCGTCGCCGCGGCCAAGGCGGCGCTGCCGGGCTGGCGCGGGACGTCGCTGGCCGGCCGGACCCGCGTCCTGTTCGCCTTCCGCGAGCTGCTGTCCGCCCGCAAGCACGAGCTGGCGAAGATCATCACGAGCGAGCACGGCAAGGTCGAGTCCGACGCGGCCGGGGAGATCGCCCGCGCGATCGAGAACGTCGAGTTCGCCTGCGGCGCCGCCCAGCTGCTCAAGGGCGGGTTCAGCGAGAACGCCTCCACCGGCGTCGACGTCTACTCGATCGCCCAGCCGCTGGGCGTGGTCGGCGTGATCTCGCCGTTCAACTTCCCGGCCATGGTGCCGCTGTGGTTCGTCCCCAATGCGCTGGCCTGCGGGAACACCGTCGTGCTCAAGCCGAGCGAGAAGGACCCGTCGGCGGCGGTGTTCATCGCGGAGCTGTTCGCCGAGGCCGGGCTGCCCGCGGGCGCCCTGAACGTGCTGCACGGCGACAAGGCGGCCGTGGACGGGCTGCTGACGCACGGCGACGTCAAGGCGATCTCGTTCGTCGGGTCGACGCCGATCGCGCGGTACGTCTACGAGACCGGCACCCGGCACGGCAAGCGCGTCCAGGCGCTCGGCGGGGCGAAGAACCACATGGTGGTGCTGCCGGACGCCGACCTCGACCTGGCCGCCGACGCGGCGGTGTCGGCCGGGTTCGGCTCGGCGGGGGAGCGGTGCATGGCGGTGTCGGTGGTGGTCGCCGTCGACCCGATCGGCGACGACCTCGTGCGCAAGATCACCGAGCGGATGGCGGCGCTGCGCGTCGGCGACGGCCGCGACCCGGAGTCGGAGATGGGGCCGCTGGTGACGGCGGCGCACCACGCACGGGTCGAGTCCTATGTGGACGCCGGGGTGGCGGCCGGTGCCTCACTGGTCGTCGACGGCCGCGGGATCGAGGTGCCCGGCGACGGCTTCTGGCTGGGCCCGACGCTGTTCGACCACGTCCGCACCGACATGTCGATCTACACCGACGAGATCTTCGGCCCGGTGCTGTCGGTGGCCCGCACGGCGTCCTACGACGAGGCACTGGAGCTGATCAACGCCAACCCGTACGGCAACGGCACGGCGATCTTCACCGGTGACGGCGCGGCCGCGCGGCGCTTCCAGAACGAGGTCGAGGTCGGCATGGTCGGCGTCAACGTGCCGATCCCGGTCCCGGTCGGGTACTACTCCTTCGGCGGCTGGAAGGACTCCCTGTTCGGCGACAGCCACGCCTACGGGCCGGAAGGGTTCCACTTCTTCACCCGGACGAAGGTGGTCACGTCCCGCTGGCCGGACCGCTCGCACGCCGGGGTCAACCTGGGCTTCCCGCGCAACTCCTGAGCGCGGCCCGGCTCGCCTCGTCCGCGGGACGGCCGATCAGCAGCCGCTGGTCGGACTCCCGCAGCGGCACGAGGACCTCGACGTCCACGGCGATCACGCCGGCGCCGGGGTGGCGCAGCACCTTGCTGCCCCGGCCGGTGCCCCGCACGTCCCGTTCGGCCCACCACCGCGCGAACTCCTCGTTGCCACCGGTGCATTCGGCGATGAGCGCGGTCAGCACCGGGTCGTCCGGGTGCGCGGCCCAGGCGGCGCGCAGGTGGGCGATCCCTTCCCGCACCACGCGTTCGCGGTCGACGTAGTACTCGCGGATCTCCGGGTGCAGCAGGCACAGCCACATCGCGTTCCGCTGTGCCGACGGCAGCGTGGCGAAGTCCAGCAGCAGCCGCGCCATGCCCGCGTTCCAGGCGAGGATGTCGAAGCGGTGGTTCAGCAGCATGGCCGGGAGCGGTGAGAGGTCTTCGACCAGCCGCGCGAGCGACGGCTCCGCGGTCGTGGCCGGCTCGCCGGTGCCGCGGGGACGCTGCCGGGCCAGGTCGAAGAAGTAGGCGCGTTCTTCCCCGGTCAGGCGCAGCGCACTCGACAACGCCTCCACGACGGCCGCCGAAGGGCGCAACCCGCGTGCCTGCTCCAGGCGCACGACGTAGTCGACGCTGACGCCGGCCTGCTCGGCGACCTCTTCGCGGCGCAGTCCCGGCGTCCGCCGCGACCGGCGCACCGGCAGGCCGAAGTCGCGCGGGTCCAGGCGTTCCCGCCGGGTCCGCAGGAACGCGGCCAGCTCCACTGTGGCGGTGCTCATACCCGGGTCCAACCGGCAGGGTGGGACGGCTGTTCCCAGGAAGGTCCCTCCCTTACCGCCGGGCCGCCGCGGGCCGAAGGTGGTCGGAGACGATCACCGACACAGGAGGACCCGATGGCACGCACCCTCGACACCTACCGGCTGCTGGGCCGGTCCGGGCTGCGGGTTTCGCCGCTGGCGCTGGGCACGGCGACCTTCGGCACCGAGTGGGGATGGGGCGCGGAGGCGGCCGAGGCACGCAAGCTGTTCGACACCTACGTCGAGCGCGGCGGCAACTTCCTCGACACGGCCCCGACCTACACCGACGGCAGCTCCGAGCGGCTGCTGGGCGAGTTCGCCCGCGGGCGCCGCGAAAGCCTGGTGCTGGCGACCAAGTACACGACGCTGCGCCGTCCCGGCGACCCCAACTCCGGCGGCCCGCACCGCAAGAGCCTGTTCGCGTCCGTGGAAGCCAGCCTCCGGCAGCTGGGCACGGACTACCTCGACGTGCTCTTCCTGCACGTCTGGGACTTCACGACACCGGTCGAGGAGATCCTGCGCGGCCTCGACGACCTGGTCCGCCAGGGCAAGGTCCGGTACCTGGGGATGTCGAACGTCCCGGCCTGGGAGGTCTCGCGGATGCAGGCGATCGCCGACCTGCGGGGCTGGTCGCCGCTGATCGCGCTGCAGGTCGAGTACAGCCTGATCCGGCGGGACGCCGAACGCGACCTGATCCCGATGGCGCGGGAGCTCGGCCTCGGCGTGACGCCGTACTCGCCGCTGGGCGGCGGCGTGCTGTCGGGCAAGTACCGCGGCGCCGGGTCCGGGGAGAGCACCCGCCGCAGCTTCAACGCGGGGCTGGGCATGGTCACCGACCGCACGCTCGTCGTCGCCGACGTCGTCGCCGAGGTCGCGGCGGAGGCGGGGTACACCCCCGCCCAGGTCGCGCTGGCCTGGACGCTGCGGAACCCGGGCGTGACCGCGCCGGTCGTGGGCGCCCGCACGCTCGCCCAGCTGGAGGGCAACCTGGGCGCCCTCGACGTGGACTTCACGCCGGAGCAGCTGGCCCGCCTCGACGAGGCGAGCGCGATCGAGCTCGGCTACCCGCACGACCTGCTCGGCGGCGACCACCTCCGCGCGGTCACCCGCGGCGACCTGGTGATCGAGCCGCGGGTCACGCCGGCAGGACGTTGACCAGCAGCTTGGACCGCGGCGCGATCAGCACGGTGTTGACCCGCTCCGGCCGGATCCGCTCGTGCAGCTTCCGCTCCAGCGGGTAGGTCCGGCCGCCGGCGCGCAGGCTGAACGATTCGAGGCTCTTGAAGCCCTCCGGGCTGCGGTGCAGGCCGATCGGGTACTCGTCGGTGAGGCGGGCGCTGTCGAAGTCGTGCGTCCAGCCGGTGACCGCGACCAGCCGGCCGCCGAAGGCGTCGGCGAGCCGGCGCCAGCAGACGAACGCGAACCAGCCGGTGATCGCCAGGAGCGGGAGCACGGTGCCCAGCACTTCGCCTGCGGTCTCCGCCACGAGGGCGAGGCTCACCGTCACCACCAGACCGGCGGCGACGAGGGCCGCTGCGGCCCAGAAGTTCAGGTCGAGGAGCCTGCCGCGCTGGGCGGGGTGGAGCCGGCCGTTGCGGTTGGCCAGCTCCACCTCGGGCCGGTCGTTCATTCGGGGTGCTCCTTCTCGTAGGCCTCCCGGGCCTCGTGGTAGCGGTCGGGCTGCTCGTTCTCCTGGCGGCGGCCCTCGGTCACCACGCCGATGGTGTCGGCGGTGTTCCAGCGCACCTTCTCGTCCGGGTCGAGGACCTTGTGCTGGTTCAGCACGCTGCGGCCCTCCTCGGAGTACTTGCCCGGCCCTTCGAGCTTCTCGCGGCCCGGGACGTGTTCCTTGGCGGCGTCGCTCCAGCCCTTCGCCGTCTCCTCGGCGGACTTCGCCTCGCGGCCGGCCTGCTTCAGCTCGTTCGCCTTGCGCTCGATGCCCGCCGCCGTCTCGACGCTGCGGTCCACGATCCGGTCGGCCGCCTTGCCCGCCTTCTTCAGCGCGTTCGCCGCCCCTTCGAGGGCCGCTTTGGACTTGCCCGCGCCCTTGGCCAGGCCCTCCAGCTTCTCGACGATCTTCGCGATGCGCGTGCTGATCTTCTCCGCCAGCACGCCGCCTTCGATCACCGTGTCCGCGATGAACGCCGCGATCGTCCCGCCGAAGGTGCACCACGAGGCCGCCAGGGCGGCGAGTGCCTTGACGATCAGCTCGCCGACGAACGAGGAGATCATGTCCCGGATCAGCCCGCGCTCGGTGCCGACCAGGGCCGCCCCGACGTTCATCGCCGTCGACGCCCCTTCGGCGTGCGAAGCCGCTCCGCGCAGAACGCCGACGTAGCTCTCCGCCGTCCGCTGGTACGCCTCGGCGGACCCGCAGTCGCTGAAGGACTGCTGGACCTCCTTCGCCTTCTGTTCGTAGCTCTCGGCCGTCTCGGTGAGCTGCTTGGCGATGTTCGTCCAGGTCACGGCCTTGGCGGTGATCGCTTCGGGCTTGCCGGCGAGCTTGTCGAGGCCGTCCTTGAGGAAGCTGATGTGCTCGATCAGCCAGCCGACGCCCGCGCTCGCCAGTGTCCCGAGCGGGTCCATCGCCGCGCCGAGCAGGTCGAGGGCGTCGGTGCCGACGTCCATCGCGAGGTTGCCCCAGTCGCCGTTGCGCGCGTCGGTGAGCGTGGCGGCGGCGTCGTTGAAGATGCCCGCGCCGCCGGTCTGCGCGTTGAGGTTGTCCAGCTCGCCCTTCGAGCCGTCACCCGTGCCGCTCCAGAAGCCGCCCGGCGACTCCGCCGTGGCGACCAGCGAGTTCTCCGTCATGCGGGCAGCTCCTTGCCGATGCCTTCGAGCAGGCACTTCGTCTTCTGCTCGTGTTCGCGGAACGCCGTGTGCGCGGACTTCACCCGGTCCGCGACCTCGTGACCGGCCTCGACCGCCGCGGCGAGGAAGCCGTCGGCCGTGGTCAGCCACGCCTGGATGGGCAGCGCGAAGACCTGCCCGACCAGCCCGAAGGCGTCGAAGTCGATGGCCTGCGCGGTGCCCGCGGCGTCCAGCGCCTCCTGGACCTTCGCGGCGATCTCGCGGATCTCGTCCTCGTGGCCGCCGAGGACGTCGAAGTCGACCTTCATCGCCATCACCGCTCCCGGCGCAGGATCGGGCCGCCGAAGTCCTCGTCGGACGGCGGTTTCCGGCGCGGTTCTTCGGCCGGTGTTTCGGGTGCGGGAATCTGTTCCTTCAGGAATTCCATCGCTTCGCTTCCCTCGCCGATCACCGGGGCCATGATCCCGGTCAGCTGCTGCGCCGCGTCGAGCTGGGCCCGCTTGGCGGTGGCCAGGACGGCTTGGGCGAGGCGGGTCCGCGGCAGCTCGTCCGCCCGGGGGCCGAAGCTGAGTTCCTGCAGCGCACCGGCGGTGTTGACGGTGACCGTGACGGCTCCGTCGGCACTCGTGGCGGTCGCCGAGACACGCTGCAACCGCGCCTTCGCCTCGGCCGCGCGCCTGGCGATTTCGGGCATACCGGCCGAAGCCGGGTCAAAATTGTTCACGGCGACCTCGTCAGTCGGGGAAAGATGCGTCGATCAGAGGGAGCAAACCGGTTTTCGGTTCCCCGTTCAAGCCGGAAAATCAGGTCAAGAACAATGCATGGGAAACGGTTTGCGCGCCCTTTACCCGCCGCGGGCGGCCCGTGTTGAGCGCGACCGGCTCAGGCTTCCGTAAACTCGGACGCAGCAGCGAGCGAGGTAGGTGAGGAACCGGTGGCCAACGCGGAGGAGCGCCGCTTCGAAGTGCTGCGCGCGATCGTGGCCGACTACGTGTCCAACCAGGAACCGGTCGGGTCCAAGGCGATCGTCGAGCGGCACAACCTGGGTGTGTCGAGCGCCACCGTGCGCAACGACATGGCGACGCTGGAAGAAGAGGGCTACATCACCCAGCCGCACACCAGCGCCGGCCGGGTCCCGACCGACAAGGGCTACCGCCTCTTCGTCGACCGGCTTTCGGAGATCAAGCCGCTGAGCTCCGCCGAGCGCCGCGCCATCACCACCTTCCTCGACAGCGGCACCGACCTCGACGACGTCCTCAAGCGCTCGGTGCGGCTGCTCGCGCAGCTCACCCGCCAGGTCGCCGTCGTCCAGTACCCGATGCTGACCAACGCCAAGGTCCGGCACCTCGAAGTGGTGCCGCTCACCCCGGCGCGGCTGATGCTGGTCCTGATCACCGACAACGGGCGCGTCGACCAGCGCACGGTCGACCTCGGCGACGTCATCACCGAAGAGGACGTGGCCCGGCTGCGCACCGTGCTCAACGCGGCCATGGCCGGACGGCGGCTCAACGACGCCGCGGCCCGTGTGGCCGAGCTGCCCGAGAAGTCGCCCGGCGGGCTGCGTGACGTGCTCATCCGCGTCACCACCGTGCTCGTCGAGTCGCTGGCCGAACACCCCGAGGAACGGCTGGTGCTCGGCGGCACCGCCAACCTCACCCGCAACGTCGCCGACTTCCCCGGCTCGCTGCGCCAGGTCCTCGAAGCACTCGAAGAACAGGTCGTCGTGCTCAAGCTGCTGGCCGCCGCGCGCAACCCCGGTGCGATCACGGTGCGCATCGGTGAGGAAAATGAGGACGAGCAGATGCGCAGCACCTCGGTCGTCTCGATCGGCTACGGCCGCGACGACGTCGTGCTCGGTGGCATGGGAGTCGTCGGCCCGACCCGGATGGACTATCCGGGCACGATCGCCGCGGTGCGCGCGGTCGCCAACTACGTGGGGCAGATCCTGGCCGGCCGCTGAGCTGGGCAGAGCAGAAGGAGAAGCAGAGACGGTGGCGAGGGACTACTACGGCATCCTCGGGGTGGCCAAGAACGCGAGCGATCAGGAGATCAAGCGCGCGTACCGGAAGCTGGCCCGGGAGCTGCACCCCGACGTCAACCCGTCGGACGACGCCCAGCACAAGTTCGCCGAGGTCACGACGGCCTACGAGGTGCTGTCCGACCCGCAGAAGCGCAAGATCGTCGACCTCGGCGGCGACCCGATGGACAGCGGCGCCCGCGGCGGCGGTGGCGACCCGTTCGCCGGCTTCGGCGGCCTCGGCGACATCATGGACGCCTTCTTCGGCGCGGCAGGCGGTGGCGGCGGGCGCGGGCGTGGTCCGCGCAGCCGCGTCCAGCCCGGCTCCGACGCGCTGATCCGGCTGGGCCTCACCCTCGAGGAGTGCGCGACCGGGGTCGACAAGGAGATCGCCGTCGACACCGCGATCGTCTGCGACCTCTGCCGCGGCGCCGGCACGGCCGAGGGCACCTCGGTCAAGACGTGCGACACCTGCGGAGGCGCCGGCGAGGTCCAGTCCGTGCAGCGGTCGTTCCTCGGCCAGGTCGTCACCGCCCGGCCGTGCCCGGTCTGCCGCGGCTTCGGCGAGGTCATCCCCGACCCCTGCCGCCAGTGCGGCGGCGACGGCCGGATCCGCGCCCGCCGCAACGTCACGGCGAAGATCCCGCCGGGCGTCGGCGACGGCATGCGCATCCGGCTCTCCGGCCAGGGCGAGGTCGGCCCCGGCGGCGGTCCGGCGGGCGACCTCTACGTCGAGATCGACGAGACCCCGCACGAGGTCTTCGTCCGGCAGGGCCACGACCTGCACTGCAACTTCCGCATCCCGATGACCACGGCCGCGCTCGGCGCCACGGTGCCGATCTCGACCCTCGTCGACGGCGACTACGAGCTCGACGTCGAACCGGGCACCCAGCCCAACGCCGAGCTGGTCCTCACCGGCAAGGGCATGCCGCGGCTGCGGTCCTCCGGCCGCGTCGACGGCCGCGGCGACCTGCACGTCCACATCGACGTCGTGGTCCCGACCAAGCTCGACGAGGCCCAGCGCGAGCTGCTGGTCGAGCTGGCCCAGCAGCGCGGCGAAGAGGTCCCGACGCTGGCGTCCAACGGCACCAAGCACGGCGGGCTGTTCTCCAAGCTCCGCGCCAAGAACCACCGCTGACGTGCCCGAAACCACCCTGCCGGTCTTCCTCGCCGCGTCCGTGCCCGCCTCGGGCCGCGCGGTCCTCGACGGCGAGGAGGCCCGGCACGCGGCCACGGTCCGCCGCCTGCGCGCCGGCGAGCGGCTGGTCCTGTCCGACGGCGCGGGCGCGATGGCCCGCTGCGTCGTCGAGAGCGTCCAGGCCGGGCGGGACCCGCTCCTGACGCTGTCGGTCGAGTCGGCCTGGAGCGAGGAGCCGCCCGCGTTGCGGGTCCTGGTGGCCCAGGCGCTGGCCAAGGGCGATCGCGGCGAGCTCGCGGTCGAGCTCGCCACCGAAGCCGGGGTCGACGCGATCGTCCCGTGGCGGGCTTCGCGGAGCGTCGCGAAGTGGGAAGACGGCGGCCGCGGGGAGAAGGCGCTCGCGCGGTGGCGGGCCACGGCCCGAGCGGCGGCGAAACAAGCGCGGCGGGCCCACGTGCCCGACGTCACCGAGCCGGCGACCACCGGGGAACTGGCCGGGCTCGTGGCCACCATGTCACTGGCCATCGTGCTGGAATCGGACGTCCCCGACCGGCTCACCGACCTGGCACTGCCCGACGCGGGAGACGTCCTGCTGATCGTGGGACCCGAGGGCGGCATCACCGACGAGGAGCTCCGGGTCCTTCGCGACGCGGGCGCGCGGGCCGTCCGGCTCGGGACGACGGTGCTCCGGACCTCCACCGCGGCCGCCGTGGCACTGGGCGCCCTCGGCGCCCTCACCACCCGTTGGCAGTAGCCCACGGCGAAAATCGACGCCATAATTTTGCGCCCAGTTATGGCGCGATCACGCTCCGACCCGTTACTCTCATTTACTAACGCACCGACCATCGGCTCGGTGCGCACTGGGAAGAAAGACTCCGCCGGGCACCTCCCCCCTCGGTCCGGCGGCCGCCGCGGCCGCGGTGAGGCGACCCCCAGGCTTCACCGCCGCCGCGGCATCTCCTTGCTCGCTTCGCTCGCCGTCGAGCCGCGGCTTTGGTTTCGTCCTTTTCTCTGGGGGTCAAACCCCCAGACCCCCAGGGGGGGGGGGGGCCCCCCCCCCCCCCCCCCGGGGGGGGGGGGGGGGGTGTGGGGGGGGGGGGGGGGGGTGGGGGGGGGGGGGGGCGC
>NZ_JBEXMD010000014.1:0-215903 GCF_040610315.1 Amycolatopsis sp. NPDC004169
GCGGCGTGCTCCCGGTCGTGATGGCCCGGGGTGGGGCGCCCCCCCGGGGGGGGGGTGGGCGTTGGGCTCTCCCGGTGATTGGCGGCCCCGGTGGTTTGGGTCGGGGGCCCGCTTCTCCGTGGCTCTCAATAGGTCGGCCGCTTCCGGCTCAGCACCCCGGGCGGCCCGGACGGCGTCGGCGACACGCCCCGGTCGTCGAACCGGCCTCGAAGCGTCTGCCGCACCTCCACCACCCCGTCGACCCGGCGGACCAGCGCCACGATCACCGGGATCATGCTCTGCCGCTCCACCGTGCCGTTGAGGGTCACGATGCCGTTGTGCACGGAGACGTACAGCGAAGCGGGGTCCATGGCCATCTCCCGCAGCAGCACCTCCTCCCGGACCTCGTCCCGGATCTCGCGGTCCGTGCGCAGGAACACCCGCAGCAGGTCCGAGCGGGACACCACGCCGACGAGCTTGCCCTCGTCGTCCACCACCGGCAGACGGTGGAAATGGTGTTCCTCGAGCAGCTTCGCGGCCACCGTGACGTCGTCGCCGGTGCGGACGACGACCGCCGGGGCCGTCATCAGGTCCGCCACGAACGCCGCGCCCGCCTTGCGCTTCGCCTGGCGGGAACCGGGCTTGAGCAGACCGTGCGGGGCCTCGCGCTCGAGCAGGTCACCCTGTGAGACGACGCCGAGCACCTTGCCGCCGGAGTCGACCACGGGCGCCCCGCTGATGTTCCAGCCGGCCAGCAGGAGAGCGACCGCCTTGAACGGCGTGTCCGGGCCCACGGTGGTCACTTCGGTCGTCATGACCGAGCCCACCTTGCGGTGACTGGGCATCTCGACCTCCTTCACAGCAGCGGCCCGGGGTAGTACCCGGCCGCGGGCTCCGGCTCCGGCTTCTCGTCCTTCTCCGGCTCCGGGACCGTCCGCGCCGGGATCACCACGACGGGGCAGCTCGCTTCACGCAGGCAGTGCTCGGCGACCGAGCCGACCAGCAGCTTCAGCAACCGGTTGTGGCCGTGGCTGCCGAGGACGAGCATCGAAGCGGTCTTCGACGCCTCCTCCAGTGCCACCGTCGGCGAGTGTTCGACCAGCTCGGCCCGGACGGCGACGCCCGGGTGCTCGGCCCGCACCTCGCCGACGACCTCGTCCAGCTGGCGCCGTTCACGGTCGGCGACCGTCTGCGGTGTCCCGGCGACCGCCGCGCCGAGGTCGTAGACCGGCTCGAACGTCCACGCGCGCAGCGCGACGACCTGCCGGCCGCTCACCGCCGCTTCGGACACCGCCCAGCGCAGTGCGGCCGCGCTGATCGCCGAGTGGTCCACGCCGACGACGATGTCGCCCTGGTTTGCCGTGGTCATGTCGGTTTCACCTTCTCTTCGTCCTCAAGAACGGGTTTTGCGGTCCTGGTCGGCGAACCACTCCTGCTGCCAGCGGGCATAGCGGAAGCGGTCGAGCGAGAACACCGAAAGCCGGTAGGCGACGGCCAGCAGGATCAGCGCCGCGAGCCACAGGCCGAGCCCGACGCCGGCGGCGTCGATCACCACGGCCGCGCTGCTGAGCGGCGGGTCCACCGGGGTGCCGTCGCGATCCACCCAGACGTCGAGCCGGTGCCCCTTGAGCGTGCCCTCGTCGGCGACGACCTGGCCGACGCGGCGAGTTCCGTCCGGGAGCACCCAGGTCGCGTCGGTGGGTGCGCCGCCGCCGAGGGAGCCGGTCCGCGAGTTCACGTTGATTTCGGGGCCATCGGCGAGCAGGGTCGCGGTCACCAGGGTGCGCTCCGCCAGCTCCTGGGCCGACTGCGCCTGCTGGCGCGCGAACGTCTCGGAGCCGACGCTCGCGGCGGCCGGCAACGCGACGAGGGCGAGCAGTACCCCCAGGGCGAGCAGGCCACCCTGGAGCCGGTCCGAGGGGCGCGCCACCGAACCCCGGGGCGGGACCAGCGTGCGCCACATCCGCGCGATCCGGTTCATGGTGGGCGTCCTTCCCTTCGGTGTTCCCTTTCCGCTTCCAGGATCACCGGACGTCCGGGTCCACCGAAGAGGCCTTGGGCCCCGGACCGGAGTCCGTCGGCGGCCGCGCCGGGGACTTAGGACCCTGTGCCGTCCGCGGCACCCGCGGGATGGTCGGAACACCCGCAGGAAACGGAGCAGGAACCATGCGCGCACGCGACATCATGACCACCCCGACGTTCGCCCTGGCGCCGACCGCGACGCTCGAAGAGGCCGCGAAGGTCATGACCGCGCACGGGTTCACCACCATGCCGGTGGTCGACGCGGACGGGCGGCTGCTCGGCCTGCTGTCCGAAGTGGACATCCTGCGGGTGCCGGCCCCGCCGGGCGACCCGGACACCGGCGTGCTGCTCGACGGCGGCCCGCGCACGGTGGGCGCGGTCATGCGCACGAGCGGGCTGGCGGTACCGGCGGACACCGACGTCGGCGAGCTGGCGCGGCGGATGACCGACGCCGGCGTGCGTTCGGCGCCGGTCGTCGAGGGCGGGCACGTCGTCGGGATGATCACCTTCCAGGACGTGCTGCGCGCATCGGTCCGCCGCTGAGCTTCACCCGGCCGTGGTCCGGTGGGTCAGCACCTCGTGCACCGGGCGGCGGCCGGTCAGCCGGGTCGGGTAGCCGTAGCCGATGCGCAGCAGCGTGTGGGGTTGCCCGGCTCCGGCGAAGAGGCGGTCGAGCGACTCCCGCGTGCGCGGCGTCTCGAACGGCTGGGACAGGAACGACGTCGCCAGGCCTTCGGCGGTCGCGGTGAGCAGGACCCGCTGCATGGCCATTCCGGCCCGCACCTCCGCGTGCGGGCCCCGATCACGGGTGAGCACGGCACCGAGCAGGGGTTCCTGTTCGTACTCGCGCGCGGGCAGGTCCCGGTCTTCGTGCGACGCGCGCAGCGAGACGATCCCGGGTCCGTGCGACGGTGGCCCGGACGCGATCTTCGGCACGCCGTCGGGGCTTTCGGGCTCGCGGTGGGTCCAGAACGCGGCTTCGGCGCGGAACTCCTCGTCGTCCGCCTGCAGCGCTTCGGCCTGCCGCACCAAGGAGGCGACCGGGGTGTACCGGCCGGACGCGTCGAGGTACTCGATCTGCCCGCCTTCGTGCAGGGCCGCCGACTTGAGCGTGGCCCGCACGACCGGCGGCACTTCCTTGTCCAGCAGCGGCCGCCGGTTCGTGTGCCGGCGGAACACGGCCTCGGCGAGCTTGCGTTCGGCCGCGGTGGCCTTCTCGTTGCCGTCGAGCCGGATCACCGCGACGAGGTCGGGCTCGGCCGGGTCGGGCAGCAGCCGCACGACCGCGGCGAGCCCGTTGGCCCGCAGGCTGATCTGCAGGTTGAGGGCGGCCGCGCCGCAGGACAGCCGCGCCTCCCGCCCGTGCGGATCCGCGACCCCGAGAACGCGCTCCCGGTCCAGCCAGACCTCGACGACTTCGTCCTCGACGACGAACCGCCACGGCTGGGTGTTGTGCGGCGAAGGCGCGCGCACGGCCGAGGCGAGGGCCTGGTCGAACACGCTGGGCAGTGGTCGGCTCATCGTCGGGCTCCGGTGTCCGGGGAACGGGCACCTTCAGCATCACCGGAGGCCGCCGGGCGCCGCGACGGCCGCGCGTCACGTCCGGGGAGGACCAAAGGCCTTCCCGGTGTCAGCACAGCACTCGCTCACCCTCCTCGGGAACCACCGCGCACCAGTCCGCTTGCGCGTGCAGCGCCTTCGCCAGCGCCTGCGCTGCTTCCGCGTCCCCCTCGGCCACGAACGCCGTCTCGGGCGCCGGGGTGGCGGTCGCCCACGCGAGGACTTCCTCCGGGCCGGCGAACGCACCCGTGCCGCCGAGTGTGGTCACCTCCGCGCGGACCGGGACGTACCGGCCGTGGATCTTCAGGTGGCGGGCACCGTTCGCGAGCTGCGCCGCGCGTGTCCCCGGCGCCGGGTGTCCGCACAGCACGACTCCGCCGCGGCGATCCGGCAGCACCCGGGCGAGGTGCCGGAGGACGCGCCCGGAGTCCGCCGTCCCCAGACCGGCCAGGATGACCGACGGCCCGTCCGGGGGTTCCGCCCGCAGCTGGGAAGCCGGCACGCGCGCACCGCGGCGCAGCTCGCCTGCCGCCTTGCGGTGGACCTCGAGACCGAGGTCGCCGTCCAGGACCACCGGCACCGGTGGGAGCTGCCCGGTCTCCGTGAGCGCCCGAAGCACCTCGACGCCACCGTCCACCGAAACCGGGACGACCACGCACCCGCCCCGCCGCACCGCGCGGTGGATCGCCGCGGCGAACCGGCCGGGCAGGTGGCCGCCGGCAGCCGGCCGGGGTGCCGCGAGGACCAGCACGTCGGAGCGGGGACACGGGTCCGGTGCCCGCAGCAGCGGGTGGTCCGCCGTCCCCAGCGGGCCCGCGAACACCACCGAACGGCCGCCGGCCCGCACCCGCAGCCAGGCTGCGCCCAGCAGGCCGCCGGCGCGGCCGAACTCGATCTCCACGCCGCCGAAGCGGTGCAGCGACCCGAATTCCACCGGCCGGACCAGGGCCAGCGCGCGGGTGACGTCCTCCACGCGGAACGGCGGGACACCCGGCGGCGGCGGGCAGACCTGGGCAGCGTCTTCGGCGAACTGCTTCGCGGCATCGGACAGCACCACCGGCAGCAGCGCGGCCGTGGCCGGAGTCGCGAACACCGGCCCGTGCCAGCCTTCGGCGACCAGCTGCGGCAGGAATCCGGCGTGCCCGAGGTCGGCGCTCGGCAGGATCACCGCGTCGGCCGCGTGCAGTTCGTCCGGCCCCGGCGAGAAGTTGCGGCGCCACGCCGTCTCCGGCCCCTCGAAGAGCCCGCAGCCGACCAGCAGCGTGGTGTCCGCCGCCAGCAGGTACCGGGCGCCGCCCAGGAACGTCAGGAGCGGATCGGCGTGCGCCGGGTGGTGCGCGGTCACGTGCAGCCGCCCCGGCCACGGGCTGGTGCGGTAGCGCGCGGAAGCACGGCGGGCGGCGCTGAGCGCGGCGGCGCGGGATCCGTCGGACATCGAGACTCCCTTCGTGGATCAGCCGGCGATGTCACGCCGGCGGAACCCGGTCACCCCCGCCACGACCAGCGCGGCGCCCAGCGCCGTGAGCCAGAGCAGCGGCGCCGCCTGGACGGTCCCGCCCGGCAGCTTCGGCGAGTGGGTGAACGGCGAGAGGTCGAGCACCCACTGGTCGAACTTCAGCAGCACACCGAACTCGCCGAGCAGGAGGAACGTCACCAGCGCCACCCACGCGGCGGTCAGCGCCCGGCCGAGGAGACCGAACACGACGGTCGCGATGCCGGCCAGCACCCACACCGCGGGCAGTTGCGCGAGCGCGGCGCCGATCAGCCGGGCCACCTCGGGCCCGACCCGGCCCAGGTGGGCGCCGTTCGTCAGCCCGGCCGCCAGCCCGAGCGCGGTCAGCAGGACCGCGGGTGCCCCGGCGGCGAAGGCGAGGTAGCCGCCCAGGAGCCGGCGCCGGTCCACCGCGGCGGCCAGCAGCGGCTCGACACGCAGGGCCCGCTCCTCGGCGCGGAGCCGAGCCAGCACGGAAACCACGTAGGCCGACGTGATCACCCCGCTCGCCGCCAGCTCCGCCGCGAGGAACGCGTCCGAGATCCCCTTCTCGCCACCGAGCGCGGTGATCATGGCCTGCGCCTGGGCGTTCGTCAGCATCGAGCCGACGTTGCCGGCCAGGCTGCCGCACACGAGCCCCAGCAGGACGTACGCGCTCGTCCACACCGCGAGCGTGCCGCGGTTGAGCCGCCACGCCAGTCCCCCGGTGCTCCCCAGCGACCGGCCGGCCCCGGCGGGGCCCGGGTGGTCGGGCAGCAGGCCCGCGTCGAGGTCCCGGACCCGTGCCAGCGCGATGGCGACCCCGCCGAGCGCCGCGGCGGCGACGGCCGGGACGGTGAGCACCCACCAGACGTCACCGGCGAACGGGCGGACCTCTTCGCTCCACCCGATCGGCGACAGCCGGGAAAGCCACCCCGGACCGGCGGAGTCGCCCACCGCCCGCAGGAAGTAGGCGGCGACCAGGAAGAGCACGGCCAGGCCCGAAGCGGACCGGGCGCTCTTGGTCAGCTGGGCCGTCACCGCGGCCGCGCCGCCGAACACCAGGCCCGCGGCGGCCCAGCACAGCCCGAAGGCCAGCGAGCCGCCGGCTGGCAGCCCGGTCGCGGCGAGAGCGGCCGCGGTGGTCAACCCGAGCACGACGCTCGCGCCCGCCGTCACGGCGAGCCCGGCGACCAGCCCGGCATACCGGCCCACCACCGTCGAGCCGAGCAGCTCGCGCCGTCCGGCTTCCTCCTCGGCCCGGGTGTGCCGGACCGCGGTGAAGATCATCACCAGCCCGACCAGGGCGGCCCCGAACGCGGTCAGCTTGAACACCGAGGTCGCGCCGAGCGTCGGCTCGTGCACCGGCCCGTACAGGGCGCGCAGGGACGGCACCCCGTTGATGGCGGCCGCCGCCGCGTGCAGGTCGGCGTCCGTCGGGTAGACGGCCATGGTGGCGGCCGCCGCGGACGCCGCCGTCGCCGCGAACACGAGGATCCAGACCGGCAGCCGGATCCGGTCGCGGCGCAGGGCCAGCCGGATCAGCGCGGCCGTGCCGGCGAAGACGCCGCTCATGCCGGCACCGCCTCCCGCTCGCCGCGGTAGTGCCGCAGGAACAGCTCTTCCAGAGTCGGCGGACGGCTGACCAGGCTGTGCACCCCGCACTGCCCCAGCGCGGCCAGCACCGGGGACAGCGCGGCGGTGTCGACGGTCAGCCGGACGTCGGAACCGTCCACGGCGAAGTCGTGCACCCCGGGCAGCGTGGCGAGGCCGTCCGGCGCCCCCGCCACCCGGGCGGTGATCGTCGTACGGGTGAGGTGGCGCAGGTCGTCGAGGCTGCCCGCGTCCACCACCCGGCCGGCGCGGATGATGCTGACGCGGTCGCACAGGGCCTCGGCCTCGGACAGGATGTGGCTGGACAGCAGGATCGTGCGGCCCCGCTCCCGTTCTTCCCGGATGCACTCCCGGAAGGTCTCCTCCATCAGCGGGTCGAGCCCCGCGGTCGGTTCGTCGAGCAGCAGCAGCTCGACGTCGGAAGCCAGCGCGGCGACGACGGCGACCTTCTGCCGGTTCCCCTTCGAGTAAGCGCGGCCCTTGACCCGCGGGTCGAGCTCGAACCGGTCCAGGTACCGCGCGCGGCGCGCCGGATCGAGGCCGCCGCGCAGCCGGCCGAGCAGGTCGATCACTTCACCGCCGGTCAGGTTCGGCCACAACGACACCTCACCCGGCACGTAGGCCAGGCGCCGGTGCAGCGCCACGGCGTCGTGCCAAGGGTCCCCGCCGAGCAGCCGCATCTCGCCGCCGTCGGCGCGCAGGAGACCCAGCAGCAGCCGCAGCGTCGTGGTCTTCCCGGCACCGTTGGGCCCGAGGAAGCCGTGCACCTCCCCCGCCTCGACGGTCAGGTCGAGCCCGTCGAGCGCGCGGGTGCGCCCGAACGACTTGCGCAGGCCGCGGATCTCGATCGCCGCGCTCATCGGGTGGCCTCCAGCAGGATCCGCCGCTCGGCCGACGCGATCGCCGCGCGGGCGGGGCCGATGACGTCCGGGTTGACGGAAATCGACGTGATGCCGAAACGCACCAGGTGCTCGGCGAAGCCCGGTTTGGTGGAGGGCGCCTGGCCGCACAGCGACGACGTGATGTTCTTGTGCCGGGCGATCCGGACGATCCGCTCGATCGCGTCGAGCACCGCCGGGTCGGCCTCGTCGAACAGCTCCGCGCACTGGCCCGAGTCGCGGTCGACACCCAGCATCAGCTGGGTGAGGTCGTTGCTGCCGATCGAGACGCCGTCGATGCCCATCCCGGCGTACTCGCCCAGCCAGTGCACGACCGAGGGCACCTCGGCCATCACCCAGCGGTGCAGGCCGCGCTGCCGGCCGAGGGGGCTGGTGTCGACCAGCTCCAGGCACTCCTCCAGCTCCCACTTGGTGCGCACGAACGGGATCATCAGGTGCAGGTTCGGCGTCTGCTCGCGCACCCGGGCGAGGGTCTCCAGTTCGAGGGCGAACAGGTCGCGCTCGCGCACGTACCGGTAGCAGCCGCGGTAGCCGATCATCGGGTTGCTCTCCACCGGCTCGAACTCCTCGCCGCCGGCGAGCCCGCGGAACTCGTTGCTGCGCAGGTCGGTAGCGCGGTAGACGACCGGGCGGGTGCCGAACGGCTTGGTGATCTTCAGCAGCGACTCCGCCATCTCGTCCACGAAGGACCGCTCTTCGCCCTTGGCCAGCAGGTCACGCGGGTGCCGCCCGCCGAGGGCCTCGGTCAGGAGGAACTCCGCGCGCAGCAGGCCGACGCCGTCGACCGCCTGCGCGGCGACCTCTTCGGCGTGCTCGGGCATGGCGAGGTTGACGTAGAGCTTGGTGCCGATGGCTTCCGGGGCCACCGGGGCGACGACGGGTGCGGTGTGCGCGGGGGCCTTCTTGGCCGCGCCCGGGCGGACCTCACCCTGGGTGCCGTCGACGGTGACCAGGCTGCGGTCCACCAGCACGCGGGTGGCGTCGCCGGTACCGACCACGGCAGGAACGCCCAGCTCCCGGGCGACCACGGCCGCGTGGCAGGTCATCCCGCCGCCGTCGGTGACCACCGCGGCGGCCCGGCGGATGGCGGGCACCCAGTCCGGGTTGGTCATCGGCGCGACCAGGATCTCGCCGTCGCGCAGGTGCTTGGCCTCGACCGGGTCGTGCAGCACGCGGACCGCGCCGCTGCCTTCGCCCGGCGACGCGCCGAGCCCGGTGACGAGCGCGACGGTGCTCGCCGGCGTGACCGGCGGCAGCGTGGTGATCGGCCGGGACTGCACCAGGAAGATCTCGCTGTCGGCGATCGCGAACTCGATGTCCTGGGGCACGCCGTAATGCTCCTCGACGCGGGTGGCCATCCGGGCCAGCTCCAGCACGACGGTCTCGCTCAGCACCCGGCGGCCGCCCGCCGGCTCCGGCAGCTGGATGGTGACGTCGCCGCCGCCTTCGTCGGCGATGATCTTGTGGGTCTGCTTCCCGATCCGCACCGAGAGGATCAGCAGCTCCTGCTTGCCGACGACGTAGGTGTCGGGCTCGACGGCGCCGCTGACGATCGCCTCGCCCTGGCCGAACACGGCTTCGACGACGACGCGATCGCGGTCGCCGGTGCGCGGGTCGGCGGTGAAGATGACGCCGGAGCGCTCGGAGCGGATCATCCGCTGCACGACGACGGCGATCGCCGGTTCGCCGGTGAACCCGCGGCTGGCGCGGTAGCTGACGACGCGCGGGCTGAACAGCGACGTCCAGCAGTCCACGACGTGCTCGGCGACGGCGTGGTCGCCCCAGATGTTGGTGTAGGTGGCGTTCATGCCCGCGAACGACGCTTCGGCGCCGTCCTCGCCGGTGGCCGAGGACCGGATGGCGACCGGTGTCGACGCGCCGAGCTCGCGGTAGGCCTGCGCGATCTCCTCCCGCAGCTCGCCGGTCAGCCCGGCCAGCCGGACGAGGTCCCGGATGCGGTCGCACTGCTCGGCCAGGAAGTTCGCGTCGTCCACATTGGCCAGAGCCTTGGCGTGCAGGTCGGCCACCTCGGAGCGGACGCCGGCCTTCTCCAGCGCGGCCCAGTAGCCGTCGCGGGAGATCACGAAGCCGCCCGGCACGGGGAACCCGGCGGAGATCAGCTCGCCGAGGTTGGCCCCCTTGCCCCCGACGGTCTCGTCGTCGGTGAGCCGGATTTCGGCCAGGTCGCGTACGTAGGTCATCGGGTTCCTCCTGGAGGTGCGAACAGCTCGCCGAGCGGGAGCCGGGGCGAGGGGGCAGCGGGGACGGCCGGGTAGCCGTAGCGGAAGATCGCCTGCGGGACGCCGGGCAACGCGAGCTCGGACACGAGCCGCGCGCGGAAGCCGGTCAGGTGCAGGGGCTGGGTGATGACCGAGCCGGCCAGCGCCTTCGACGCCGCGGTCAGCCAGGTGCGCTCCAGCGCCGCGCCGGCGGCCAGCTGGTCGGCCCGGTTGTCACCGTCGGTGCAGAAGACCAGCCAGTTCTCCCCGGCCAGCCGGTCGGCGAGCACGGCGTCGTCGGGAATCGGCGTGTCGGGCCGGACGATCCCCGCGAACGGAAGTGGTTCGGGGCCGAGCGCGTCGTCGGCGATGCCGTCGCCTGCGGCGTCCCAGCCGTGGGTGTGGGCGGTCCACACCGCGAGCTCACGCTGGTAGCCGCGGTCGTCACGGAGGACGCGCGCGGCGAAGCCGAGGAGCTGGGCCAGCTTGTCCAGCCGCGCGGGCCGGACGATGTGCACGCCGCTCGTTTCGCCGGCGGCGACCAGCGCGTGCTGCACGGTCGTGGGCACCCGGCTGTGGAAGAACCGGTGCCGGTGACTGCGGCGGCGGCCGATCGCCTGGTACAGCAGGTAGGCGCGGGTGGACGTGGCGCGCCGGCGGCCGATCGTCACCGTGGCCACGACGGCGCCGTCGCCCCGCAGGCCGACGTGGCAGTCCCGGCCGAGCGCGCGGACGGCCAGTTCGAGGTTGGTCAGCGCGGCACCGCAGGAGAGCACGCGGTCCCGGTCGGACGGATCGTGCCGGCGCAGGTGGACGTCCCGGCGTTCGAGCAGGTCGACCTCGGTCCCGCGGACGAGCAGCTGCCACGGCTGGCTGTTGTGCACCGAAGGCGCCCGGCTGACGGCGCGCGCGAGGACGCCGAGCTGCTCCGTGGTCAGGACGGTCATCGCGGTCCCTCCTCGGCGCGGAGCCCGATGCCCCGCCGACGTCATCGTCGCGAGACCGGCGGGGGCCGCACCGGAGCACAAAGTCCTCCGCTCCGGCGGAATTCGTCCCCTACCGGGCCGCGGCCGCCCGGCCGCACGATGGGCCGTCGCAGAGGAAAGAAGGAAGTCATGAGCACTGGTCGCGTCATCATCGTCGGCATGGACGGTTCACCGCGCGGCGACGCGGCCCTGCGGTGGGCCCTCGAGATCGGCGCCCACGAGGGCGACACGGTCCGCGCGATCCTCGTCCTGCCGCGGGACACGCTGCTGCCGGGCACGTCGTTCGCGATCCAGCCGCACGGCCGCGTCCCCGAAACCGGTTTCTCACTCGACTCGCACGTGCGCGAGCTGGCCATCGAGACCCCGGCATCGGTGGAGACCCGGACGGTCCACGGCGACCCGGCGACCGAGCTGGTGACGGCCTCGGCGGACGCGGATCTGCTGGTGCTCGGCGCCCACCGCGGCGGAGCGGTGGCGGATCTGGTGCTGGGCAGCGTGGGCCGGGAGTGCGTGCGGTACTCGCGGTGCCCGGTCGTGGTCATCACGCCGGAGGCAGCGAATCGGCTCGCGTCGGTCTGACCCCCGGAGGCCGTGCAGGCCGACTGGCAATTCCGAGGCGAAGTGCTCATGAGATGAGACCCTTGGCTGATGATCGGCTACCCCTGGCATGTCGTCGCTGCGGCGCCCCTCGCTCTTGATTGGACCGAGCAAGGCGGAGAATGGCTCCACCACTTCTCCAGCGCGCTGGCAGGCAAGTCGGTTTCCGTCGGAGGCCACCGCTATGACGACACGACAGCACCCTTCATCCAGATCACTCTTCAGGGTGAGACTGTTGCCGGGACGGTCGTCCTCCTCGCGGTCACCGATGATTCCGTTTTTGTCCTGATAGCCGGAGAGTCGGATCCCGGTGAGGAGCTCATCGGCATTATCACCGCAGCAGCCGCGCAAGCGACCGCCACCCTTGGCGACGAGGGTGAGGCGATTCCATGGACGGCGATTATCGGGCCTGGACCTGAGCGGATCAGCGGCCACCCGAGCCGACTGACGGCTGACGTGTCGATTGGGCCGATGCGACTGGTGTCCACCGACCAGGTCCTCGTCGAGCCCGAGAGCACCCAGCAGCGTACCCTCATCGCGCGGCTACAACTGGTCTGCGGCCGGTGTCCGCGCGACAAGGGGAAGACACGTTCGACATTTCCTCGGCAACGACATTGACGTTGCCGGAGGGGCTTGATTCGGCCTGGGACCGTATCCAGCGAGAGCCAGTGCTGACTGCCGCATTGGACACCTACCTCGAAGGAATTCAAGCCCTGCCGCGCCACCCCTCCTTCGCCGCGGTGTCCTTCGTCGCCTCCGTCGAGACCATCGCGGGCAAGCTTTTCAAGTTCGAGAGCTGCAAGAAGTGCCGGAACCGGTTGGGCCTCGGAGCAGGTTTCAAAGCTGCGCTTCGCAAAGTCCTGAGCGAGGAAGAAGCCGCAGCCCTGGATCCCGTTTACAGCGCTCGCTCGAAAACAGTCCACGCCGGCATACTCCATGGTGGCGAAACCACGCCCGGCATCCTGTTCCGCGGCCCTTGGAGTCGAAACAACACCGACGACTTCCGCTGGCGAACGCTCTTGCGCCTTCAACGAGCTACCCGTCTTCTCCTGGCATGGGCCATCACGAACCCCTGGCCGGCACGGATTTTGGTTGCGCCGGCTTCCGCCGAAGGGGAACACGTGACCCCCTCCGGCGACGCCTCTGCGCAAGGTGTCGAAGGGTAAGCCCGGCTCTTCTTACACCGACCGGCGGCGGGTGGCCCAGCGGAACAGCTCGTCCGCACCCCACACGATCACCGGCATCGGCAGCAGCATCGCCATCACCCAAGCCGGCAGCGCCGCCGTCCCGAACACCAGTTGCAGCGGCGGCAGGTAGATCAACGCAGCCGCGAAGACCAGCTCGAACACGATTCCACCAAGCAGCAACCGGTTGGTCGTCAAGCCCACCGAGCGCAGCGACACCCGCTCGGTCCGGGCCGCGAACGCCGTGCCCACCTGGCAGAACACGATCGCCGCGAAGCTCGCCGTCGTGGCCTGCAGGTAAGCGTCGTGCAGCGCGCCCGCAGAGACGTCCGCGCCCGGGTGCCAGCCCGCCGCGTACAGCACCGCGAAGAACGCCCCGAGCACCAGTACGCCCGACACCAGGCCCATGATCCCCCACGCCCGCAGCAACATCCGGCCCGTGACCACACCTTCGGAACGGCGACGCGGGCGGCGGGACATCAAGCCGGGCTCCGCGGGTTCGCGGCCCAATGCCAACGCGGGCAGGGTTTCCGTGCCCAGGTCGATCGCCAGGATCTGCAGCACCGTCAACGGCAACGGGATCATCCCGCCCGACACCGCGAACAGCAGGAACGGCAGCACCTCCGGCACCGCGTGCGCGAAGATGTACAGCACGAACTTCCGGACGTTGTCGAAGACCCGCCGCCCCTCCCGGACGCCGGCCACGATCGTCGCGAAGTTGTCATCGGTCAACACCACCGTCGCCGCTTCCTTGGCCACGTCCGTGCCGCCGATGCCCATCGCCACGCCGATGTCCGCGCGGCGCAACGCCGGGGCGTCGTTGACGCCGTCGCCGGTCATCGCCACCACTTCGCCGCAGTCGCGCAACGCGTCCGCGATGCGCAGCTTGTCCTCCGGTGCCGCCCGGGAGAACACGATCTCGCCGTTGGCCGTCAGCGCGTCGTCGAGAGCCGGCTCCGAGAGCTCGGCCAGCTCCTCGCCGCTGATCACCCGGTCCGCGCCGATCCCGACGCGGCGGGCGATCTCCGCCGCCGTGCGGCCGTTGTCGCCGGTCACCACGTGCACCCGGATGCCCGCCGAATGGCAGTCCGCGACCGCGGCGGCCACCTCGGGCCGCGGCGGGTCGACCAGGCCCACCAAGCCGAGCAGGGTCAGGCCGGTCTCGGCCTCGTCGCGGCTGCCCGGCAGCGCGGCCACCCGGCGGCCGGCGACCGCCAGCACCCGCAGGGCGCGGCCCGCCATCTCGTCGACCAGCGCCAGGAGCCGGGCCCGCTCTTCGGCCGGCATCGCGCACCGGGGCAGCACCTGCTCCGGCGCCCCTTTCGTCGAGACCGAAAGCGCATTCCCCACGAGGTCCACAGTGGACATGCGCTTGAGCCGTGGATCGAACGGGTACAAGGCCTTCCGGCCGGCGTCGCGGAGGGACGGATCCGCGCCGTTCGCGTTCGCGTACCGCAGCAACGCCAGTTCGGTCGGGTCACCGCTCGACGCGGTGACGTCGGCGGTGGTGCACCGGGCCAGTGCCTCGACGAACGCCTCGCCCACCGGGTGCACCTCCTCGACGGTCATCTCGTTCCGCGTCAAGGTCCCGGTCTTGTCGGTGCAGATCACCGTCGTCGACCCCAGTGTCTCCACCGCGGAAAGCCGCTTCACCAGCGCGCCGGCCTTGGCCATCGACCGAACGCCCGCGGCCAGGGCCAGGGTGATCGTCGGCAGCAGGCCCTCGGGGACATTGGCCACCAGCAGGCCGATCGCGAACACGAACGCCGCCGACCACGACAGCCCGGCCAGCCAGCCCAGCGGCAGGAAGCCGATGCCGACGACGACGGCCACCAGCGCGATCAGCCACGCGACCCGCCGCACCTGGCGTTCGAGCGGGCTCTCTTCACGCCCGACGCGCGACGACAGCGACGCGATCCGGCCGATCTCGGTGTGCCGTCCGGTGGCGTGGACGACCCCGTGCGCGGCACCGGCGACGCAGACCGTGCCGCTGAAGACGAGCACCGGCGAGTCGAGGGGGCGGGATGCGTCGTCGTGGGCGTCGGCCATCCGGGTCACCGGTATCGACTCCCCCGTCAGCATCGACGCGTCCACGTCCACCGTGCCGTCGATCAGCCGGGCGTCGGCGGGGATCCGGTTGCCCTCCGCCAGGACGAGGACGTCGCCGGGGACCAGCTCGGTCGCGGGCACGTGCCACACCTGGCCGTCGCGCAGTACCGGCGCCCGGTCGGGCAGGTACTTCCCCAGCGCCTCGACGGCCTTCTCCGCCTGCTGTTCCTGGACGAAGGCCAGCAGGCCGTTGAGCAGGATGACGCCGGCGATGGCGATCGCCAGGTTCGTCGTCCCGGCGATCCAGGCCAGCCCGCCCGCGACCCACAGCAGCAACGCGAGAGGGTGGACCAGCTGCCGTCCCAGCTCGATCGGCCACCTCCGGCCGCCGTGCGACGGCAGTGCGTTCGGACCGCTCACCTGCAGCCGGCGGGCGGCTTCCCGTGCTGTCAGGCCGCTCGGCGTGGTCCGCAGGTCCCGCAGCAGCCGGGAGACCGGCTCCCGGGCGTCGACCGGTGGTGCCTCGGCCGGGCCGGGCTTCAGGTGCGTGGTCATCGTGGTTTCCTTCGCTTCGAGGTGGCGAGGCCGACCAGCAGCAGCGCCTGCGGGGTGCCGGGCAGGATCTCGGGCTGCCGGGCCCGCTCGACGAACGTCTGACGGGGCAGCAGAACGCCGCGGGACGCAAAGCTGCGGACGGCCGCTGCGAGCCGGGTGCCGTGGAGTGCGGCGCCCGCGAGGACGTGGTGCCGGCGGCTGTCGGCCTGGGTGGTGACGAGCAGGGCGGACCGGCCCGTGACGTCGGCGCCGAGCTGCTCGAGGGCAGGCACCCAGCCGGGCCGCACGATGCGCACGTCGGTCTCCGGCCAGAAGTTCTCGCTCGCGAGTGCCCCCAGCACGGCCAGGCTGACCGGCCGCAGCTCCGGCTCGTCAAGCCTGCGCAGCGCCGTGTACCGCGCCCATTCGACGCTCGACGGCGGTCGCGGCGGGCCGGCGCGGACGACCGCCGCGACGTCGGGGCGGTCGGTGTCGTCCGGGAACGCCACGACCGGGTCGCGGCCCAGGATCCGCAGCACCGTCCAGACGGTCGACAGTGCCGCGCCGCATTCGATCAAGGCCGCGTTGCGTGCCCGGTCGCGCCGGGACGGCGGCTCGGTCAGGACGACCTCGTCCGGCCGCACTTCGGCGACGCACCGGTTCGGGCCCAGCCGCACCAGCGCGTCGCCCAGCACGGCGCGGGACGAGGTGTCCCAGTGAAACGCGGTCATCTGTCGGGGCGGCAGGTGGCGAGGAGCCCGTCGACGTCGGTCACGGTGACGCGGTTCTCCAGCCCCGGCGGGACTTCCGGCCGGACGTCCGGGTCCGGGGAGACGAGCGCCACCGGCACGTGGTCGCGGACGGCGCACACGACGCCGAACTCGCGCGCGGTCAGCTCGGGCTCCTGGCCGCGGACGTCCACGACCAGGTCGGGCTGGGCGAACGGCTCGTCGAGCGGGCAGCGGCCCCCGACCGCCAGCGCCCGGCAGAGCCCGGCGCGGCTGTGACACCGGCTGACCAGGCAGCCCGCGTCACGCAGGGGCTGGACGAGGAAGTCGGCGTCGCCGAAGGACGCCTCGGTGAGCAGGACGTGCACGGGGTCACCTCACGGACACTCGGGCGAGCGCCTCTTCGGCGCCGCGGGCCAGCTCCAGGTCTTCCCGGGGCAGCACGATCAGGGCGGGCACCGGGGAATCGGCCGCCGTGACGATCCGGTCGACGTCGGTGCGCGGGACGGCTCCGGCCCGCAGGCCCAGCACACCCAGTCCGTCGATGACGGACGTGATCAGCTCGGGCTGGTGCTCGGCGACCCCGCCGGTGAACACCACGGCGTCCAGCCGGGACAGGCTGGTCGTGGCGGCACCGATCTCCCGGCGCAGCCGGTGCCGGTAGACGTCGAGGGCCACCGAAGCGTCGCCATCGCCGCGGGCGGCCGCGGCCAGCACGCGCCGCAGGTCGCCGTTGGTGCCGGTCATCCCGGCCAGCCCGGAACGGTGGAACAGCGCCTCGGCCATCTCGGCCGGGCTCATCGGCGCCGTCTGCATCACGTGCAGCAGCAGGCCCGGATCGACCGAACCCGACCGGGTGGCCATCATGGCGCCTTCGAGCGGGGTGAAGCCCATGCTCGTGTCGACGCCGTGGCCGTCGCGGATCGCGGTCACCGACACGCCGGCGCCGACGTGGGCGCACACGAGTTGCAGGTCCTCGGGCGCCCGGCCCAGCAGTTCGCCGGTGCGGCGCAGGGAGTACTGGCACGACAGACCGTGGAAACCATAGCGGCGCAAGCGGTTCTGCACAGTCCACGCCCGGGGCAGCGGGTACCGCGCCGCCGCTTCCGGCATCCGCGCGTGGAAGGCCGTGTCGAAGCAGGCCACCACCGGCACGTCCGGCAGCAGGCGGCGGACTTCCCGCGTGACCTCCAGCGAGAGCGGCTGGTGGTTCGGTGCCAGGGAGGTGAGCCGTTCGAGGTTGGCGAGCAACGTGTCGTCCACGCGGGCCGGAGCCTTCTGGGAGCCGCCGTGGACGAACCGGACGGCAACGGCGTCCACTGCGGACCACCGGCGGATCGCGTCGCCCACCACGGCCGGGCCGGTCGAGTCCCAGGCGGCCCAGCCGACCGCGGTGCCGTCGACGACCAGCGACACCTTCACGCTCGACGAGCCCGGGTTCAGGGTCAGCACACGCACGGGTCGCTCCTTCAGTCTCGCAGCCGGCGGAGGAACGGGTCTTCGGCCGCGACGGGCTCCAGGCGGGCGCGAACGTCGAGCGCCACGCAGCCCTCCGAGCCCACGCGCACCGGGTTGAGGTCCAGCTCGGCCAGTTCCGGCACCAGTTCGGCGAGCCGGCTGACCTTCAGCAGCAGGTCGCGCACCGCGGCCCGGTCCAGCCCGGCCGCCCAGAGCGCCTTCGATGCGCGCAACCCGTCCAGGAGCAGGTCCGCGTCGGCGCCGGTCAGCGGTGCGAGCCGGGCGGCGTGGTCGGCGATCAGGTCGGTGTCGACGCCGCCGAGGCCGAACACGACCAGCGGCCCGAACACCGGGTCCGAGCGCACCCCGACCAGCAGCTCACGGCCCGGTTCGGCCATCGGCTGGACCGTCACGCCACGCAGGGCGGACCCGAAGCGGGACCGCAGGACCCGGAACGCCTCCACGATCCGGTCGGCCCCGCGCACGTTGAGCAGCACACCCCCGCCGGCGGTCTTGTGCAGCAGGCCCTCGGCGTCGGCCTTGAGCACCACCGGCGAACCGAGGTCGGCGGCCGCGGCGTCCATCGAGTCGCCTGCCTCGACGTAGTGGGTCTCCACCAGGGGGATGTCCGCGAGCCGGAGCAGTTCGACGGCGTCCGACGGCGAGAGCCAGCCTTCGTGCTCGCGGGCGAACGCACGCAATGCGTCCGGCGCTTCCAGCGGCTCGAGGTGGTCGTCGGCTTCGGGCCGGTTCAGCCACTGCTCGTAGCGGACCAGCCGGGCCAGCACCGCGGCGGCTGCCGCGGGGTCGTCGTAGCAGGCGGTGACGCCGCGGCCGGGCACCAGCGGCGCCACCCGGGCGCGCTGCCCGGGCCGGACCGCGAAGACGGTCTTGTACTCGGGCGGGAGCACCGCGGCGAGTGACGTGCCGGGGTCGCCGACCGCGGTGGGCACGGTCGCGGCGATGACCGCGTCGACGCCGTCGTCGTCGAGGACCGCGCGCAGAGCGTCGGCGAAGACCTCCGCACGCACGGCCGCGGTCGTGTCGACCGGGTTGTGCACCGCGGCTTCGGCGGGCAGCAGCTTCGCGAGGCGGTCCCGGGTGTCCTGGGACAGCTCGGCCATGACGAGGCCCTCGCGTTCGCAGGCGTCGGCGGCGAGCACTCCGGCGCCACCCGCGTTGCTCACCACGGCCACCCGCGGGCCGCCGGGCAGGAGCTGCCACGACAGGCCGGCGATGACGTCGACCAGCTCGGCGACGGTGTCGACGGCGATGACGCCCGCCTGCTCGAACAGCGCGTCCCGGGTGACGGCGGGGGTGGCGGCCGCGGCGGTGTGCGAAGCGGCGGCGCGCTGGGCGGTGTCGCCGCTGCCGGAGCGGACGGCGAGCACCGGACGGGTGCGGGCGAGCCGGCGGGCCAGCCGGCTGAACTTGCGCGGGTTGCCGAACGACTCGAGGTAGAGCACGGCCAGTCCGGTGCGGAGGTCGGCGGCCCACCACATGAGCAGGTCGTTGCCGCTGACGTCGTACTTGTCCCCGGTCGAGACCAGGTTCGACACGCCGAGGCCGAGGTCACCGAGAGATTCGGCCAGCGCGATGCCGACGCCGCCGGACTGGGTGACGACGCCGATGTTGCCCGGCTTGACCGGGGTGGCGAGGAACGTCAGGTCGTAGGGGCGGGCCGGATCGGTGGAGACGACGCCGAGGCAGTTGGGCCCGACCAGCCGGAGACCGTACTCGCGCACGGCCGCGTGGACGCGCTCGCCGGCGCCGGTGCCGGTCAGCCCGGAGGAGATGAGGACGACGGCCCGGACCCCGCGCTTCCCGCACTCTTCGACCGCCTGTGCGGCGGCCGGCGCGGGCAGGCAGATCACCGCGAGTTCGGGGGTGCGGCTCAGGGCCGCGACGGAGGGCACGCTCGGCACGCCGAGGATCTCGTCCGCGTGCGGGTTCACCACCTCCACCGGGCCGGGGAAGCCGGAGCCGACCAGGTTGGCCAGCACGGCGTTCCCCACCGAACCCGGGCGGCGCCCGGCCCCGATCACGGCGATCGAGGACGGCCGGAACAGGTGGGCGAGGCTGGCGGCGTCGGCGACCGAATCGCGTTCGAGGACCGCCTCGACGTATGCCGGGTCGTCTTCGAGGATCATCACGACGTCGCGCTCGGGACCACCGACGCTGGCCTCGAAGCGCAGGCCGAGGTCCTTGAAGACGTGGAGGACGTTGGCGTTCTCGGCGAGCACTTCGGCGAGGAACCGTTTCAGGCCGGTCTTCCGGGCGTGGGAGACGAGGTGCTCCATCAGCAGGGTCGCCACGCCCTGGGTGCGCACGGTCGCGTCGACCACCAGGGCGACTTCGGCGTCGGACGAGTCCTTCAGCACCTCGTAGTTCGCGACGCCGACGAGCTCCCCGCGCCGGTAGCAGCCCACGGCGTAGTGGCCGGGACCGGGGTCGGCGGCGATGCCGGCCGCCAGTTTGTCCAAACCGGACGGAGTGCCGAAGAACCGGAAGTAGGTGTCCTGCTTGGTGAGCCTGGTGTGCAGGGCGAGCACCTCGGCGGTGTCGGCCGGGTGCAGCGGGCGCACGAGCACCACGTCACCGTGCGCGAGCAGGGCCCGGGTCATCGCATCTCCTCGGGGCATGAGGGTGGGCGCGGCCGATCGAGGGCCGCGCCCACCGCGGAGGGTCACCTAGTCCTTGGTGACCTGGATCTTCACGTGTCTGTCGCGCGGGTGCTCCGAAACCGGCATCGAGATCTCGAGGATGCCGTCGGTGTACGTCGCCTTGACCTTCGCCGGGTCGGCCCCGGCCGGCAGGCTGACCGTGCGGCTGAAGGTGCCGTAGAAGAACTCACTGCGGCCGCCTTCGGCGGTTTCCTTCGCCTCACGCTCGGCGGAGATGGTCAGCAGCCCGTTGTGCGTGGTGACGGAGATGTGCTTCTCCGGGTCGAAGCCGGGCAGTTCGGCCCGCACGAGGTACTTGCCGTCCTCAGTGGACTCCTCGATCCGGACCGGGTTGTGCTCGGCGAACGGCCAGGGGTTCTCCAGCCACGCCGCGATGCTCGGCAACGCCAGGCGTGAGCCCGGCACCAGGGCAGTCATCCGTTCCTCCTTCCCTGCGACTTCGGGGGTCGCAGGACAAGGAGACCTCGGTTCGGTGGCCCGGCGACGCGGCCGGATTGCCTGAACCCTGAGGACTTTCGTCACTGAAAAGCGGCCGGTGCCGCCGACCGATCTACCGGACGCTCAGCCGACCGGGGCCGACCACTCGATCCTGACCCCGCCGTCGGGGCCGCTGTCCAGGGAGAACGTGCCGCCCGACGCCTCCGCACGGTCACGCAGGTTCCCGAGCCCGCTCGGGGAGATCCCCTCCGCCAGCCCCTTGCCGTCGTCGGCCACCACTACGCGGATCGTCTCCTCCTTCACCGCGATCGACACCGTGACCGTCGAGGCGTCCGCGTGGCGCACCGCGTTGCTCACCGCCTCGCGCACCACCGCTTCGACGTGCTCGGCCAGCTGCGCCGGCACCGTGTCGATCGGGCCCGACATGCTGACCGTCGGCTGCAGCGGGGCGTCGTCGGTCAGCTCGGCGATCGCGTCGTGCAGGCGGTGGCGCAGCCGCAGGCCCGTGGCGCCCGCCGCGCCGCCGTGCAGGTCGAAGATCGCCGTGCGGATCTCCTGGACGATCTCGTGCATCTGCTCGATGCTCTCGCCCAGCCGCTTCTGCAGCTCCGGGGACTTCGTGCGCCGCTGGGTGCTCTGCATCGACAGGCCCACCGCGAACAGCCGCTGGATGACGTGGTCGTGCAGGTCACGCGCGATCCGGTCGCGGTCGCCGAGGACATCCAGCTCCCGCGCCGCCCGCTGCTGAGCCGCCAGCTGCAACGCCAGCGCCGCCTGGTCGGCGAAGGACGCGACCACCGACAGCTGCGCCGCCTCGAAGCCGGCGGAACCGGCTTCGCGGGCCGCGATCAGCACGCCGGTCGTCCGGTCGCCCGCCCGCAGCGGCACCACCATCGCCGGCCCGAAGCGGTGGTCGCGCAGGCTCAGGCAGGGCACGCTGCGCGGCGTCCGGTCCCGGTACACCGAGCCCGGCACGCTCTCGTCGACGTCGATGCGCGTCCCCGACAGCTCGGCCGCCCGCGTGCCCGCGCACACGGTGACCGTCAGGTCGTCGACGTCGTCGCCCCAGTCCTCGTCGACGTCGAGCCGCCCGGAGTTCGGCAGGGCGAGCATCGTGACGTCGGAGCCGGTCAGCTCCAGCGCGCGGCTGGCGATCAGGGTGAGCGCCTCCGCCGGGTCGGTGCCGCCGAGCAGTTCGGTGGTCACCTCGCTGGTCGCGGCCAGCCACTGCTGGCGCACGCGCGCCTGCTCGTAGAGGTGCGCGTTCTCGATGGCGATGCCGGCCGCCGCGGCGAGAGCCTGCACCACGACCTCGTCGTCGTCGGTGAACGGCTCCCCGTTCTTCTTCTCGGTGAGGTACAGCCGGCCGAACACCTCGTCACGCACCCGCACCGGCACGCCGAGGAACGAGTGCATCGGCGGGTGGTGCGCGGGGAAGCCGACGGAGGCCGGATGGGCGGAGATCTCCTCCAGCCGCAGAGGTTTCGCCTCGTCGATGACCACGCCCAGCACGCCGTGCCCCTCGGGCAGGTCGCCGATGCGACGGCGGGCTTCGTCGTCGATGCCGAGGTGGATGAACTCGGACAGGCTGCCGTCCTCGGCGAGCACACCGAGCGCGCCGTACTTGGCCTCGCCCAGCTCGATCGCCGCCTGCACGATCCGGGTCAGCGTCGTGTCCAGTTCGAGCCCCGAGGCGACGGCCAGGACCGCGTCGAGCAGGCCGTCCATCTTGTCGCGCGTGGAGATCAGCAGCTCGATCCGGTCCTGCAGGTCGCGCAGCAGCTCGCGCAGCCGCAGGCCGGACAGCGTGCCGGCCATCCGCCGTGGCTCCTGCCCGGCTTCGCTCACCACGACCTCCGCATCATCGGTGACTTTGTCCCCTTTCCGCGGCACCGCGAGACGAGAGACCGTCGGAACAAGCTTTGGAACCACAGTGTGTCGCACCGCGGCACCAAGGGGAGACCATGACACTACCCATCACTTCGATCGGCTTGCTGGACCCCGATCAGGTGAAGTCCGTCGTCGGCGCTGCGGTGCTGGCGCCGTCGACGCACAATACGCAGCCCTGGCGTTTCCGCTGCACCCACGCCGGGCTGGAGCTGCACGCCGACCCGGACCGCGCCCTGCCCGTGGCCGACGCGGACCGGCGCGAGCTGCTGCTCTCCTGCGGTGCCGCCCTGTTCAACCTGCGCACGGCCATCCAGGCGCTCGGGGCCCACCCGGCCACGACGTTGTTCCCCCGGCGTGACGACCCGACGCTGCTGGCCGTGGTCCGGCCGTTCGCCGCCCGCCGTCCCGACCCCCGCCTGGTCGAGCTGGCGGACGCGATCCCCCGCCGTCACACGAACCGGACGCCGTTCGAGGCGGGCTCGATCCCGACGTCCGTGGTCGCCGACCTGCGCCACGCGGCCGAGGTCGAGCAGGCGTGGCTGCCGCGGCTGAGCGGGCAGCAACTGGAGGGCCTGCGCGAATTGATCCACAAAGGGCACCACGCCCAGCTGACCGATCCGGCGTTCCTCTCCGAGTGGCACCAGTGGACCGGACGTGGTCCGGACAGCCGCGACGGCGTCCCCGAGTACGCGGCCGGGTCGATGCCCTCCAACAACGGCGGCTGGGTGCTGCGCGACTTCGGCTCCCGGACGCGCGGCCGACCGGACGACTCCGAGCCGCTGGTCGTGGTCATCGGCTCGTTCGACGACACCCCCGTCGACCGGCTGCGGGCCGGTCAGGCGATGCAGCGGGTCCTGCTGACCGCGACCGTGGCCGGGCTCGACGCGTCGTTCATATCCCAGCCCGTCGAGGTCCCGGCGGTCCGCACCGAACTGCGGCAACTGCTCGGTGGTGGGTTGTGGCCGCAGATCGTGCTGCGCCTGGGCCGCGGCGCCCCGGTGCCGTGGACGCCACGGCGGTCGCTGGCGGACGTCCTGATGGAGCCCACCGCGCTGAGCACCTGAACGACACGCGTTGCGGCGTCAGGCCCGCAGGAACAGGTGGTCGCGCTCGACAAGGGGTGAGCCGCGGCCGGCAAGCGATGGCGGCGAGCAACGCCGGGGAGGGATGCTTCGTGGACCCGTCCCTTGCAGGGTCGCGAAGTGCATCCCCGGTGCCGGCGGGCCACGACGCCGAGCCGACCGCGGTGGACAGCGAGGTGGTGCGGTGCTCAGCCCTGGTTGCGCAGCTCGGTGGCCAGCACCGCCGCCTGCGTGCGCCGTTCCATGCCCAGCTTGGTCAGCAGCCGTGAGACGTAGTTCTTGACCGTCTTCTCGGCCAGGAACATCCGCTCCGAGATCTGCCGGTTGGTCAGCCCCTCGCCGATCAGCTCCAGCAGCTTCCGCTCCTGGTCCGAGAGGTCGGCCAGCGGGCCCTTCTTGGCCTGGCTGTCGCGCAGCTTCGCCATCAGGGCCGCGGCGGCGTGCGCGTCGAGGAGGGACTTGCCCGCGCCGACGTCCTGCACCGCCGAGACCAGGTCCATGCCTTTGATGTCCTTGATCACGAACCCGCTCGCCCCGGCCATCACCGCGTCGAGCATCGCCTGCTCGTCGGTGTAGGACGTCAGCATCAGGCACTTCAGCCCGGGCAGCTTGGACCGCAGCTCGCGGGCCAGCTCGATGCCGTTGCCGTCCGGCAGGCGGACGTCCAGGACCGCGACGTCCGGGTTCAGCGCCGGGATCCGGGCCAGCGCCTGCGACACGCTGCCGGCCTGGCCGACCACCGTGAGGTTCTCGTCCTCGTCCAGCAGGTCGGCCACGCCACGGCGGACGACCTCGTGGTCGTCGACCAGGAACACACGAAGCACGGAAACCTCCCAAGGACGGGTCGGACAGCCTCAGCGTACGACCGCAAGGTCCCTCACCGTCAGGGACGCGGGACCGTCCGGGAAGTGACCAAAGACCCTAAGCCGGGCCGGGCCGCGCACCGGATGCTCGCCGGGTGACCCGCGAACGAGCAGGAGAACCCCGATGAACGCCCTGGACCTCGCCCGATGGCAGTTCGGGATCACCACCGTCTACCACTTCATCTTCGTCCCGCTGACCATCGGGCTGTCGTTCCTGGTCGCCGGGATGCAGACGGCCTGGGTGCGCACGGGGAACGACCGCTACCGCCGGATGACGAAGTTCTGGGGGAAGCTGTTCCTCATCAACTTCGCCATGGGCGTGGCGACCGGCATCGTGCAGGAGTTCCAGTTCGGGATGAACTGGTCGGACTACAGCACGTTCGTCGGGGACATCTTCGGCGCGCCGCTGGCCATCGAGGGCCTGCTCGCCTTCTTCCTCGAGTCGACGTTCCTCGGCCTGTGGATCTTCGGCTGGGACAAGCTGCCGAAGAAGCTGCACCTGGCCACCATCTGGCTCGCCGCGACCGGCACCCTGCTCTCGGCGTACTTCATCCTCGCCGCCAACTCCTGGATGCAGCACCCCGTCGGCTACGCGGTCAACCCCGCCACCGGCCGCGCCGAGCTCAAGGACTTCGGCGCCGTGCTCACCAACTCGACCGCGGTCGGCGCCTTCGCGCACACGATCACCGCGTGCTTCCTCACCGCCGGGATGTTCGTCGTCGGGATCAGCGCGTGGCAGTTCCGGCGGCAGAAGCACGCCGACGTCTTCCGTCCGTCGATGAAACTCGCCCTGGTCACGGTGCTGATCGCCAGCCTCGGCGTGATCGTCACCGGTGACCTGCAGGCCCGGCTGATGACCGAGCAGCAGCCGATGAAGATGGCCGCCGCCGAAGCGCTCTACGACACCGTCGCCCCCGCGTCGTTCTCGCTGTTCACCATCGGCTCGCTCGACGGCTCGCAGGAGAAGTTCAGCATCCGCGTCCCCGGCGTGCTGTCCTTCATGGCCACCGGGAAGTTCGACGGCCGGGTCGAGGGCATCAACGACCTGCAGGCCGCCGAGCGGCAGCAGTACGGGCCCGGCGAGTACCGGCCGGACATCCCGGTCGCCTACTGGACCTTCCGGCTGATGATCGGCTTCGGCTTCCTGTGCCTGCTCATCTCCCTGGTCGGCCTCTGGCTGTTCCGCCGCGGCCGCACCCCGCGCGCCCGCTGGTTCTTCCCCGTCGCCACGCTCGGGATCGCCCTGCCCTACCTGGCCAACAGCGTCGGCTGGATCTTCACCGAAATGGGCCGCCAGCCGTGGTCGGTGTTCGGCGTGCTCAAGACGGCGGACTCGGTGTCACCGACCGTCTCCGCGGGCAGCGTGCTGACCTCGCTGATCGTGTTCACCCTGCTCTACGGCGTGCTCGCGGTCGTCGACGGCGTGCTGATGGTCCGCTACGCCAAGGCCGGTCCCCCACCGCCGGAAGCCGCAGAACCCGAGTCCGACGAGCCGCGCCCCGCGGCCTTCGCCTACTGAGCCGGAGCACCGCCATGGCCCTCACCGACATCTGGTTCCTGCTCATCGCGGTCCTCTGGACCGGCTACTTCGTCCTCGAAGGCTTCGACTTCGGCGTCGGCACGCTGCTGCGCGTCCTCGGCCACGACGACACCGACCGCCGGGTGCTGATCAACACGATCGGCCCGGTCTGGGACGGCAACGAGGTCTGGCTGCTCGTCGCCGGCGGCGCCACCTTCGCCGCCTTCCCGCTCTGGTACTCGAGCCTGTTCTCCGGCTTCTACCTCGCGCTGCTGCTCGTGCTCGTCGCCCTGATCCTGCGCGGGGTCGCGTTCGAGTTCCGCGGCAAGCTCGACAGCCCGCGCTGGCGCAACACCTGGGACTGGATCATCGTGTTCGCCTCCGCCGCGCCCGCCCTGCTGTGGGGCGTGGCGTTCGGCAACATCGTCCACGGCGTCCCGCTCGACGCTCAGCACCACTTCACCGGCACGTTCTTCACCCTGCTCAACCCGTACGCGCTGCTCGGCGGGCTGGCCACGCTCAGCCTGTTCTCCTTCCACGGCGCGGTGTTCCTGACGCTGAAGACGACCGACGCGCTGCGCGACCGCGCGCGGACGCTGGCCCGCGCGCTCGGCGGCACGGCGATCGTGTTCGGCGGCGTCTTCCTCGCCTACACCGCGGTCGAACACGGCGGCTGGGCATGGCTGTTGGCGGCCGTCGCGGCGCTGCTGCTCGTCGCGGCGGTGCTGTTCGCCGCCGGCGAGCGGGACGGGTTCGCCTTCGCGAGCACCGCCGCCACGATCATCGCGGTCACCTTCACGCTGTTCTGGTCGCTGTACCCGGACGTGCTGCCCTCGACGACCGACCCGGCGTTCAGCCTGACCACCACGAACGCGTCCTCGACGCCGTACACGCTGCAGATCATGACCTGGGTCGCGGTCGTGTTCACCCCGATCGTGCTGGCCTACCAGGCGTGGACGTACTGGGTGTTCCGCAAGCGGATCAGCCGGGCCTCGATCCCGGCCGGCGGCGGCCTGCCCGCGGGCCGCCGGTGAGGCCGCTCGACCCGCGGCTGCTCCGTCACGCAAGCGCGGTCCGGCCGTTCGTCCTCGCCTGCGCCGCGCTGGGCGTGCTCACCGCCATGCTGGTGCTCGCCCAGGCGGAGCTGCTCGCGAAGACGATCACGTGGGCCTTCCTCGACAGCTTCGGGCTCCGGAACCTGGTCCTGCCGCTCGGCCTGCTGACCGCGGTCGTCGTGGCCCGGGCCGGGATCACCTGGCTGGCCGAGACGACCGCGCACCGCGCGGCCGCCCGTGCGCTTGCGCAGCTGCGCGAGACGGTGATCGCGGCCGCGCTGCGGATCGGCCCCCGGCGGGCCGGCCGCTCTCCCGCCGAGGTCGCCGCCCTGGCCACGCACGGCGTCGACCGCCTGGACGGCTACTTCGCGCGCTACCTGCCGCAACTGCTGATCGCGGCGGTCGTCCCGCTCGTCGTCGGCGTGCGGATCCTGGCCGCCGACTGGGTCGCCGCGGTGATCGCCGGTCTGACCGTGCCGCTCATCCCGGTGTTCATGATCCTCATCGGGCGCTACACCCAGCGTGACGTGCAGCGACAGTGGAAGACCTTGTCCGTGCTGGGGAACCACTTCCTCGACCTGGTCGCCGGCCTCGCGGAACTCACCGCGTTCGGCCGCGCCCGCGCGCAGATCCGGTCGCTGCGGGAGATCACCGGGCAGTACCGCAAGCACACCATGCGGACGCTGCGCGTCGCGTTCCTCTCCGCACTGGCCCTGGAGCTGCTGGCGACGCTGTCGGTGGCGGTCGTCGCCGTGTCGATCGGCCTGCGGCTGCTGGCCGGGGAACTGGACCTGCAGACCGCGCTCGTCGTGCTGATCCTCGCCCCGGAGATCTACCTGCCGCTGCGAGCGGTCGGCGCCCGGTTCCACGACAGCGCCGAGGGGCTCGCCGCGGCCGAGGAGATCATCGCGCTGGCCGACACGCCGTCCGACGACACCGGCACCCGCCCGGTCCCCGATCTCACCCGCGTGGCTCTGCGCTGCGAGGACGTCACGGTCGAGGGCCGGTCCGGGCCGATCCTCGACGGCTTCAGCCTGCGCCTGCCGCCCGGCGAGGTGGTCGGCCTGACCGGGCCGAGCGGGGTGGGCAAGTCGACCCTGCTCGACCTGCTCCTGGGCTGGCGGCGGCCCGACGGCGGCCGGATCCTGGTCGGCGGCACCGACCTCGCCGACGTCGGCCGGGCGACCTGGCACCGGCACCTGGCCTGGGTGCCGCAGCAGCCGCACCTGGTCGCCGGGACGGTGGCCGAGAACATCCGCCTGGGCTGCCCCGACGCGACCGAGGACGCCGTACTCGCCGCCGCGGACACCGCGGCGCTCGACGTCCCGCTGTCCACAGTGGTCGGTGAACTCGGTGCCGGGCTGTCGACCGGGCAGCGCCGCCGCGTCGCGCTGGCCCGGGCGGTGCTGCTCGACCGGCCGCTCATCCTGCTGGACGAACCCACCGAGGGCGTCGACGCGGAGACCGAGGCCGCCATCCTGGAACGGCTCCCGAAGGTGCTCGCCGGACGGACCGCGGTGCTGGTCAGCCACCACCCGGCGGTGCTGGCCCGCTGCGACCGGGTGATCTCGCTCGGCGAGCCGGTCGTCCTCCCCGCCGTCCCGGACGCCGTTTCGCCGCGGCCGGTTTCCCGACCGGCCGCGGCTCCGGTCGTTTCCCCGTCCACTGTGGACGTGGCGAAGTGGCGGCCGTTGCGCGAGGCGGTCCGGCCGCACCGGCTGCGGCTGGCGCTGGCCTGCCTGGCCGCGACGGCCGCGCTGGGCTGCGGGGTCGCCCTCACCGCGACGTCGTCGTGGCTGATCGCGAGCGCGGCCCTGCACCCGCCGGTGCTGAGCCTGATGGTGGCGATCGTCGCGGTCCGGACGTTCGGCCTGGCCAAGGGCCTCTTCCGCTACCTCGAGCGGCTGGTGTCCCACGACGTGGCGCTGCGTGCCCTCGCGGAGCTGCGGGTGCGGGTGTGGGCGCAGCTGGTCCGGATCGGCCCGGCGGGCACCGCCCGGCTGCGGCGCGGCGACCTGCTGCACCGGCTGGTGTCCGATGTGGACAGCCAGCAGGACGTCCTGGTCCGCGGCCTGGTCCCGGGCGTGTCGACGTTCCTGGTGCTGACGGCGACCGCGGTCACCCTCGGCGTCATCCTGCCCGGCGCTCTTCTTCCGGCGGCTGCGGGTTTCGCGATCGCCGGCCTGCTGGCGCCGGTGGTCGCGGCCGCGGCCGCTCGCCGGGCGCTGCGCTCGACGGCGCGGCTGCGCGCGGACCTGACCGCCGGGACGGTGGAGCTGCTGCAGGCGTCAGCCGACCTGATCACGCACGATGCGGCGACCCGGCGGCAGTCGAGACTGCGCGAACTCGACGCTCTCCTGACGGCGTCCCAGCGCCGGTCGGCGGTGTGGCGCGGCCTGGGTGGCGGGATCGCCGCGCTCGGCGTCGGGCTGACGTCGGTGACGTGCCTGGCGCTGGGCATCCTGGCGGCGGTCCCCGGCCCGGCACTGGCGGTGCTGGCGCTGACGCCGCTGGCCACGGCCGAACTGGTGGCCGGGCTCCCGGAAGCGGCCCAGCGGCTGCTCGGCGCGTCCGGCTCCGCACGCCGGCTCGCCGAGCTGGACGTCCTTCCCGCGCCGTGCGCTCCGGCCACCGCTCTCGCCCCGGCGGCCGGCCGCCTGGCGGCCGAGCAGCTGTCGGTCCGCTGGCCGGGTGCGCCGTCCGACGCGGTCCAGGGCGTGAACCTGCGCCTCGGCGACGGCCGCCGTCTCGCGTTGACCGGTCGGTCGGGCGCGGGCAAGAGCACGGTGATCGCGGCGCTGATGCGCTACCTCGACCCCTCGGCGGGCCGCATCCTGCTGGCCGAGACGAACACACTGACCTGCGACGGCGACTCGGTCCGGTCACGCATCGCCTGGTGCGGCCCGGAGACGCACCTGTTCGACAGCACGCTGCGGGAGAACCTCCGCTTGGCCTGCCCGTCCGCCTCGGACGCGTCGCTGGAGGCCGCGCTGGGCCGGGCCCAGCTTTCGCGGTGGCTGTCAGATCTGCCGGAGGGTCTCGACACGGCGCTGGGCACGCACGGAACACCGGTGTCCGGAGGCGAGCGTCAGCGCCTGGGCGTGGCCCGCGCGTTGCTGTCGGACCGCCCGATCCTGCTGCTGGACGAACCGACGGCCCACCTGGACGCCCCGACGGCCGCGGCGTTGGCGGCCGATGTCCTGAAGGCGACCGAGGGCCGGTCGGCGCTGGTGGTGACGCATCGGCCGGCGGAGTTCGCCGAGCTGCCGGCGATCGACGCCTCCGGCGGCGCGGCCGGCGTGCGCTGACCGCGTCAGCCCGGCCGCAGCGGAACCCACCACACCAGTTCGCCGGCCCGCACCTCCCAAGCCGCACCTCGGCCGGGCTGCTGTCCCGGCGAGTTCGGCCGGGCCGTGCTCGGCCGGGCTGCCGTCGTGCACCAGGGAAAGCGTCAGCCGGTCCGCACCCGACCGCACCGACACCCGGACCGAGGCCGCGCCGGTACCGTCGGCGATCAGCGCCAACCCGGCCCGCAGCGCCGTGAGCAGTTCGTCGGTCAGCTCCGCCGGAAGGCCGTCGAGCTTCCCGGAGAATTCCGTCGACGTGGTGAGCCCGGGGTCCGCGAGCGCCTCCAGCACCCGCTCGTGGATGCTCTCCGTACGGCGGGGCAGGACGTCGTCCAGCTCGAATACCGTCTCGCGAACCCGGGTGATCACCGCGTCGATGTCGGTGATCGCCGTGCGGACCCGGCGGGCCACCGCCTCCGAGCGGGCCGCACCTGCCGTCGTCTGCAGGGACAGGCCGATGCCGAACAGCCGCTGCACCACGTCGCTGTGCAGCTCCGCCGCAATACGGTCGCGCTCGTCGTACAGCTCGTTGCGCTGCTGCTCGGCGCGGGCGTCGGCCAGCTCGATCGCCAGCGACGCCTGGCCGGCGAACCCGGCCGCCATCCCCAGGTCGTCGCCGGTGAAGCCCGGGCGGCCCACCTTCCGGGCCGCGGTGAGCACACCGTTCACCTCGCCGGCCGCGGTCAGCGGGACCAGGAGCGCCGCATCGAGATCGGTCCGCTGCGGCGGCCGGCCGCCCGTCCGGGACTGCCAATCGGTCCACGACGCCAGGAGCGGCTCGCCCTCGGTGAAGACCTGACCGGCCATCGTGCCGACGAGGTCGACGGCCTCCCCCACCAGTTCGGCGGCACCGTCGCCGACGGCGACCTCGATGCGGAGACGCTCCCCGTCGGGACGCAACACCGTCACCAGGTCCGCCTCCGCCAGATCGAGGGTGTATCCGGTGATCAGCTCCAGCGACCGCCCGTTCTGCACCGCGAGCAGCTCCCGCGTGATCGCGGCCGACGCCTTGAGCCATTCCTGCTGCTTGCGGGCGGTCTCGTAGAGCCGCGCGTTGGCAATGGCCTGGCCCGCGGTCGCGGCCAGCGCGAGCGCCAGCTGCTCGTCTTCGTCGCTGAACTCGCCGTGCCGGCACTCGGTGAGGTAGAGGTTGCCGAACACGACACCCCGCACCCGGACCGGCACGCCGAGGAAGGTGCGCATCGGCGGGTGCTCGGCCGGGAAGCCCGAGGAGCGCGAGTCGTCGGCGATCCTCGCCAACCGGATCGGCCTCGGATCCTCCACGACGGCCCCGAGCAGGCCTTTGCCCTCGGGCAGCCGGCCCACCAGGGCCACCGTCTCGTCGTCCATGCCGACGTGCACGAACTCGGTGAGCTGCCCGTCGGTGCCGATCACCCCGAGCGCGGCGTACCGGGCACCGAGCAGCTCTCGGCCCGCTTCGACGATCCGGCGCAGCAGCGTCGGCAACGCGAGGTCACCGGCGACCTCCTGGTTCGCCCGCAGCAGGCCCCGCAACCGGCCCTGGGTGCCCATCACTTCCTGCGCCCGTTCGACGAGCTGACCCAATAGCTGGTCCAGCTCCATCCTCGGCAGGTCCGGGAACGTCAGCCCATCCTGGTCGTCATTCGCTCGGTTCACACCCACCACCCCGCTCGCCCTGCGCGGCAGTCCTCCAGTTTGCCGCGACGGAGGGGGCGGCCGTCAAGCCCTGTGGTGCGACGATCCGGTGAACGATCTTCAGGAGATCTTGCAGACGGCGTACCAGGTGCGCCGGCCCAGCCGCTGGACCGCCAGCGCGAGGTGCTCGGCCCGCCGGTACAGCTCGCGCAAGCGCATCTCGCGGCGCGGGTCCGGCTCGGTCTCCAGCCCCGCGATCGCCCGGCGGTACGCGTGTTCCGCGGCTTCCAAAGTGGACAGTGCCGCGTCGGCTTCTCCCGCGGCTTCGTTGTGCGGCAGGGTGTCCAGCGCTTTGTGCAGCATGTCGAAGGCGGTCACCACGGTGAGGACCATCGCCGTCAGGTGGTCGTCCGGCGGGGTGCGGGACAGATCGGACTCACGCACGAGCATGTACGCCGCGTCGGCGATCTCCCCGAGCCGCTCGGCCAGCTCGAACACGTCCTCGGCCTCGATCGGCGTGCTGAACGCCTCCCGCACGGCCAGCAGCACGTGCCGGCGCTCGGGCGACTGCACCAGCAGCGGCGTGTGCAACTCCCCGCCGGTCGGCAGGCCGCGGGCCCAGCCCGCCAGCGCCGTCAGCAGGTCGCCGACCGTGTCGGCCTGGTCGCGCAGCAACCCGAGCACGTCCGGGTTGTGCGGCAGGAACCACGTCTTGGGCAACCTCATGCCCACCACCTCCACAACGGGAGCGCGGCGGCCCCCAGCACGGCGCACGCCGGCAGGGTGACCAGCCACGCGGAACAGATTTCCCCCACCACGGCCCACCGCACGTGGCGGACGCGGCGGCTCGCGCCGGCGCCGACCACCGAGGCGGCGACGACGTGGGTCGTGCTGACCGGCGCCCCGGCCGCCGCGGCGGCGAGGATGACCGCGGCCGAGCTGCCCTGGCTCGCCAGTCCGTCGGCCGGCCGCATCCGGTAGATGCCGCGCCCGACCGTCCGGACGACGCGCCAGCCCCCGGACGCGGTGCCGAGGGTCAGGGCCACCGCCGCGGCGAGCTTGACCCACAGCGGGACGGCGAAGACCTCGAGGTGCCCGGTCGCGACCAGCAGCAGCGTGATGACCCCTATGGACTTCTGGGCGTCGTTCGCGCCGTGGCTGAACGCCAGCGCTCCGGCGGTCAGCCACTCCGCCCGCCGCAGCACGGTGTCCACCCCGCGCCGCGCGCCGGCGCAACGCCCGCCGCACCAGCAGGTCGGCGGCCGCACCGAGGCCGGCACCCAGGACCGGCGACAGCGCCAGCCCGGCCAGGACGCCGAGCACGCCGGAGACGTGGAACCCGTCGATCCCGCCCCAGCGGACGCCGGCGAACCCGCTCGCCCCGACCAGGCCGCCGACCAGCGCGTGCGACGAACTGGACGGCAGGCCCCGCCACCAGGTGAGCAGGTTCCAGGTGATGCCGGCGGTGACGGCCGCGCCGACCGCGGGCAGCACATCCTCGGCCGGCAGCCGGACCACCCCGCCGACGGTGTCGGCGACCGTCGTCCCCGCCAGCAGCGGCCCGGCGACGTGGCAGGCGGCCGCCGGCAGCAGGGCCGCACCCGGGGTGGCCGCGCGGGTCGCGACCAGCGCGGCCACCGAGTCGGCCGAGTCGTGGAAGCCGTTGGTGAAGTCGAAGACCAGGGTGATCGCGATCGCCGCGGCCAGGACGGCCGCGGCGCTCACGTCTCAGCCCTCCCAGGTCCAGTGCCGGATCTCCGGCAGGTCCTCGCCGTGGGCGCGGATGTACCGGCGGTGCCGCCCCTGCGCCTCGGTCATCCGCTGCCGCAGCACCCCGGCCGTCGCCGCCAAGCCCGACACTCGGTCGAGCACGTCGATCACCAGCTGGAAGCGGTCCAGGTGGTTGAGCACCAGCATGTCGAACGGCGTCGTCGTGGTCCCGTGCTCGGTGTAGCCGCGCACGTGCATCCCCGCGTGGTTGGTGCGACGGTACGCCAAGCGGTGGATCAGCCACGGATAACCGTGGTAGGCGAAGATCACCGGGCGGTCCGGGGTGAACAGCGCGTCGAACTCGCGGTCCGAAAGGCCGTGCGGGTGCTCGGACTCCGGCTGCAGGCGCATCAGGTCCACGACGTTGACCACCCGGACGGCGAGCGAAGGCAGCTCCTGCCGCAGGATCTTCGCCGCGGCCATGACCTCCAGCGTGGGAGCGTCGCCCGCGCAGGCGAGGACGACGTCGGGCTCGCGGTCGGTGTGCGTGCTCGCCCAGTCCCAGATGCTCACGCCACGGCTGCAGTGCAGCGCGGCCTGCTCGGCGTCGAGCCAGTTCGGCGTGTCGTTCTTGCCCGCGACCACGACGTTCACGTAGTCGCGGGAAAGCAGGCAGTGCGCCGCGACCTCCAGCAGCGTGTTCGTGTCCGGCGGGAAGTACACCCGCACGACCTCGGCGCTCTTGTTCGCCACGTGGTCGACGAACCCGGGGTCCTGGTGGGAGAACCCGTTGTGGTCCTGTCGCCAGACGTGCGAGGTGAGCAGGTAGTTCAGCGACGCGACCGGGCGCCGCCACGGAATCTGCCGGTGCACGCGCAGCCACTTGATGTGCTGGTTGACCATCGAGTCGACGATGTGCACGAACGCCTCGTAGCAGGAGAACAGCCCGTGCCGGCCCGACAGCAGGTAACCCTCCAGCCAGCCTTGGCACAGGTGCTCCGACAGCACTTCGAGCACGCGGCCGTCGCGCGCCAGGTGCTCGTCCACCGGTTCGACCGCGGCCTGCCACTCCTTGGCGGTGACGTCGTAGACCGCGTCGAGCCGGTTGGACGCCGTCTCGTCCGGGCCGAACAGGCGGAAGTTCGCCCGGTCGGCGTTGAGCGCGAAGACGTCCCGCAGGAACCGGCCCAGCACCCGGGTGGGCTCGGCCACCGTCGCGCCCGGGCTCGGTACCGGCACCGCGTGGGCCGCGGTGTCCGGCAGGGGCAGCGGCCGCAGCAGCACGCCGCCGTTGGCGTGCGGGTTCGCGCCCATCCGCCGGTCCCCCACCGGGATCATCGCCGTGACGTCGGCGACCGGGCGGCCGGACTCGTCGAACAGCTCCGCGGGGCGGTAGGACAGCAGCCACTCCTCCAGCTGCTTCCGGTGGCCCGCGTTGTGCCGGACCTCGGCGAGCGGTACCTGGTGCGACCGCCACGTCCCCTCCACCGGCTTTCCGTCCACAACGGACGGTCCGGTCCAGCCCTTGGGGCTGCGCAGCACGATCATCGGCCACACCCCGCGCCGCTCGGCCAGGGTGGCGACGGCCGCATCGAGCGCCGCCGCCATCGCCTGGTGCATCGGCTCCGGGTCGCTGCCCTCGACGTAGAGGGGTTCGTAGCCGTAGCCGCGCAGCAGGGCGTCCAGCTCGGCCGGGGCGATGCGGGAGAGCACCGTCGGGTTGGCGATCTTGTAGCCGTTGAGGTGCAGGATCGGCAGCACCGCGCCGTCGCGGGCCGGGTCGAGGAACTTGTTGGCGTGCCAGGACGTCGCCAGCGGCCCGGTCTCGGCTTCGCCGTCCCCGACCACGCAGGCGACGAGCAGGCCGGGGTTGTCGAACGCGGCCCCGAAGGCGTGCGCGAGCGAGTAACCCAGCTCGCCGCCTTCGTGGATCGACCCGGGCACCTGCGGGGCCACGTGGCTCGGCACGCCGCCGGGGAAGGAGAACTGCCGGAACAGCTCGGCCATCCCGGCGGCGTCCCGCGTCACCTCGGGCCACGCCTCGGTGTAGCTGCCTTCGAGCCAAGTGTTGGCCAACAACGCCGGGCCGCCGTGGCCCGGGCCGGTGACCAGCATCGCGTTCAGGTCGTGAGCCAAGATCGCGCGATTCAGGTGCGCGTAGACGAAGTTCAGGCCGGGTGAGGTTCCCCAGTGCCCGAGCAGCCGCGGCTTGACGTGCTCCGGCCGCAGCGGCTCGCGCAGCAACGGGTTCGCCATCAGGTGGATCTGGCCGGCCGAGAGGTAGTTCGCGGCCCGCCAGAGGGCGTCCACCTGGGCCAGCTCGGTGCCGCCCAGCACCTCCGGACGAGCTTCGACGGCGGTCACGCCTTCCGCTCCGGGCGGACCACGAGCACCGGGCACTCGGCGTGCTGGACCAGCGCCTGGCTCGTCGAGCCCAGCAGCATGCCGGTGAAGCCACCGCGCCCGCGGCTGCCCACGACGACCAGCTGCGCCTCCTCGGAGATCCGCAGCAGCGCGTGCCGGGGCCGGTCGCGTACGAGGACGCGCCGGATTTCGACGTCCGGGTACTTCTCCGGCCAGCCGGCGAGCCGCTCGGTCAGCAACCGGTCTTCGCCTTCTTCGAGGCTTTCGGGCTGGGTCAGGATCCGGGCGGTGCCACGCGTGTCCTCGTAGACGATGTCGTTCCAGGCGTGCACCGCGACCAGCGGGACGCCGCGCAGCGAGGCCTCCTCGAACGCCACGGCGATGGCCTGCTCGCTGTTCGGGCTGCCGTCGATGCCGACCGCCACCGGGCCGGCGCCGGGGACGGCCGTCGAGTCGTGGCGCCCCCGGACGACGGCGACCGGGCAGTGCGCGTGGGCGGCGACCGTGGCCGCGGTTCCGCCGACCAGCATGCCGGTGAACCCGCCGGTGCCGGTCCGGCCGACGACGAGCATCCGGGCGTGCCGGGACTCCTCGATCAGCATCGGCACCGGCGGATCGTTGGGCAGGTCCGTGCCGATGACCAGGTCCTCGTCGATCGACGCGGCGAGGGCGCGGGCGTCGGCGATGGCGCGTTCGCCGTCCTTCTGGACCGCCTCGAACAGCGTCGCCGCGCCGATGCCGGTCATCCCGCCGCCGTAGTAGAGGCCGGCGACCTGCAGGCCGTGCACGATCTTCAGCTGGAGGTGGCGCCGGGAGGCGAGTTCCGCCGCCCACCTGACGGCGGCGGCCGAGCCGGCCGAGCCGTCCACGCCGACGGTGATCCTCGGATCGTTGGCGGTCATCGTGTCTGCTCCTCACCCGCGTACGCGGTTTCGGCGGCGACGACGCCCGGCACGGCGAGCGCCAGCAGCTGGGCGACGTGCCGGTCGGAGTCGTCGTCGAACTGGTCGGTGATGTGCACGAGCCCGTCGTGGACGTCGACGTGCCAGCGGCCGGTGCCGCCGTAGATCTCCAGGCGGTGCTTGACGTCCCGGGCGATCTCGGTGTCGTCCCGGGCGAGCACCCGCACGACGTCGCCGCGGGTGACGATGCCGACGACGGCCGAGCCGTCGACGATCGGCATCGCCCGGATCCGGGCGTCCACCAGCGCCTGGCACAGGTCGGCGACGTCGGTGCCGGTGCTCATCGCGGTGACCGGAGTGGTCATCAGGTCGCCGACCGTCTTGCCGGCGGCGGGTTCGACGGGTTCGTGGACGTACCGGGGGTCGGCCGGGATGCGGCCGCGGATCAGGTCGGCCTCGGTGACGATGCCGACCAGGCGGTCGTCGTCGTCGGCCACCGGCAGTGCGGTGAAGCCGTGCGCCGCCAGCAGCTCGGCCGCCTCCTTGGCGGACGTCCACGGGTGCACGGTGATCACCGGCGAGGTCATCAGGTCGCGTGCTCGCATCGGGAATTCCTTTCCGGTCCCCACCAATCTAGGAAGGCCGGTCCCCGGCCACCGCCGTCATCGGTCACCGGTCGCAGGGACTTACGTCCCTTCGCCCGTCATGTCCACAAAGGACCGAAGTCGATGCGGCACCACGCCGCGGGCAGCTCCTCCGCGCACCGCTCGGCCGTCTCCGCCTCGGCCGCCAAGACCGCGTCGAACCCGCCGTGGCGCGCCTGGAGGACGCGCAGGTGCCCGCGGGCGACCACGGCGTCCTGGAACTCGCCGAGGAGGTCCTGGAAGGCTCGAAGCGCCGGCCCGTCCACCGCGATGACGGCCGCTCCCGCTTCGAGGGCGTACCGGAGCCGCTTGGCGGCCTTCCGGATGTCGTGGACGGCGCGCTCCCGGTCGGGTGCCGCGGCCAGGGCGGCGATCCGCCCGTCCACGTCCTCGGCCACCGCGCGCGCCAGCCGGGGCAGCACCTTCGCCGCCGGACGGTGGGCGGCTTTGGGCCACTCGTGGCGCGGCTGTTCGGCGAGCACCACTTCGAGCACGTCGAGGGCGTTCAGCAGCTGCAGGTACCGGTAGCTGTCGAGTGCGCGCCGCACGCGGGCGTTGGCGTCCTCGGTGAGCTGCGCGAAGTACGCGTCCGTCCGCTCGTGCGCCCAGCCCCGGGACCGCGCCCACTGCACCTCGGTGTCCCGGGCGGGCGCGAGCTCCCCGCCCAGCCGGCGCAGGGCCCCGCCGAACTCCTTCAGCAGCTTCCGGCCGCCCAGCACCGGCGCGTAGGCGGCGAAGACCGCGCGCAGCCGTCGCGCGGCGACGCGCAGCCGGTGCACCGAATCGGGCATTCCCCGCCGGACGGCCAGGTCCGCGGCGGCCAGCGCGGCGATCTGCGTGCGCACGTACTCCAGGACCACGCTTCGGGCCGAGCCGTCGCACGGCCGGAGCGGCACCGCGATCCGGTCGCCGAGGCGGGCCCGCAGCTCCTCCCGGCCACCGCGGAGCCGCGCGACCGGGACCAGCCGGTCGTCGCGGGTGTAGGCGCGCACGAGCCGGGACAGGGTCGGCGGTACCCCGCGGTCCGAACCGGTCAGGCTGATCGGCCCGTCGGGGGTGTCGAGGCACCACCGGCCGGCCTGGATGCCCAGCGTGAGGCCGTGCCGCAGCAGCCGCAGCGAGTCGGTGTCGAAGAACTCGGTCTCGTGCAGGCTGGTGACGGTGGCGCTCATGCGCACACCTCGCTGACGCTCGGTGCGGCCTGAGCGGACCGCGCAGTGTCGAATGATTCGCTCGCAAGCTCGCTCATGACGCCACCAGCCGGTGCCGGGCCAGCAGCGCGAGCCCGATCAGCACCGCCAGCAGGCCCACGGTCACCCACTGGACGGGGGCACGGACTCCGATCACGCCGAACTGGATCGCCAGCCATCCGGTGAGCACCGCACCGGCGGCCAAGGCCGCGGCCGGCGCGCGGAAGTCGCTCCGCCAGGCGAACACCGACGCCGCGGCCAGCGACCCGCCGACGACGAGCACGAGCGCGAAGCCGGGCAGCACCCAGCTGGTCAGCCCGAGCGGTGCCAGCCACTCGACCGGCATCGCGAATCCCGGCGCCCGGGCGATCAGCGAGACGCCGCCGTACACCGCGCTCGCGGCGAGCAGGCTTTCGAAAGTCGCCAGCAGGCGCATCGTGGCGCGGGTCCGGGCGGTGGTGGTCACGTCCCGCTCCCGGTCGGCTGGGGCCGCACGACCGCCACCGGGCACGGCGAGTGGGCGATCAGCGCCTGGCTCGTCGAGCCGAGCAGCATGCCGGTGAACCCGCCGCGGCCGCGGCAGCCGACCACCACCAGCTGCGCGCGGTCGCCGCGTTCCAGCAGCGTGCGCACCGGGCGGCCGCGCACGACCTCCAGTTCGATCGGCAGCTCCGGGTACTTGCGCTGCCAGCCGGCCACCTGATCGGCCAGCCTGCCGCGCTCGGCGGCTTCGATCTCGGCCGGGTCTTCGCGCAGCGGGTGCGGGCGGAGCATGCCGTCCGCGAGCACGTCGCTCCACGTGTGCACGGCGACCAGCGCCGTGTCGCGCAGCCGGGCCTCTTCGCAGGCGAAGGCGAGCGCGGCCTCGCTGTCGGGCGAACCGTCGGAGCCGACGACCACCGGCCCGGTGCGCCGCGGTGGCTCGTGCGGGGTCCGGCCCCGGACGACGACGATCGGGCAGTGCGTGTGCGCGGCCACCGCCACGGCGGTCGAGCCGACGAGCAGGCCGGTGAAGCCACCCAGCCCGCGCGAGCCGAGCACGATCAGCTCGGCGTGCTGCGACTCCTGGACCAGCGCCGTGACCGGGCTCCACTCGCGGGCCGCGGTGATCACCTCCAGGCCGGGGTGCTCGGCGAGCACCCCGGCTTTCGCGTCGGCCAGCCAGCCCTCGGCTCGCTCGGCCAGCCCGGCCCGGACCCGCTCGTGCGTGCCGAACGCGACGGGCGCCTTGACCTGCGGCAGTGCGTAGACCTGGACCAGGCGCAGTGGCCGCCCGCGGCGGACGGCCTCCGCGGCGGCCCACACCGCGGCCTGGACCGCCGAGCCCGAGCCGTCGATCCCGGCGACGACGGCGCCGTCAACGAACCCGGACATGGCCGTCCTCCTCGTGGATGAACCGCCGGACCCGGTCGAACCGGGTGCGGGCGCGGGCTTCGGCGGCCTGTTCCTCCTCGGCGGTCACCACGATCGCGTCCGGACCGGGGAAAACCGTCGAGACGTGGTCGTCGGCCGTCCAGCGGACGACGTACGGCGGTGCCCCGTCGGGTGAGTGGACCTCGAGGATCCGGCCACGCTGTTCGGGCGCGTCGACCCACGGTCCCTTGACGACGAGCCAGTCGCCCGGCTGTGCGTGCATGATCGCCCCTTCCTCAGACGTCCACAGTGGATGGTTCAGCGGCCGCCGGGCGCTGCGAGGCCCGGTGCGCGGCCACGGCGATCAGGACGACTCCGCCCGCCAGCACCACGAGACCGGACACCAGCAGCGCCAGTGCGACCCAGCCGAGGCCGGGCGCGGTCGCCCCCGCCTCGGCCCGCACGGAGATCCCGCGCGAGGAGTCCGCGTTCATCACCACGGCGGTCCACTGCCCGGTCGACACCGGCCACGCGACGGTCTGCGTGCCCGCGCCGGACGCACTGGCGATCCACACCCCGGCATCGCCGGGCGGGGCGGCCGGAGCGCCGCCGAGGTGCGTGCGGTTGCCCGCGGTCGTGTACTCGGTCGCGGCCAGGTAGCGCTCGACCGCGTCCGTGCGGCCGATGCCCACGAAGACCGGGCGGCCGCCGGTGTCCGTCACCCGGATCCGGACGTCTCCGACGAAGCTCTCGAGCTTCGGTACCGACACGCCCTCCAGCCGCACCGGATCGGTGGCCACGGCGTACCCGCCGGAGACGAACGTGGAAGAGGCGCTGAGGTAGCCGTCCGCGTCGCGCTGGGTGCGGTCGGCCCACAGCGCGGCCGCGCCGCCGGTGACCAGGCCCATCGAGCCGAGCACCAGCACGGCGCCGGTGACCGCGGCGGCGATCCGCCCGGCGGTCCAGCCGGTGGCGTGCGGGTGGGGCGGCTGCGGGTGCGGCGGCTCGTGGCCGGCCTCGGCGCCGCCCATGTCGAGCCGGAAGGGCGGGTACGCGTCGGTCATCAGCGACACGTAGGCCGCCACGCGCAGCGCCCAGCGGTCCATGCCGAGGACGAAGTCGAAGATCGGCCGCGGGTAGCGACCGGTGAACAGCAGCACGACGCCGGCCACCACGACCAGCACGCCGACGAGACCGCCGGCTGCCCAGTTGAAGGTGCCGTCGCCGGTGCGGGACGCCAGCCAGGTGCCGCCGCCGACGAACAGGCCGACGACGATGAAGTGCGGGATGGCCAGCAGCCACCACTTAACCAGCACCAGGCCACGCGAAAGCCGATCCGGGTAGGCGATCTCGAGCCGGGCCGGGTAGTCCGGGACGTCGGCCAGGGTGAACGGCGGGTAGCGGTCGGTCCCGAGCGCGGCGTAGGAGTAGTAGTGCACCCGCCAGCTCCAGCGCAGCACGCCGGTGGTGAACTCGAACAGCGGCCGCGGGTAGCGGCCGGTGACGAGGATCGCGAAGAAGGCCGCGATCGTGACGAACGCGTAGGCGAACCACAGGAACGCCAGCACGAGGTAGTGCGGGATGGCCAGCAGCCATTTCACCAGCCACAGCCCGCGGGACAGCGGTTCGTCCAGCGTCGCCTCGACGCGGACCGGGTAGTCGGTCATGACACGCTCCTTTCCAGGCGGGCGAGGCTCGTCCCGATCTCGCGGCCCCAGGCGCGGATCGTGGGCCAGTCCCGGTTGTCGGCGTCTGCGACCCGCAACGCCGCCACGACGGCGCGTTCGGGGAACTCGAGGGTGCGGCGGTCGATCCGGCCCCCGAACAGGCGGTGCCCGCGGGCGTTCAGCCGCCGCACCAGGTCCTCGACGACGACCGGCTCTTCGGCCGGGCGCCTCTGTTCGCCGACCGGGCCGCTGGAGAACAGCCAGACCGGCACCCGGCCAAGCTCGTCCGCGAAGGACTCGGCCAGCTTTCTCGCCGGCTCCAGCCAATGTCCCAGGTAGACGGCGCTGCCGAGGACCACGGCGTCGAGCCCCTCGACCGAGTGCACGAGGCCCGCGTCGCGGACCTCGACCTGCGACCGCAACCCCGGCGTCGGTCAGCGCGGTGCCGAGCGCGGCGGCCACGCTTTCGGCGATCTCCCTGGTGGCCCCGTGCCGGGTGGCCACCGCGACGAGGACCTTCATGTCCGCACCGACGCTTCCTCCCACAGCTCGACCCCGACGACGCCGTAGACCGTCTTCGCCAGCGCCGTCACGACCCGGCGCTCGGCCTCGTCGGTGAAGGCGCCGCGGACGGTCACCATGCCGCCGGTGACCGAAACCGCCCACCGGTCGCGGTGCCCGCAGTAGTCCGTGAGCAGCGCGTTGAGGTGCGAGGCGATCGAGTCGTCCTGGCGCACCAGCGGGCTGAGCATGTCGCGGCGGCTGACGATGCCGACGAGGACACCGTCGTCGTCGGTGACGGGAATGCTGCGGCGGCGGTCACCCAGCATGCGGCGGGCGATCTCGGTGACGTCGGTGTCCAGCCGGACGGTCTCGGCCGGCGTCGTCATCATCGTGGCCACCAGCACGTCCGGTGCCGCGCCGGTGATCCCGCTGCGGAGCGCGTCGGCTTCGGTGAACACGCCGAGCACCGCGTCGTCCTCGCCGACGACCGGCAAGGCCGCGACACAGTGTTCGGTGAGCAGCACGATGGCTTCGCGGACCGGCGTGGCGGGTCCGACCCGGACCACCGGCCTCGTCATGATGTCGCGTGCCTTCACTTCGGCTCCTTTCAGTGCACGACGGCGACCGGGCAGGCCGCGTGCGCGAGCAGGGTGTTGCCGGTCGAGCCGAGGATCCCGCCGGCGACCGGGCCACGGCCCCGCGTTCCGATGACGATCAGGCGGGCGTCCGGGGCGGCGTGCTGCAGCGCGCGGGCGGGGACCCGCTCCGGCACGACCTGGGTGCGGACCTCGAGATCCGGGTACTCGCGTCGCCGGCCGGCGACGCGGGCCGCCAGCCCGGCGTCGTCTTCGCCGGCGTGGACGACCAGCACCGGTGCCCGGGTCGCCGCCGCCTCCTCGAAGGCGAACCGCAGCGCGTGCTCGCTGGATTCGGAGCGGTCGATGCCCGCGACGACGGGCCCCGTCCGGACCGGCTGGTGTGCCGGCACGACGACGACGGGGCACGGCGCCTCCGCGGCCACGCGCAGGGCGACGGAGCCGATCAGCGCGCCGCGCAGGCCGCCGAGGCCGTGCGAGCCGAGGACGACCAAGGCCGCCTCCGCTGACTCCTCGAGCAGCAGCTCGGCGGCGAGCCCGAGCCGGACGACCGTCTCGACCCGCACGCCGGGCGCCCAGTCACGGGCGATCCCGGCCGCGTGGTGCAGCCAGCGGTAGATGTGCTCCAGCAGGAGCTCGTCGTGCTCGCGGGCGGGGGTGTCCTCGAAGATGCAGGCGTGCAGCAGGCGCAGGGTGGTGTCGCGCCGCCCCGCTTCCCGCGCGGCCCAGCGGACGGCGGCCAACGACGATGCCGAGGCGTCCACCCCGGCGAGCACCGGCCGGTTCGCGGTCATGAGTTCCTCCTGGGAGTCCGGGAGGTTCAGCATGGGTGGGGCGGGTACTCGCCGGTCAGGGCCCGAAGTCCCTTTCACCGGGGACCAAATCCGACTGTCCGCGCCACCGCCGGAAGGAGACCCACTCCGCAGCGCGCCACCGCGGGATGGTGGCTGCGCGCCTTAATCGAACGCTGGCGTGGCCTGCCTGACGGCCGAACTCGACGCCGTTCCGAGTGGACCCTGCTCGGCGACCGGCCGGGCGCCGAGTTCGCTCGGTGTCGCGGGCAGGTTCTGGAAGCCGGTGATCACCTGGCGCCGGGTGGAGGCCGACGACTTCGCGGCGTTCGACGACCCCGGCTTCGGCAAGCTCGTGCGCCGGCCGTGTCGACGCGCGCACCGCATGGTGCTGCCGGCGCACACCCGGTCCGGATGAGTGATCCGCAGAGCCGGCCCTCGCGGCCTACACGCGCGCCGATCAGCCCTGACGCTCCCCCGCCGGCTGCCGCGGCTCGTCCGCGGCGGCCGGGGGAAGGTCCTCGTCGTTCTCCTTGACCGCGTGCTGTTCGACCACGTGCAGGTACCGGCCGACCTTCGGGCCGTGCCGCCCGCGCTCGGCGACGTCGCGGCGGGCGTCGGCTTCGATGGCCGCCTTTTCCTTGTCGTCCATGGTTTTTCCTCCTGTTCAGTGCGGCAACAGGGTCGCCGCGTGGTCGGGGACGTAGGTCTGCAACCGCCGGTCGGGCCGGAAGTAGCCGGTCGGTTCCGGCCGCGGCGGCAGCGACACCGCCTGGCGGGGCACCTCGTAGTAGGGCACGCTGGCGAGCAGGTGCGCGATCATGTTGAGCCGCCCGCGTCGCTTCTCCTCGCTTTCTACGACGTGCCAGGGGGATTCGGCGGTGTCGGTGTGCACGAACATGTCGTCCTTCGCCCGCGAGTAGTCCTCCCAGTGCGTCACCGACTGCAGGTCGATGGTGGAGAGCTTCCAGCGGCGCATCGGGTCGCCGATCCGCGCGCGGAACCGGCGTTCCTGCTCGTCGAGGCTGACCGAGAACCAGTACTTGCGGAGCAGGATGCCGTCGTCGACGAGCAGGCGCTCGAAGATCGGGCACTGCTGCAGGAACCGCCGGTGCTCCTCGGGAGTGCAGAACCCCATCACCCGCTCGACGCCGGCGCGGTTGTACCAGCTGCGGTCGAACAGCACGATCTCGCCCGCGGCGGGCAGGTGCTCGATGTAGCGCTGGAAGTACCACTGCGTCCGCTCGCGCTCGGTCGGGCTGGGCAGCGCCGCGATCCGCACCACGCGGGGGTTGAGGTGTTCGGTGACGCGCTTGATGGTGCTGCCCTTGCCGGCGGCGTCCCGGCCCTCGAACACCACGACCAGCCGGGCCCCTTCCGCCCGGACCCACTCCTGGAGCTTCACCAGCTCGGCCTGCAGGCGCAGCAGTTCACGCTCGTAGACCGCGCGCGGGAGCTTCTTGGTTCCGGGCATGCCCCGAAGCTACGAACACGGTGGCGGTTCGTGCTGCGGCCGGACGTCGGCGGAGCCGGGGTCTTTGGTCCCTCACCCCGGGGCGGTGCGGCCCTCGCGGGCATCGGGGCCGGGCGCGGACGGTCGAGGCATGCATGCCACGTTCCCGCTCGGGCGCCCGGCCGGTATCCGCGTCGGCGCGCACTGGTCCGTGCTCCTGACCATGGCCCTGCTGGCCTGGCTCTTGTCCCGGTCGCTGCTGCCGGACGCGGTGCCCGGCCGGTCCCCGCTGGTCTACTGGGCGACCGGGACGGTGGGGGCTGTGGTGTTCCTGGCGTCGCTGCTGGTCCACGAGCTCAGCCACGCACTGGTCGCGCGGCACCGCGGACTCACTGTCGAGAGCGTCACACTGTGGCTGTTCGGCGGCAGCACGGAGCTGACCGAAGAGGCCCCGACACCGCGCACCGCGTTCGCGGTCGCGATCGCCGGCCCGGCGGCGAGCCTGCTGGCCGGGGCCGGCTTCCTCGGCGCATCGTTGCCGCTGCCCGGCGCCACCGGCGTCACGCTCGCCTGGCTGGGCTGGACGAACCTGGTCCTGGCGGCGTTCAACCTGCTTCCCGGCGCACCCCTGGACGGCGGGCGGGTACTGCAGGCACTCGTCTGGCGGCGTACCGGCGACAAGCGGCGGGCCCGGGCCGCGGCGGCCCGGTCGGGGCAGGCCCTCGGGCTGGTCCTCGCCGCACTGGGATTCGCGTGGCTACTGTGGTCCGGCAGCTTCGCCGGGCTGTGGCTGGCCGGCATCGGCTGGTTCCTGGGCTTGAGCGCACGGGCCGAACTCGCCGTGGGCCCGGCGCGCGAGCTGCTGGGGCGGATCCGGCTCGGCGAGATCATGACACCGGTCCCGGTGACGGCGCCGGGCTGGTTCACCGTCCAGGCGTTCGTCGACCAGGCAGCGGCCGCCCGGTTCCGCACCTACCCGGTGGTCGGGTTCGACGGCCGTCCGGTCGGCGTGGTCAGCCTGGCGCTGCTCGCCCGGGTGCCGGAGCAGGAGCGCGCCGCCACGCGGGTCGAGGACGTCTGCGCCCGCCCGCCGGTGTGCCCGGTGGCAACGCCGGAGACGCCGCTGACGACGGTCCTCGGCCGGATCGGCGGGCGCCCGGGGCAGGACCTCGCTCTGGTCGTGGCGGACGGCGCGCTCGTGGGTGTGGTGAGCCCGGCTGACGTCGCGCGGACGTTGGAGCTGGCCGTGCTGGGCGCGAAAGCCCGCCGGCCGGCGAGGTGACGGACGGCTCGGCGAAACGACTGTTCCCGGATGCGCCGCTTACAGTCCCACGCCATTCCGCCGGGTGCCGCATCAGGCGAGTCGCTCAGGACGAAGGGAGCGTGAAGTACGCTTCCTCCTCCTGCGCGAAATGCAGCGTCAGCACGGCATCCAGCCCGTAGAGCGTCGCGCGCAGGTCGTCGACCTGGTCGGGCTGGATCCCGTCCGGTGCCTCCGCCAAGTGGCGCTCCAGCCGGCGGGCCAGGCGGCCGATCTCCGCGTGCTCGCGGCTCATCGTCACCGTGCTCTCCGGGCCGCCCAGTGCCGTCGACAACGCCGGGTACAGCTCGGTCTCCTCCGCCTGCTCGTGCGGCAGCAGCTCCTCGGCGAGCAGCCGGGCCGCCGAGCGGAGCGCCGCGTCCGCGGCCGGGGTCGCTCCTTCGGCCAGCGCGTCGGCCGCTTGGCGGACCGCGGCCCGGGCCGGCAACAGCTTCTCGTGCTCGGACTCGAACCGCCGGACCATCGCGGCCGGGGCGGGGCCGTGGATCTTCCGGTCGCCGAGAGCGCGCAGCGCGTTCAGGATCACCACCACGTCGATGGCCTCCTGGACCAGCGCCCCGGCCACCGGCACCAGGACACCACCGGCCGCGGCGAGCATGGCCACCAGCGACAGCAGGGTGCCGGCCACCGCGCTCTGCACCGCCAGCCGATGGGATCGGCGGGCGATCTCCGCCGCGTCCGCGAGGCGGTCGAGGCGGTCGTCGAGGATCACCGCGTCGGCGGCCTGCGCGGCCGCCGTGGCGCCCCGCGAGCCCAGCGCCACGCCCACGTCGGCCGCCGCCAGTGCGGGCGCGTCGTTGACGCCGTCGCCGGTCATCACCGTCACGCCCCGGGCGCACGCGGCCTCCACCTCGCGGAGCTTGTCCGCCGGCGTCACCTCCGCGCGGACGTCGTCGAGCCCGAGCATCGCGGCGACCTCGCGGGCGTTGTCGACGCGATCACCGGTGAGCAGCCGGACCTCGCCGATCCCCGCCGCCCGCAGCCGGCGCATCGTCCGGGCGGCGTCGGGCCGGATCGGGTCCTTCGCCAGCAGGGCCGCGACGGGCTCGCCGTCGGACTCGACCCACAGCACCGACGCGAGATCCAGCCGGCCGCGGCGGGCCGCGCCGCGCGCCCACGCGGGCAGGTCCGCATCGAGCCGACGGCCCACGCGGACCCAGTGGCCGCCCACGCGGCCGCGAACACCCGAGCCGACCTCTTCGGTGACGTCCTCGGCGGACGCGGGGGTCGCTCCGGCCGACGCCGCGGCCCGCACCACCGCCGCCGCCAGCACGTGCGGCGAATACTGCTCCACCCCGGCCGCGAGCGAGAGGACATCAGCTGCGTCACGTCCCGGCGCGCACACGACGTCGGTGATCTCCGGACGGCCCTTGGTCACCGTCCCGGTCTTGTCCATCAGCAGGATCGCGGCGCGCCCGAGCGCTTCGAGGGCGGCGCCGTCCTTGACCACCACGCCGGCCTTCGACGCCCGGGACATGCCGCCGGTCACGGCGATCGGGACGGCCAGCAGCAGCGGGCACGGCGTCGCGGTCACCAGGACGGCGACCGCCCGGTCCGCCTCCCCGGTCAGCAGCCAGGCGAACGCGGCGATCAGCAGCGAGGCGGGCAGGAACCAGACGGCGACGCGGTCGGCGATCCGGGCGATGCCCGCGGTGCGGGCGGCCGCCTGCTCGGCGAGCCGCACGACTCCGGCGTAGGCGCTGTCGGCCGCGGCGGCGCTCGCCCGGACGTCGACCGCGGCGCCGGCGTTGACGACTCCACTGTGGACGGTGTCGTCGGTGGGCCGCGCGACCGGCAGCGGCTCGCCGGTCAGCGCGGACTCGTCGAAGGTGCCGCCGTCGGGCAGGACGCCGTCGACCGGCACGACTTCTCCCGGGAGGACCACGATGAGGTCACCGGGCCGCACCTCGCCGACCGGGACGGTTTCGTGGCCGGTCGCGGTCCGAAGGTGCGCCACCCGCGGCGCCCGGTCGAGCAACGCGGTCAGGTTCCGGCTCGCCCGCCGCTGCGCACCCGCTTCCAGCACGCGGCCCGTGGCGACCATCGCCGCGACGATCGCGCCCGCGAGATACTCGCCCACCGCCAGCGTGGCGACCAGCGCCAGGACGGCGAGCAGGTCGGCACCCCACCGGCGAGCCCGCAGATCGGCGGCGACCCACACGACGGCCGGCACGAGGGTGACCAGGTCGGCCCCGGCCCAGACGACGTCGGCGGCGGCCGGCGCGCCCGTCCACCAGGCGATGCCCCCGGCGGTGACGAGCAGGAGGACGAGGGCCAGCAGGCCGGCTTCCCGGCGGGTTTCAGCTCGCACGGCCGTCTCCGGTCGTCAGCTCGGCGAGGCGGCGCGAGCTGGGCGGGTCGAGTGCGGCGGCAGCAGCTGCAGCCCGGCTGACCGCGTGGGCGAAGGGATCGTGCGGGTGCATGGGTCCTCCCGGGGTCCGTGCCCAGGTTCGGCTGCCCGCCGGGTGCCGGAAAGGGCCGAAGGGCCTCGACCGGGTCACCTCCGCGAAGCCCTTGGCCCCTGTGACCGGCGCACCGCCGCGGCGAGCATGGAGGCACTCGATCCGAGGAGGAACGATGGACCTCACCACGCCGGACGCCACCACCGTGCGGGCAGCCGTCGCGCTGGCGGTGCGTGCCCCCTCGGTGCACAACTCCCAGCCGTGGCAATGGCGGTTCAGCGGCCGCACGGTCGAGCTGCGCGCCGACCCGGTCCGCCGGCTGCCCCACGCCGATCCCGACGGCCGCGACCTGCTCGTCAGCTGCGGGTGCGCCCTGCACCACTTCACCGTCGCCGCGGCGGCCATGGGGTGGGCCGCGCGCATCCACCGGCTGCCCGAACCCGGCCTGCCGGCGAGGATCGACCTGGTGCCCCACGACACGCGCGACGACGATATCGCCCTCGCCGCGGCCATCCCCCGCCGCCGTTCGGACCGGCGTCGGTTCGCCCGGCGGTCGCTGCAGGCGCGGGACGAGGTGCTGTTGCAGAAGAGTGCCTCCGACCAGGGCGCGGCCCTGCACGTGGTGACGGCGGCTCCGCACCGGACGGTGCTCGCGACCGCGGCCGCGGAGGCCGCGGGGCTGCACCGGGCCGACCAGGACTACGAAATCGAGCTGGCCGCGTGGAGCGGCCGCGACCACGCCCCGGACGGCGTGCCGGCCCGGAACGCCGTCTTGGCCCTCGCGCCCCGCCGCGAGCTGCGGATCCGCGAGTTCGCGGGCGGGCGCATCCCGGACACGGCTGGACCCGACGGCGCGGTCCTGACCGTGCTCGCCACCCAAGGCGACACCGAACTCGACCGCCTCCGCGCCGGGGAAGCCGCCGGCGCGGTCCTGCTCACCGCGACCCGGCTGAACCTGGCGTCCTGCGTGTACACCGAGCCGTTCGAGCTGACGAGCACCCGCGGCCTGGTCCGCGACTGCGTCCTCGGCGGCCGGCTCGAGCCCCAGCTGGTGGTGCGCCTCGGCTACCCGCCGAAGGGTGCGAAGCCGCTGCCGGCGACCCCGCGCCGGCCGATCGACGAGGTCTTGCGGCCGCTCCCCCGCCCGTACGGCGTGGGCCTGCCGATCCCGGAACAGCTGCGCGGCCGCTGAACCGCAGCGAAGGCCCTCCCACTCCGGGAGGGCCTTCGCGGGTGCGCCGCTGCGGCTCAAGCCACGTCGTTCCACACGTAGTCGAGGCGGTTGCGCACCTCCACCACCCCGGACAGCTCGCTGATCAGCCGCGTCACCGGGTCGATGTCGCTGCGCCGCTCCACGCGGCCCACCACCGTCACGATCCCCGCCCGCACCTCCACGCGGACCCGGTCCGGGCCCCAGCCCAGCTGCCGGATCCGGGAGCACACCTCGCGGTCGAGGTCCGCGTCGCCGCGGGTGAAGGTGCGGACCAGGTCGCGGCGGGACAGCACGCCCACCGGTTTTCCGCCCCGCAGCACGAACAACCGGCGGACGCCGGAGCGCGCGAACTTCGCCGCCGCGACGGCCAGGGAGTCCTCCGCGTCGATCGTGACGACCGGGCTGGTCATCAGGTCTTTCGCGGTGCACGCCGTCGCCTTGCGGGCCAGCCGGCGGTCGCGGCGGCGGGGCTTCGGGTCGTCCCACAGGTGCGGGAGCAGGTCCGCTTCCGAGACGACGCCGACCAGCGCGCCCGTCTTGTCGACCACCCCGACCGCGCTGATCCCGTTGCCGGTCAGCAGTTCGGCGATGTCCTTGAACGGCGTCTGCGGCGAGACGGTGATCGGATCGGCGGTCATCACCGCGGAAACCGTGGTCATGGCAGGTACTCCTTCTTCGTTCAGGCGTTCTCGGTGCGGACGACCAGCACGGGGCAGGCCGCGTGGTGCAGCAGGGCCTGGCTCGTCGAGCCGAGCACCAGCCCGGTGAAGCCACCGCGGCCACGGCTGCCCACGACCAGCAGCTGCGCGCCGCGGCTCGCCGACAACAGGCGGTGGCGCGGCTTGTCGTGCTCGACGCGGCGCTCGACCTCGACGTCCGGGTACTTCTCCTGCCACCCGGCGAGCCGCTGCGCGAGCAACCGCTGCCCCGAGTCGCGCAGGGACTCGCCCTGGAACGCGATGTTGCCGTCGCTGAACAGGCCGGCGGTATCGCCGTCGTGCCAGGTGTAGATCGCCACGAGCGGCGCGTTGCGCAGCGACGCCTCCTCGAACGCCCACGCGATCGCCGCTTCGCTCAGCGGGCTGCCGTCGACGCCCACGACCACCGGGCCGTCGACGCTCTCGCGGCCGCGCACCACGACCACCGGGCAGTGGGCCTTGGCGGCGAGGTCGACGTCGGGCGACCCGCTGAACAGCCCGGCGATCGGGCCGACGGGCTCCCCGGTGACGAGCAACCGGGCCCGCTCCGACACCCCCAGGAGGGCCGGGACCGGCCCGCGGTCACTGGCCTCGGTGTCGACGGCCAGCCCCGGGACGGCGGCTTCGAGGATCGCCCGCGTGCGGCGCAGCACCTGATCCGCTTCGGCCTCCTTGACCGCCAGCCAGTCCGACGGCGGGTAGACCTTGCCGCCGAACGCGCCGTCTTCGTAGCCGTACGCGGTGAAGACGAGCAGCGAAGCGTGCCGCCGGGCCGCTTCCCCGGCCGCCCACAACGCCGCCGCAGCCGCCGTTTCCGAGCCGTCCACGGCCACCACGACCGGCGCGTTTCCGGTTGCGCTCATGACGTTTCCCTCCGGGGTTGCAGTTCGTGATCCCGAAGGTAGGGCGCACGCGAACGCGGACGCTGCGGCCGTTCGTCCCCGCGGCCGGTGACCTTCGGCCGCTCCTGCCCACCCGCCTGGAAACGGATCGTGCTAGGTACACGGCGTCCGCACGGTGGCGGGCCACGGTCGGCCGTGCTGCGGGAAGAGTCCGGGATGCTGACCGCCGGAAGTCCCCTCGCCGAGTGACTTCCGGCCGCAGCGGACGGCCGCACCGCCGTCCTACGGTCGGCGCACGACAGCCGGACCGGGAGCCGCCGATGAACACGCCGCACCAACCGATCGTCACCGGGATCGACGGGTCGGGCGAGGCGCTCGACGCCGTCCGCTGGGCAGCCCGTGCCGCCCGGCTGCGGGATGTCCCGCTCGAAATCGTGCACGCCCTGGACTTCCCGGCGCTGCTGGCCGGCGGGGTCGTCCCGCCGCCGGAGGAGATGAAGGACACCCTCCGCGCGCACGGGCGCCGCTACCTGCGGGCGGCGCAGGAGATCGCCGAAGCGCAAGGCGCGACCGCGGTGGCCACGCGGCTGGATCCCGACCGGGCCGCGCAGGCCCTCATCCAAGCGTCGCGCACGGCGGCGCTGGTCGTGGTCGGCTCCGGTGGCCGCGGCCGGCTCACCGGCCTGCTCGCCGGCTCGGTCGCCTCGGCCGTCGGCGCGCACGCCGCCTGCGACGCGGTGGTGGTCCGCGGCGACTCCTGGGACGACCCGGAGGCGGCGAACCGGCCGGTCGTGGCCGGGATCGACGGCAGCGAGCCCAGCGCCCGCATCCTCGCGGCGGCAGTCGCCGAGGCCCACGTGCGGAAGGTCCGCCTGGTCGTGGTCCACGCGTCCGCGGACGAACCGCGCCCGGAAACCGATCCGCACCTGGACCAGCGGTCCGCCACCGAGGCCGGCGAGCAGCTGTTGGGCGAGCTCACCGGCGAACACGACACCGGCGGCATCACCGTCGAACGGGTGGTCGTCCGCGGTCACCCGCGTCGCGAGCTGATCGAGCGCAGCGCGGCCGCACAGCTCGTCGTGCTCGGCGACCGCGGCCGCGGCGGCTTCCCCGGTCTGCTGTTGGGATCCACCGGCCAGGCGCTGCTGCACAACGCGGCGTGCCCGGTGTACCTGGTCCGCACCGTCGGCTGACGGAAGTCCTCGCGCCGATGGGCCTTCGCCCCACCGGAACCGGGGTCCCCGTACCCCGGCAACCGGGGCGGTCCGGCTCTCCTTCCCCGGCCTCGCCGAGCGGACTCTGGGATCCGACGAAAGTGAGGCACACCATGGACAGCGATCCCGGATTCGCCCCGGCGACCACCGCCGAGCCGACGTCCCCCCGCCGCAACCGCCACGACCGGCTCGCCCTGCGACCCGCCGACTTCGCCGACGCCCGCTACGCCGACGTCACCGACCGCCGGCTGGCCCGCACGCTGACCGCGGAAGACCGGTCCGAAGAGGACGGCCTGGACCCGCTGGAGCGCGTCACCTGCCGCACCCACCGCCGCTGGCTGCACGACTGCGTCGCCTCCCCCCTGCACGTGGTCATCATCACCGGCACCCGCTGGTGCCGCGCCTGTGAATGCGCGCTGAACGTCGCGATCGACCAGCTGGCCGGTGACGTCTCGGTCCGCTGCCCGGCCTGTGGCGACACCCCCGCGACCCGGGCCACCCGGCAGCTGGTCCGAGCCTGCCGCGCCAGCCTCGCCGCCGCGCACGACGGCTGAGCCGATGGTGCGCAGCCGGTTGTACCGCAGCGGCGTCCTCGAGCGGGAGGACTTCCCCGCCGCCGAAGCCGCCCGCCACCTCGCCGACCCGTCGGTGACGCTGTGGCTCGACCTGGACGCTCCCACCGCCCACGACCTGGCCGCGCTCGCCACCGAGCTGGGGCTGCACCCGCTGGCCGTGGCGTCCGTTCTCGACGAGGACCACCAGCGCCCCAAGTTCGTCCGCTACGACCGGCACTCGTTCCTCGCCGCGTACACGGTGCGCGTGACCGACGACGCCCTGGCTGCTTCGGAGCTGGACGCGTTCGTCACCGACCGTGTGCTGATCACGGTGCACCGCAACAACACCACCGACATCGACGCGCTCGTGACGCGCTGGGACACCACACCGGACCTGGCCAAGAACGGCCCCGCGTTCCTGCTGCACGGCCTGCTCGACTACGTCGTCGACGGCCACCTCGACGCCGTCCAGGCCCTGGACGAGCAGGTCGAGGCCCTCGAAGATCTCGTGTTCGCCGACCACGCCGACCCCACGGAGCTGCAGCGCCGGTCCCTGACGCTGCGCCGGAGCCTCGGCCGCCTGCGCCACCTGGCGGTGCCGATGCGCGAGATCGTCGCCGCCCTGATGCGTCGCGACGACACGCTCCTGCCGTACTTCCAGGACGTCTACGACCACGTCCTGCGCGTCACGGAGTGGACGGAGTCCCTGCGCGAGCTGATCGCGACGATCCGCGAGACGCAGCTGAGCATCCAGGCCAACCGGCTGAACACGATCATGAAGAAGGTGACCAGCTGGGCGGCGATCATCGCGGTGCCGACCGCGATCACCGGGTTCTACGGCCAGAACATCCCGTACCCGGGCTTCGGCTCGGCTTCGGGCGTGTGGGTCTCGACGCTGGCCATCCTGATCATCTCGGCGACGCTGTACGCGCTGTTCAAGCGCCGCGACTGGCTTTGACGGTGTACCGGTGCCAGAGCAGCTTGTCCGTCTCCACCACCGCGAACGCCATCACCGAAGCCCCGGCCACCCACAGCCACGAGACGACCCCGACCGGCGCCGTGTGGAACCACGTGTTCATCACCGGCACGTACGTCAGCAACAGCTGCAACCCGGCCGTCAACCCCAGCCCCAGCAGGAACATCCGGCTGTGCCCCGGCCACGCGCGCAGCACCGGCCGATCCAGCGACCGGCAGCTCAGCAGGTAGGCCGCCTGCACACCCACGAACACGTTGATGGCCGTCGTCCGTGCCTCGGCCAGCGAAGCGGAGAGACCGAGCTGCAGGCGATACGCGCCGAAAGCCGCCACCACCAGCAACAACGACACGAGCACCACCCGCCGCAGCAGGGAGGCGGTGAACAACGGCCGCTCGGGTGGGCGCGGCGGGCGTCCCATGATGCCGTGCTCGGTCGGCTCGAACGCCATCGTCAGGCCCAGGAACACCGCCGTCGTCATGTTGATCCACAGGATCTGCACCGGGACGATCGGCAGCGTCGCGCCGAGCAGGATCGCCACCAGGACCACCATGCCCTCGCCGATGTTCGCCGGCAGCGTCCACGCGATGAACTTGCGCAGGTTGTCGAACACGCCGCGGCCCACCCGCACGGCCGCCTCGATCGACGCGAAGTCGTCGTCGGTCAGCACCATGTCCGCCGCCTGGCGGGCCGCGTCGGTGCCGCCCGCGCCCATCGCGACGCCGATGTCCGCGCGGCGCAGGGCCGGGGCGTCGTTCACCCCGTCGCCGGTCATCGCGACCACGTGCCCACGCCGCTGCAACGCCCGGACCAGGTCGAGCTTCTGCCCCGGCGACACGCGCGCGAACACCTGCGTGCCCGCCACCGTCTCGTCGAACTCGTTCTCCGGCACGGCGGCCAGCTCGGCGCCGGTGAGGACCCGGCCGGCAGCCAAGCCGACCTCGCCGGCGACTGCGCGGGCCGTGCCGGCGTGGTCGCCGGTGATCATCTTGACGTCGATGCCCGCGCTCCGGCAGGCCGCGACCGCGGTGACCGCTTCCGGCCGCGGCGGGTCGTGCATGGCCTGCAGGCCCAGCAGCACCGGCGTGGTCCCCGGCGTCACGCGGGCGAAGGCCAGCACCCGCAGGCCCTGCGCGGTCAGTGAGGCGTGCACCCGGTCCAGGGCATCGCGGTCGAGCGGACGCACGACACCACCGGGCGCCACCTCGGCCTCGCAGCGGGCCGCGACCTCCTCGACCGCGCCCTTGAGGTAGGAAACACCGCCGTGGACCGTCGTCATCGTCCGGGTCTCGGACTCGAACGGCACGGTGTCCGTGCGCGGCGCGGCCGCCCGGATCGCGGCGGGGTCCAGGCCCGCCGCGATCGCCGAGCCGAGCAACGCGATCTCGGTCGGGTCTCCTTCGTCGAGTTCCGCGTCGTTGCACAGAACTCCCGCCACCAGGCACTCCCGCAGCGTCTCCCCCGCCTCGGTCAGCGAAACCGGTGCCCCCGCCGCCGCGAGGGTCGTCACCGTCATCCGGTTGCGGGTCAGCGTGCCGGTCTTGTCGGTGCAGATCACCGTCGTGCCGCCGAGGGTTTCGACCGCGGGCAGGTGCCGCACGATCGCGCCGCGCCGCGACATCCGCACGACGCCGATGGCCAGCACGATCGCGACCGCGGCCGGTAGCCCTTCGGGAATCGCGCCGACGGCGAGGGCGACCACCGCGGTGAACATCTCCGGCGCCGGTGTGCCCCGCGCGACGCCGAGCACGAAGGCCGCGGCCGAGACCGCGACGATCACCACGCTCAGCTGCTTCGAGAACCGGGCGAGCTTGCGGGTGAGCGGCGTTTCCACGACCTGGGCGGTGGCGACCAGGTGCTGGATCCCACCCAGCTGGGTCTCGCCGCCGGTCGCGGTGACCAGCCCACGCCCCTGCCCCCGGGTGACCAGTGTCCCCGAGTAGGCCGAGCCGGTGCGGTCGGCGACCGCAGCCGACGGCGCTACCGTGCCGGTGGCCTTCACCACCGGCACGGACTCGCCGGTCAGCGCGGACTCGTCGACCTCGGCCAGGTGCACCTCGATCAGCCGGAGGTCGGCGGGCACCCGGTCGCCCGCGGCGAGTTCCACGACATCGCCCGGCACCAGCCGGGCCGCGGGGACGCGCTGCGGGACCCCGTCCCGGACGACCGTGGCCGTCGCCGGGACCATCCGGGACAGTGCCTCCAGCGCGCGCTGGGCCCGGGATTCCTGGACGAAGCCGACGACGGCGTTGAGCAGGACCACCCCGGCGATCACGCCGGCGTCGACGTGCCCGCCGAAGACCCACGTCACCACACCCGCGAGCAGCAGGACGTAGATGAGTGGGTTGTGGAACTGCGCCAGAAACCGCCGGATCGGCCCGGGCCCGGCGGGCACGCGCACGACGTTGTCGCCGAAGCGCGCCAGCCGCGCTTCGGCCTCGGCGCTGGTCAATCCTCGCGCCGGGTCGACGTCGAGCTGCGCGGCGACGGTGGTCACGGGCAGCGCGTGGAACTCCGCCGTGCCGGTCACTGTTCCGGAACTCACTGTGCTGCCTCCAGGCTCTCGTCTTCGGTTCCCCGGGTCGCCGCGGCGAGCCGGGCGGCGAACTCCGCCGGAGTGGCCGACACCGCCCGCAGCGCACGCTGCCGGACCGCGCCGCCGCCCCGGTCCGCGAGCGCAGCCCACCCCCGGTGCACCACCTCGAGATCGCCGACCTCCTCGAGTGCGGGACGGACGTGCGCCAGCAGCCGCGTGGCGGCGGCCCGGTCGAGGCCGTGCCGGGCGGCGGCCCGGAGCGACCGGGCGAGGGCAGCGTCGGACGGCTGCGGCCCCACCTCGCCCCGCAACGCCGTGGTCACGAGGGCCCGCACCAGCCCGGCGAGCACGACGGCGTCGGCGACGTCGAGGCAGACATCGGCGATGCGTACTTCCACGGTCGGGTGGCGCGGCGACAGGCGGGCGTAGAAGTACACCGCGCGGGCGTCCGGCGCGGCACCGCTGCCGATCGCCTCGGAGACGGCCGCGTCGTACTCGGCGACGTCGAGCCACGCGGCGGGCGGCCGGGCCGTCGGCCAGCGGGACCAGAGCGGGTACCGCGTGCTCGCCCACCCGGAGTCGGCGCCGTCGACGTAGGGCGAGTTCGCGGTGAGGCCCAGCAGGACACCCAGCCACGGCCGCAGCCCGGCGAGCGCACGCAGGCCCGCGGCCCGCGACGGGATGCCGACGTGGACGTGGCAGGCGCAGGTGCCGGCGCCTGCCACCAGCGCGGGAAAGAGCGCGGCCAGCCGTTCGTACCTCGGTTCGGCGGTGACCAGCGGCACGGTGCCGAAAGGCGCGACAGCGGTGGCCACGGCCAGGCACCCCGTGTCCGCGGCCGCCTCGCCCACCCGGCGGCGCAGCCGCGTCAGGTCCGCACGGACCTCGGCGAGCGAGTGGCACACGCTCGTCACGGTTTCGATCTGGAAGCGCAGGAACTCCGGGACGACGCCGGGCTCCCCGCGCAGCGCCGCCAGGAGGCGAGGAGCCGCCGGGACGGCCGCCCCGGTGTGCGTGTCCAGCAGCACGAACTCCTCCTCCACGCCGACCGCCGGGGCGTCCGCCACGGCTTCAGGTGGCGGCGCGGACCAGCGCCGCCCCGAGCGCCGCGCCCCACGCCTCGGCTCGTTCCGGTTCACCGGGTTCCGGGCCGATGTCGATCGGTGTCGTTCCGACGAAGAAGCTCTCCGCCGGCAGGACGAGCCGGCACCCGCGACGGCGCAGCCGCTTGGCCGCCCCGAGCGACGCGGCCCCGGTGAACACGCGGGGCTTGTCGATCCGGGTGTCGAAGGCCGCGGCGGCCAGCCCGGCCGGCACCACGTCGAGCGCGTCCAGCCACTCCCGGATGCCCGTCGACGAGTGTGCCGGGTAGTCCACCTGGTCCGCGGCCGACTTGCGGGTGGCCGGGCGGCTCATCCCGTGCACGTGGGTGGGGCCGCCGACGACGAGCAGGTCGACGCCGGTCAGGTCCCGGGGCGCTTTGTCGACGTTGACCACTTCCGCCGGGGCCGACACGGCCAGTCCCTTGCCGATCGCCTTGGCCACCTCCTCGGTGGCGCCGAACATGGACTCGAAGACGACGAGGATCCGCATGTCCGCTCCTTTCAGTGGTCGAGCCGGACGGGTTTGCGTGTCAAGGCTTCGATGTCGCCTGCCGCGCATTCGAGCAGGTTGTGGGCCAGGTCGCTCAGCGCGCGCGAGGCGGCCAGCTCGTCGCCGATCTCGGGCACGGCGGTGTCGGCGGGGTTGAGCCGCGCCACGCCGGTCCCGGAAACCCGGGTGTCGTCGGCCGTGTGCAGCCGGGCGGTGGCCCGGGTGCGGCCGTCGTCGTCTTCGTCGATGTGCACTTCGACGTGCCAGCGCTTCTCCTGCATGGTTTCTCCTCAGGTTTCTTCGGGCACCATTTCGATGGCGCCGCAGGGACATTCGGCGACGCAGATCCCGCAGCCCTTGCAGTAGTCGAGGTCGATCGCGTACCGGTCCCCCGGTTCGAGCTTCAGCACCGCGTTGTCCGGGCAGACGCCGTAGCAGTTGTCGCATTCGAAGCAGTTGCCGCAGGACAGGCAGCGGCGTGCTTCGAACAACGCCGTCGACGCGTCGAGCCCGCCCTTGATCTCGTCGAACGTCGACACGCGCCGAGACAGGTCCAGGTGCGGCCGGACGGTCCGGTCGGCGTCGCTGTAGTACCAGGTGTTGAGGTTGTCGAAGGTCGCCTCGCGCCGCGCCGGCGGCCCGGAGACGGCCTGCCCGCGCAACCACGCGTCGATCTCGCGGGCCGCCTTGGCCCCGTGGCCCACCGCGACGGTCGCCGTCCGACCCGAGGGCACCATGTCCCCGCCGGCGAAGATGCCCGGGTGCCCGGTCGTCATGCCGGGGCCGACGCGCACGACGCCGTCGGCGCGCTCGACGTCCGGGAGCTCGTCCATTAAGGACAGATCGGTGTCCTGGCCGAGTGCCAGCACGACGGTATCGGCGGCGAGCCGTTCGAACTCGCCGGTCGGCTGCGGGAACCCGGACTCGTCCAGGCGCATCTTCTGGACGGTGATGCCTTCGCCGTCGATCTCGCTGATCGTCGACAGCCAGCGCATCGACACCCCTTCTTCGACCGCCTCGGTCACCTCGGACTCGTGCGCGGGCATCTGCGCTCGCGTCCGGCGGTAGACGACGACGGGGTCGGTGGCGCCGAGCCGCTTGGCCGTGCGGGCGGCGTCCATCGCGGTGTTGCCGCCGCCGTAGACGGCGACCCGGCGGCCGAGCAGTGGCTGCTCCCCGGTTTCCACGTCGTGCAGCAGCGAAATCGCGTCGAGGACGTGCGCGGTGTCGCCCGCCGGGATGTAGGCGCGCTTGCCGACCTGGGCACCGACGGCGAGGAAGACGGCGTCGAACCCGGCTTTCGCCGCCACGACGTCGGTGACCCGGCTGTTCTGCTCGAAGACGACGCCCATGTCGGCGATCCGGCGGATCTCGGCGTCGAGGACTTCGCGCGGCAGCCGGTAGCGCGGGATGCCGTAGCGCATCATCCCGCCGGGAGCGGCTTCGGCGTCGCGGACGACGACAGCGTGCCCGAGCCGGGCCAGGTGGTGGGCGGCGGACAAGCCCGCCGGGCCCGCGCCGACGACGAGCACCCGTTTGCCGCTCGGCTCGGCGACCGGGATCGTCCAGCCCTGCTCGATTCCCTCGTCACCGAGGAACCGTTCGATCGAGTTGATCCCGACGGCTTCGTCGAGCTGGCCGCGGTTGCAGGCACTCTCGCACGGGCGGTAGCAGATCCGGCCGAGCACCGCGGGCAACGGGTTGTCGGCCATGATCCCGCGCCACGCGGTCTCGTAGTCGCCCGATTCGGCGTGGTAGAGCCACTTCTGGATGTCCTGGCCGGCCGGGCAGGCCTGGTTGCACGGCGGCAGCAGGTCGACGTAGACCGGCCGTTCGGAACGCCAGGCGCCGGTCTTGTTCGCCCGGCTCGAGCCGACGTCGAGGGTGATCGCGAACGGCTTTTCGTGCTCCATCAGACCTCCTCGAGCAGGGCGAACCGGCGGACGTTGCGGTCGGCGAGCGCCTGGATCTTCTCGATGACGTCCGTGCGCGGCGGGTCGCCGAAGAGGTGGGCGTACCGGGTCTGCCGCCGCAGGTAGTCCTCGACCGGCACCCGGTGCCGGATCTTCGAGGTCGCGACGATCTCACCGTGCTCGGCTTCGAACACCGGGAAGATCCCGCTTTCTTTCGCCAGCCGCGCGATCCTGATCGTGTCGTGGGAAGCGCTGCCCCAGCCGAGCGGGCACGGCACCAGGACGTGCAGGTAGCGGGCGCCGCGGAACTCCATCGCCCGGGTCACCTTGGCTTCGAGGTCGCGCAGGTCGGCGACGGTCGCCGTGGCCACGTACGGGATCTCGTGGGCCAGCGCGATCATCGGCACGTTCTTGCCCTGCCCGAACACCGCACCCGGCTCCGCGCCGACCGCCGGGGTGGTGGCCGTGCGGGCGGCCGGCGGCGTCGCGCCGGAGCGCTGGACGCCGGTGTTCATGTACGCCTCGTTGTCGTAGCAGATGTACAGCACGTCGTCGTTCCGCTCGAACATCCCGGACAGGCACGCGAAGCCGATGTCGACGGTCCCGCCGTCGCCGCCCTGCCCGACCACGCGGACATCCGTCCGGCCTTTGGCCCTCAGCGCCGCGGCCACCCCGGTCGCGACGGCCGGCGCGTTGCCGAACAGCGAGTGCAGCCACGGGATCCGCCACGATGTCTCGGGGTACGGCGTCGAGAAGACCTCCAGGCACCCGGTGGCGTTGACCGCCACCATCCGGTTCCCGGTCGCGCGCATGGCCGCGTCGAGTGCGTACCGCGCGCCCAACGCCTCACCGCAGCCCTGGCACGCCCGGTGGCCGCAGTCGATCGAGTTGATCCGCTGCCGGCCGGACTGCACACTGCGCTGGTCGTCGCCGAGCAGCCGGCCACCGACCGCGAAGCTGCCGGTCTGGTAGAACTTGATCGGCGTCACCGCCATCTGTCATCACCCGATTCGCGAGGCGACCGCACCGAGGTCGCGCAGGAGGTTTTCGGCCGTCGGACCCGACCGGCGGCCTGCCGCGAGGCGGCCCAGCTCCCGGTCGATCAGCGAGCGGTCGAGGTCGAGGAAAGTCAACGGCGGCAACCGGTCCGCCTCCCGCAGCACCCGGCTCAGGGACTTTTTCGTGATCGCCCGCCCGCCCAGACCCGCGATGACGGCGTGGACCTCGGCCGCCGGAGCCGCCGCCACGAGGTTCTGCGTGACGATCCCGCCGACGCCGGCCTCGAAGGCCCGTTCCAGCACGACGACGCGTCGGGCGTGGCCGATCGCCGCGCGCACCGCATCGGCGGGGAACGGCCGGAAGCACGTCAGCCCCAGCACACCGACGCGCAGGCCGTCATCGCGCAGTGCGTCGACGGTGTCCTTCAGCGTGCCCAGCACCGAGCCGAGCGCGACGACGATCGTGTCCGCGTCTTCGGTGCGGTACGAACGGGTCAGGCCGCCGGAGTTGCGGCCGAACGCCTCGGCGAACCGGTCGGCAACGTCCGGGACGACGTCGAGCGCCTCCATCAGACGGGCGTGCCCGAGGTAGCGCACCTCGGTGAACGCCTCCGGCCCGACCATCGCGCCGATCGACGACGGCTCGGCCGGGTCCAGGACCTGGCGCGGCTCGTACGGCGGCAGGAACGCGTCGACCGCGTCCTGGCCGGGGACGTCCACCGGCTCCCAGGCGTGGGTCAGCACGAAGCCGTCCATGCACACCATCACCGGCGTGGACAGCTCCTCGGCGATCCGGAACGCCTGGACGTGCAGGTCCGCGGCCTCCTGGTTGGTTTCGGCGTAGAGCTGGATCCAGCCGGCGTCGCGCAGGGCCATGCTGTCGCTCTGGTCGTTCCAGATGTTGATCGGTGCCCCGATCGCCCGGTTGGCCACCGTCATCACGATCGGCAGGCCCAGGCCGGCGGCGTTGAACACCGCCTCGGTCATGTACAGCAGGCCCTGGCTGGCGGTCGCGGTGTAGGCCCGCGCCCCGGCGGCGGACGCGCCGATGGCCACGGACATCGCGGCGAACTCCGACTCGACGTTGACGAACTCGCACGGCGCGAGCGTCCCGGACTTCACCAGTTCGGCAAGGCCCTCGACGATGTGCGTCTGCGGCGAGATCGGGTAGGCGCAGACGACCTCCGGCCGGCACGACGCCACGGCTTCGGCGACGGCCCGGGAGCCCTCAATCTGCCTGAGCACCGGCCAGCTCCTCCCGTTCGGCGCGCACGAATTCGTAAGCCCCGGTCGCCGCGGCGAGGTTGCCTTCGACCGCCGGGCCGCGGAACCGGCCGGAAATGGCCGACAGCACACTCGCGAGGCCGACGATCCCGGTCAGGGCGGCGAACCCGCCGAGCAGCGCGGCGTTCGGCACCGGGCGGCCGAGGTGCTCGCGGGCCAGCTCGGTCGCCGGGACGACGAGCAGCCGCTCGGGCCGGAACCCCTCGGTGAACTCGGCCAGCCCCAGTTCGGCGAAGCCGTGGGCGGAATTGATCAGCAGGTAGCCGCCAGGACCGAAGCCTTCGAAAACGTTCACCTGGTGCAGCAGCGTGGCGTCCTGGACGATCAGCACGTCCGGCGCAACGATCGGCTCCCGCGTGCGGATGACCGCGTCGGAGATCCGGCAGAACGAGACGACCGGCGCGCCGGTGCGTTCCGAGCCGAAGCTGGGGAACGCCTGCGCGTGCCGCCCTTCGGTGAAGGCGGCCACCGACAGCAGCTCGGCCGCGGTCACCACGCCCTGGCCCCCGCGGCCGTGGATGCGCACTTCGGTGACATCGGGGCTTCGCCCCGGGCCGGGGGCTTCGCCACCCGGACCCCCGAAGGACATGGTGGTGCTCATGCGCTCGGGTACTTGGCGAGGATGTCCCGCAGCGCAGAGACGAACCGCAGGGATTCGTCGTGGTCGCGCTGCCAGACGTTGCGGCCGAAGATCAGCCCGGTCGCGCCGGCTTCCATGGCTTCGCGGGCTTTCTCCAGCATGGCGTCATCGCCGGCCTTGCTGCCGCCCGACACCAGCAGCAGCGTCCGCCCGGCCGACCGGACCACCGCGTCGATCGCCTCCTGGCCGGTGATTTCCCGTGCGTAGGCGCCGGGCACGTTGTCGATCTTCGCCGGGTGCGGGAAGTTGACCTTGACGACGTCGGCGCCGAGTTCGGACGCGGTCCGGGCGGCGTAGTCGACGGCGTAGAACGAGTCGCGGCCGCCCTTGGCTTCGATGGCCGAGCCGCGCGGGTAGGCCCAGACGACGAGCGGCATGCCGAGCCGGTGCGCGTCGGCCCGGACCTGCCGCAGCTGCGCGAAGTCCTGCTCCTGCGCCGGAGTTCCGACGTAGAGGGTGTAGCCGACGGCGTCGGCACCGAGCCGGACCGCGTCCTCGACGCTGCCGTGCAGCGGAGACAGGGCCTCGGCGTCGGAGGGGATCTCGGTCTTGCCGTTGAGCTTCAGCACCAGCGGCAACTCGCCCGCGTAGTCCCAGTAGAACTTTTCCGCCAGCCCGATCTGGATCGCGATGCCGTTGAAGCCGCCCTCGACCGCCAACTTGAGGATGTACTTCGGGTCGCCCGCGGCCGGGTTGGCGAAGAAATCACGGGGACCGTGCTCCAGGCCCTGGTCGTAGGGCAGGAAGAACGCGGTGCCGTTGCGGAGACCGTGCTCGTGCAGGATGCGGTGCAGCCGGGTCTTCTTGCCGGTGTTCAGCCCGAGCTCGGCCAGCGGGGGACGGTGCGCCATGACGGCCTCCGGAGTCGCTGATTTCGTGTGCGCCCAGCAAATCGCGGGCGGGTGACCACCACCGCGGGCGAACGCCACCGGCACCGGGGCCCTCGGTCACCCGCGCAGGGGACCATCGGCTCTGGGGCCGGCGGGCGACCGGCGGGGAGACTTCGCCGCATGAAGGTCGACGAACTGCTCGCGAAGGCGAAGGACGGGCTGGAGACCAGGATGGTCTACGGCGAGCCGTACGAGGTCGACGGCGTCACGGTGATCGTGGCGTCGGCCGTCGGCACCGGCGGTGGTGGCGGCGACAGCCGTGACGAGAAGGGCCGCTCCGGCGAAGGCGGCGGGTTCGGGCTGTCGGCCAAGCCGGTCGGGGCCTACGTCATCAAGGACGGCAAGCTCCGCTGGGAGCCGGCGGTCGACGTGAACCGCCTGCTGGCGACCCTCGGCGCGGTCGCGGTGGCCGCCCTCTTCGTCGCCACGCGGTTGGTGAAGTACCGGGCTTCCCGCGAGACCGGGGAGTCCTGACCGCGGCTACCCGGCCGGGTGGTCTTCCTTCCCGGCGGACCGGACCTGTTCGGTGAGCGCCTCGGTCAGGGCGCCGGGCTGAGCGGCGCGCTCTCGCAGTCCCTGGGCGACCCTGGCGAGGACGACGGTGAACTCGCGGATGTGCTCGGGTTCCGAGTGCGCGACCGCCTGGTAGACGTCGGCCGAGAACAGCGCGAAACTCGCTTGGATGGCCGCCCGGCCGCCGGGGGTCAGGACGACCAGGACACTGCGCCGGTCGGTCGGGTGCCGCTCGCGGCGGGTGTAGCCGGCCGCTTCGAGGCGGTCGAGCAGCGCGGTCACGCTCGCCGAAGCGATACCCAACCGCTTCACCAGCGCGGACGGCGGCAACGGCCCCTCGTGCAGCAATTCGCCCAGCACCGCCGCTTCGTGCACGCCGACCCCGAAGGCCGACGCCATGGCACGCCGATATTCGTCGGTGGCCACGATCACCGCTCTCAGCTGCTCAGCCAGACGTTCCATACCCCACAACCCACAAGATCAATTCCAAAATATCTCGTTAAACTAGATTTTAGCTCATCTAGTCTCCCGGCGCCCGTGCCTCACCGCGGCAGCCTTCTCGTGCCGCACAGGCGATCTTCCGCATCGTTCGCGCAAAGATAGGGCAACGCCCGGCACGCCCCGCACCCGCCACGCCGACCGGAAGAAAACGGCCACCGGACAGTCGAACGCGGCGAAGATTCTCCGCTGCCGAAATAGACCACAGCCGAGAATCACGACGCCGTCCACCCCGCAGCTTCGTTGCCGCGCAGGAAGCGCACGAAAACGGCCGGACACTTTCCGACTCCGATAAATCGACGCGCGAAATCAACGCCGAGATACCACAAAACAAAGAAATTTCATTGATGCATCCGGCAGCGAATCGGCTCCCGCCTCGTTAACCTGGCCACAGCACGCCGTTTTCGAGGAGATCCACCGATGTCCGACACCCTCTTCCCGGAACCCGCCGCCCCGCAGCCGGAAGCCGCCCTCCTCCGCCGCGAACGCAACCGCTGGCTGCGTCACGAAGCGAACCTGCTCCTGGGCCGCCGCCCGGCGGACGAGCCCGAGGCGCAACAGGCCCGCACCGCACACCTCGTGCTCACCTACGCACTGGCGATCGTCGAGCAACGGCCCGCCGTCATCGGGTCCTTCGCCGATCTCACCCGGCCGTACCGAGACCGGAGCTGAAGCCGCGCTCGGGCAGTTCGGCCGGCGCCGGGCGCGCCGACGGCACCGGCAGGTAGCGCAGGCACACGAGGGCGATGTCGTCCCGGGCCGGGGTGTCCCCCACCAGCACGTCGACGAGGCCGTCGCACAGGTCCTCCGGCGCGGCCCTGGCGTACCGGGTCGCCGCGGCCAGCAGCCCGGCGAACGCCTCGTGCGGGGGCAGCCGGTTCTGCTCGATCAGCCCGTCGGTGTAGCAGACGAGCGCGGAGCCCGGCAGCACGGTGAGTTCGGCTTCCGGGCGCCCGTGCCGCGGCGGCAGGCAGAGCAGCGGCGACCGGGCCCCGTCCAGCAGGGCGACCGTGCCGTCCGGGGCGACGAGCACCGGCGGCGGGTGCCCGGCGGCCGCGTAGCGGAACCGGCCCGTCACCGGGTCCAGCTCGGCGACCAGCGCGGACGCGTGCTCGGCGCCGGCCGTGCGCCCGGCGACGAGGTCCAGCCGGTCCAGGACCGCGGCGGGGCGGAGACCGGCGAGGATGAGCCCGGTCGCCGCGCTGCGCATCTGCCCCATCACCGCGGCCGCCGGCAGGCCGTGGCCCACGACGTCCCCGATGGTGACCGTGAGGTGTCCGTCCGGCAGGGTGACCAGGTCGTACCAGTCGCCCCCGATCGAGAGGTTCCGCTCGCTCGGCCGGTACCGCGCGGCGGCCGCCACCCCCCGCGGGAGGGCCGGCCGCTGCGGGAGCTGGCTGGTCTGCAGCGTCCAGGCGACCGACCGTTCGCGGTCCGCGACCCGCGCCGCGTGCAGCACCAGCCCGGCACGGGCGGCGAGGTCCTCCGCCAGCACGAGGTCCTCTCCGGTGAACCGCGGTCCGGAGCCCGGGCGTCCCAGCACGAGCGCGCCGCGCACGGCACCCTCGGCGGTCAGGGGCACGCCGATCAGCGCCCCGGTGCCCTGCGGTTCCCCGGTCGCCAGCACGGTCTTCACGACCGGCAGGCCGCCGCCCGGCGCGGCGGCCGCGGCCGGGTCGCCCGCCGAGACCGCGACCGTGTCGCCCGCATCGCCGAACTGGGCGACCGCGAAGTCCGCGAACGCCGGCACGAGCGCGTCGGCGAGGCGCTGCGCGCGTTCGGCCGTGGTGCCCGGCGTGCTCAACGTCGACATCAGGTCGCTCATCAGCCGCTGCCGCCGTTCGCCGTCTTCGGCCCGGCGGCGCTGGCGCTGCTCGGCTTCGTACAGCCGCACGCGGTGCACCGCCTGGGCGGCCTGGGCGGCCATCGTCAGCAGCAGGGTGCGCTGGGCACCGGGTCCGGCACCGGGCTCCCGGAAGTAGAGCCCGAGGAACCCGAAGACCGCACCCGTCGTCTCCAACGGCAGGATCGCCGCCGCACCGGTTTCCGCCCCTCCCGGGATCGGATGGCCGCCGGTGCGGAACAGCGGTTCGCCGTCGCGCACCACGCGGGCCTCCGCCGTCTCGGCCGGGACCGCCGTCCTGCTCACCGGACCGGTCGCGGTGGCGATCCGGGCTTCGAGCCCGCCCCCGTCATCGCGGACCCCCACCGCCGCGGCGGCCAGCGCACCCGCGTGGACGTCGACGAACACCGTCACGATCCGGTCGATCCCGGTCGCCACGCCGAGCCCGCCCGCCACGGCCTGCAGCAGCCGCGCCCGCTCGTGCGCCGCGTGCTCGGCCTCGGCCACCGATTCCGCGCGGCGCCGCCGTTCCTCCGCGACCGTCGCGCCGCGGACCGCGGCGTCCCGTTCGGTGACCGTCACCGCGAGCACCAGCATGGTGAGCAGCACGACCGCGAGCAGCACCTGCAGGTGGACGAGCCCGGACGCCGGAGCGACACCGGCCCACGGTCCCCGGCCGGCGGCCGTGGCCGTCGTCGCCACGAAGGCGACCACCACGCCGGCCGCGCTCACGGCCCGCGGTCCCCACCACAGGGCCACCCAGCCGAGCACGACCACGCCGGCGTACCCGGCCACCGCGAGGTCCGCCCAGAACACGAGGACGGCGAGCCCGCCGATCGCGGCCGCCGCCAGGACGCCCCCGGCGCGCCGCACCCCGGCCGGTTCACGGCTGCACCACACGAGCAGCGCCGTGCCGATCACCAGGACCCCCAGCCCGTCGCCGAGCCACCACCGGCCGGCCACGGCCCACCAGCCGTCGGTCGCGCCACCGGCGAGGGTGGCGGTGGTCGCCCCGAGCACCGCGCCCGCGGCCGGACCCCCGAGCACCCCCGCGGCCACGAACCGGGCGAGCCCGCGCCAGGTCCCGGTCGGCCGAGCCGCGCCCAGCAGCAGCGCGCCCAGCACCGGCTCGGCGGTGTTCGCGACGGCGAACCCGGCCGCGGCGACCGGGCCGAGTCCCTCGGCCAGGTCGACGAGGATTTCCGCGACCGCGACACCGAGGCAGGCGAACCGCCGGAACGGCCGCGGCAGCAGGCACAGCAGGGCCAGGCTGAAGCCCGCCGACGGGAAGAAGGTCGGGCCCCCGCCGCCGGAATCGAGCACGGTGAAGGCGACCTGGGAACCGGCCGCGTACCCGATGGCCGCCACCGCGAACCACAGCGCCGGCTTACCCAGCTTCTCGCCCACCACAGCCACTCCCCGCGCCCCGCGCGGAACACTCTGCTCGACAACGGTCACCCGGGCAATACCCCGTTCGCACGGCAGACCCGGTCTCCGGGCGGTTCCGCAGCGCGGTGGCCATCGGCTGTCGGACGAGGCGGGCGGAGGTCACCAGTCCGGATGCTCGACCTCCGCGGGCAAGTCGACGATGGGCGGGAGAGCCCGCGGTTCGCGGTCCACCCTGACCGTGGACGGCCGGGCGGCCCGGCCGACCGGGGTCGAGTGCCCGCACCGTCCACATCGGACCACGGCACCGCCGGCGGCCCGGGGGGCGAGGCCGCCGGCGGTGCTTCCCTGACTGCGTCACCCCGCGCCGGGGGCGGTGGACCCGGGACGACCCGCTCAGGCTGACATCCCGCATCCGGGCGGCGGAGCCACCGAACGGAGGAGGGATCGCCCGGAGAATTCCGGAAAACGAGAATCCTGGCCGCGGAGCGGATGTCGTTTACCGGCCGCTAACCTCCGCGGACGGGCCGGACACCTGGCGGGACGGGACGCCCGGGCGCAGGCATGATGGCGGCCATGCCACACCGTGTCCTGCTCGCCGACGACGACCGCGCCATCCGGGAATCGCTGCTCCGGGCGCTCGACCTCGAGGGTTACCAGGTCACCGAGGTGTCCGACGGCGTCGGCGCGCTGGCCACGGCCCGGCGGGACGAGTTCGACGTGATCGTCCTCGACGTGATGATGCCCGGCGTCGACGGCCTCGGCGTCTGCCGTGTCCTGCGTGCCGAAGGCGACCTCACCCCGATCCTCATGCTCACCGCCCGCGTCGAAACCCCCGACCGGGTGGCCGGGCTGGACGCCGGAGCCGACGACTACCTGCCCAAGCCGTTCGAGCTCGACGAACTCCTCGCCCGCTTGCGGGCCCTGCTTCGCCGCACGTCGCCGGAGCCGGACGCGCGGCGCACGCTGCGGCTGGGCGAGCTGGCGGTCGACCCGGCGGCGCGGCGGGTGTGGTGGCAGGGCACCGAGATCACGCTGTCGAAAACGGAGTTCGATCTCCTGGAACTGCTCGTGCGCAACGCCGGGATCGTGCTCGACCGCAGCACGATCTACCAGCGGATCTGGGGCTACGAATTCGGCGCGGACTCCAAGAACCTGGCCGTGTACATCGGCTACCTGCGGCGCAAGCTGGAGCAGGCCGGGGCGAGCGGGCTGATCCACACCGTCCGCGGGGTCGGCTACTCGGTGCGGCCGGCATGAACCTGCGCAGCAAGCTCGCGATCGCCTTCGCCGGGGTCGGCGCGGCCGCGGCGATCCTCGTCGGCGTCTTCAGCTACCAGGCCGCGTCCCAGCGGATCAACGCCGAACTCGACCGGTCTCTGCTCACGACGTCGGCGGAAGTCGCCGCCGGGGCGACGCAGGTCCTCGCCCCGAGCCCGGTCACCCGCGGTCCCGATGACGACGACCACGACGAAGCCCAGCCCATGGTGGCGCAGGCGATCGCCCCGGACGGCAGCACCCGGCCCCTCGGCGGGCGGCCGGTGCGCCTCGACACCGGCGACGACGACCGGGCGCTCGCCGCCACCGGCGCTCTCGGCGATCACCGCTACACGAACTTCACCGCGGGCCGCGACGACTACCGGGTGATCACCGTGGCCCTCGGGCCCGGCCGCGGCGCGATCCAGCTCGGCATCGACGTCGACGAGTCCCGGCACGTCCTCAAGGGCCTGGCCGCCCGCATCACCGGCGTCAGCGCCCTGGTGCTGGCCGCCGCGGCACTGGCCGGGTGGCTGCTGGCCCGGCAGATCACCCGACGGCTGGTCCGGCTGACCGACGTCACCGAGCAGGTCAGCGACGGCCGCCTCGACGACGTCGCCGTCCCGACCGGTGGCCGCGACGAGGTCGGCAGGCTCGCAACGTCGTTCGACCGGATGCTGGGCCGGCTCGCCGACGCCCGCGCCGACCAGGAACGCCTGGTCCAGGACGCCGCCCACGAGCTGCGGACTCCCCTGACCAGCCTGCGTACAAACGCCAGCGTCCTGCGCCGGTTCGCCGAGCTCAGCCCGGACTCCCGCGCCCGCCTGCTCGACGACGTCGACGGCGAGACCCGCGAGCTGACCCACCTGGTGGATGAGCTCGTGGACCTGGCCACCCGCCGCTACGAGGCCGAGGAACCGGGGCCGGTCGAGCTGGGCGAGATCGCCGGCCGGGCCGCCGAGCGCGTCCGGCGGCGGTCCGGCCGGGCCGTCACCGTCGAGGCCGGCGCGTCCGCGCTGACCGGGCAGGCGAAGGCGCTGGAGCGGGCGGTGACGAACCTGCTGGAAAACGCCGTGAAGTTCGCGCCCGAGGGTCCGATCGAGGTCGTCGTGCGCGACGGCCGCGTCGAGGTGCTCGACCGCGGCCCGGGCATCGGCGACGACGACGTGGCCCGCGTGTTCGACCGCTTCCACCGCGCCGACGGCGCCCGCGGGCTGCCCGGCTCCGGCCTCGGGCTGGCCATCGTGCGGGACATCGCGCTGGCCCACGGCGGGTCCGTCTTCGCCGGGCCGCGCCCCGGCGGCGGCGCCGTGGTCGGGTTCACCGTCGGCGCGGATCTTCTCTTACCGAACTCTCACCCTCGTCACGTCGACGGCTAACCGGGCTTCGGAAGGGTGGACGGCGATCACCCCCGAGGAGTCCGATGTCCGCCACCACGCTCGCCACCCGCCGCCTCGCGCGGCCCACCGTCCGCGTGTGGTGGCGCGACGCGGCCGGGCTCACGGCCTGGGCGAGCGTGCTCTTCGTGGTCGCGCTCTGGGTGTCCGGCCGCGGGGTGCAGGACCTCGGCTCCGACTTCTTCACCTCCGCCGGACGGCTCACCGGCCTGCTGTCGGCGGACCTGCTGCTCCTGCAGCTGCTGCTCATGGCCCGGATCCCGTGGGTGGAACGCAGCTACGGCCAGGACGAGCTGGCCCGGCGGCACCGGATCGCCGGCTTCGCCTCGATCGCGCTGCTGGCCGCGCACCTGGTGCTGATCACCCTCGGCTACGCCGCCACCGACCGTTCCGGGGTGCTGGGCGAAGCCTGGACGCTGGTGACGACCTATCCGGGCATGCTCCTGGCCGCCGCCGGGACCGCCGCGCTGGGCATGGTCGCCGTGACGTCGGTGCGCGCGGCCCGGCGGCGGCTGCGCTACGAGTCCTGGCACCTGCTGCACCTCTACGCCTACCTCGGCGCCGGGCTCGCCCTGCCGCACCAGCTCTGGACCGGCGCCGACTTCACCGCTTCCCCGGTCGCGACGGCGTTCTGGTGGACCGCCTACGCCACGGCCGCGGGCGCCGTGCTCGTGTTCCGCGTCGCGCGGCCGATGTGGCTCAACGCGCGGCACCGGCTGGTCGTCGAGCAGGTCGTGCCCGAAGGCCGCGGGGTCGTCTCGGTGTACCTGCGCGGCCGGGACCTCGACCGGCTGCCCGTCGCGGCGGGCCAGTTCTTCGTCTGGCGCTTCGCCGACGGCCCCGGCTGGACGCGCGGCAAGCCGTTCTCGCTGTCAGCCGCCCCCGACGGGTACGGGCTGCGGATCTCGGCGAAGGATCTCGGCCCGGGCAGCCGCCGCCTGGCCACGCTGGCGCCGGGCACGCGGGCGTTCTTCGAAGGACCCTACGGCCGGTTGACCGCCACTGTCCGGAAAGGACGGAAGATCGCCCTGTTCGCTTCCGGGATCGGGATCACGCCGTTGCGCGCGCTGCTGGAGGAACTCCCCTACCGGCCCGGGGAAGCGGTGCTGTTCCAGCGGGCCGGGCGCCAGGCGGACCTGCTGTTCCGCCGGGAGCTCGAAGACCTCGCCGCGAGCCGCGGAGTCCGCATCCACCACCTGCTCGGCCGGCGTTCGCGGGACCGGGCGTCCTGGCTGCCCGCCGGGTACGCGCCGGTGCCCGACGAGCAGGTGCTGCGCCACCTCGTCCCCGACATCGCCGACCACGACGTCTACGTCTGCGGGCCCGACGCCTGGACCGGCGCGGTCCTCGGCAGCGCCCGTCGCGCCGGTGTGCCCGCCGACCGCGTCCACTGCGAACGGTTCGCCTGGTAGGAAAGGAGACTTCGATGCGCCGGATCGCCATCGCCGCCGCGGCGACCGTGTCGGTCGTCGTGCTGCTGTTCAGCTACCGGACCAGCACGGACGCCACGCCCGTCGCGACCGGGCGGCCCCAGCCGTCCCGTCCGGCGAACCCGCCCACCGCCGCCGGCGGCGACGGGACGTTCACCGGCGACGCCGCCGACACCCGCTACGGCCCGGTCCAGGTCCGGATCACCGTCACCGGCGGCCGCATCACGGCGGCGGACGCCATCGACTACCCGCAGGAGAGCGGCCGTGACGTCCGGATCAACTCCGCGGCCGTGCCGGAGCTGAACCAGGAGACGCTGCAGGCCCAGAGCGCGCAGATCGACACCGTCAGCGGCGCCACCTACACCTCCGAGGGCTACCAGCAGTCCCTGCAGTCGGCGATCGACCAGGCCCACCGGTGACGGCCGCGCCCCGGCGATCCTGGACGCGGCCCGTCATGGGCACCCAGGCCAGCCTCCACCTGCGCGGCCGGCGCATCGACTCCACCGCGGGCGTCGAACCGGCCGTGGCGGCGGTCTTCGGGCACCTGCGGGCCGTCGACGAGCTGTTCAGCACCTACCGGCCGGACAGCCAGGTCAGCGCGTTCCGCCGCGGCGAGCTCCCTCGCGAGGACCGGCACCCGTGGCTCACCGAAGTCCTGGCGCTGTGCGACGAAGCACGCGACCGCACGGACGGCTACTTCGACGCGTGGCTGCCGGGCGGCTTCGACCCGTCCGGGCTGGTGAAGGGCTGGGCCACGGAGAAGGCCACGGCGTGCCTCGCCGGGCTGTGCGGGTTCGACCACTACCTCAACGTCGGCGGCGACATCGCCGCCCGGGTCGGCGTGACGACGGCGCCGCCGTGGCGGGTGGCCGTCGAAGATCCCACGGATCCGGCGGCGTTCCTGGCCATCCTCGACGTGCGCACCGGCGGCGTCGCCACCTCCGGAACGGCCGCCCGGGGCGACCACATCGTCGACCCGCACACCGGCACCTGCCCCGGTGGGCTCCAGGCCGTCACGGTCACCGGGCCGACGCTCCTGTGGGCCGACGTGTTCGCCACCGCCGCCTTCGCCCGGGGCGGCGAGGACGTCGCGGACTGGGTGGCCGGCCGGGCTCCCGGCTACGAAGTCGCCGCGCTCGCCCGGGCGCCCTGAGGAAGCCCGCGTCCCTGCCCCCGCATCCCTCCACGAAGGACACCATGACCACCGTCAACGGCCTGCCCGCCCACATCCTGCTCGTGCACGCGATCGTCGTGCTGCTCCCGCTGTCCGCCCTGCTCCTGGTCCTCAGCGCGCTGTGGCCGGCCGCGCGCGCCAAGCTCGCCGGTCCCAACGCGATCCTGTCGGTCCTCGTCGTGATCCTGGTCCCGATCACCACCGACGCGGGCGAATGGCTCGAACGGCGCGTCGCGCGGACCCCGCTGGTGCGCACCCACACCGAGCTCGGCGACACGGCGATCTGGGTGGCGCTCCCGGTGGCCGTGCTGGCCCTGCTGGTGTGGTGGCGCCGCCGGGAAACCGGGCGCTCGGGCCGCACGTTCCTGGCCCCGGCTTCGACGGCGGTCACGGTCGTGGTGGCGGTGCTCTCCATCGCGGCCGCCGGAGCGGCGGTCTTCGACATCTACCGCATCGGCGATTCCGGCGCCCAGGCCACCTGGCAGGGCCAATTCGGCTCAGCGCCGGCCGGGGGCGACTCGGACGGCTGACCCCGTCCGCCCGGCGTCCGAGGCAAGGCGTGTCGACGTGGCCACCGTCGGCCTGCCGCAGACTACGGCGGTCCGTCGGACGGAGGACCTCGGACCCACCACGGATGGCTTTGTACTCTTCCGGTCCGCCCACCGCCGGACGACGGTGGGCGGATCCGGACGAGAGGGAGGGTCATGTCTCGCCATCCAGGAGCCATCGTGCTGGCGACCGCGCTGCTGCTCGGCTTTTCCCCCGCGGCGATCGCCGCCTCGGAAGGCAGCCTTTCCGTGCAACCGGCCAGAGGTGCCACCGGAGCCCAGGTCGAAGTCCGGATCGTGTGCCCGGAAGAGCAGCCGTTCCACTTCCGGCCGCTGCTGCCCGTCGAGTCGACGGCGCTGGCCGTCTCGGGAGCCGTCGACCCGCTGCGCTCGACCGCCGACCTGCCCGCGACCGTGCGGACCGTGCCGCCGGGCCGGTACTCGGTGTCGGTGCGCTGCGAAGGCCGCGGTGGCAACGGCCTGATCGCGTACCGCACGCTCACCACCACCTTCACCGTCGTCCCGAAAACCACCGCATCCTCGACGCCGCCGCCGAAGAAGCCGCAGGTTCCGCGGGTGCCCCGAGGAGGCGTCGCGACCGGCGACGGAACGTTCTCGGCTATCCGGTGAGCGAAGCCCCGAGCCGGTCCCGCACCGCTCGGACCACCTCGGGGACGGCGGCCCGCACCGCCGGGGTGAGACCGGTCCCGAGGTCCAGATCGGCCGCCTCGACCGCGTACACGACCAGCTCCTCCGGGACCCGGCCGAGCGCCGCGCCGAGCCGGACCGCGTCCGGGATGCCCAGTGCGTGGGAGCTCGCCGAGCTCGCCCGGGGTGGCCACCCATCCACAGTGGACGTCCAGACGCGACCCGGCGTCGAGGGCTCGCAGAGCACGGCGTCGACGACCACCGCCGTGTCCACATCGGACCAGGCGTCGAGCAGGGCCGCCGGTTCGCCGTCGCACAGGACGGTGCGGACACCGGGGATCGGGTCCGCGTCGAGCGCGGCCAGCACCGCCACCGCGACACCGTCGTCACGCCGGTACTCGTTGCCCACGCCGATCACCACCGCCCGGATCACCGGCGCTCCCAGGTGATGTCCAGGAAGTGCGCGGCGCACGAGATGCACGGGTCGTAGTTGCGGATCGTGCGTTCGGCCAGCGTGGTCAGCTCGGCGTCGCCGAGGTCGAGGTGGTCCTCGACGACCCGTCGCAGGTCGGCCTCGATCGCGGCCTGGTTCTGCGACGTCGGCGGGACGATGGTCGCGGTGCGGACCAGGCCGTCCGCACCGAGTTCGTAGCGGTGGTACAGGGTGCCTCGCGGGGCTTCGCTGATCCCGTGGCCGGTTCCGGCGCGCGGCGGCACCTCCACGAAGGCCCGCGGCGGACGTTCCCACGCCTCGATGATCCGCAGCGCTTCCTCGATCGCGTGCACGATTTCGACCCCGCGGACGAGGATGCTGCGGAACGGGTTGCGGCACGCCGGCCCCAATCCCGCCTCGGCCGCGGCCTGCCGCGCGGTCTCCGACAGCTGCGCCGAGTTGAGGGTGTACCGCGCGAGAGGCCCGGTCAGGTAGCGGTGGCCGTCGAGCGACGCGTGCAGCGCCGTGGAGTGCGGGACATGCGTTTCGACGACGTGGTCCGGGAATTCCTGCGGCGTGAACGCGAGGCCCGAGGCGGTGTGCAGGCTGCCGTCGGCGATGGCGTAGCGGCCCGGCTCGGACGCGGCCAGCAGGTCGTGGTCCAGTTCGACGTCGGGAAATTCGAACCCGGCCGTCCACCGCACGGTCGCGAGGGCGTCGTCGAGGGCCCGCCGCAGCGTCTCGTCGAGCGGGCGGAGGTCCGCCCGGGTGGGCAGCGAGTAGAACCCGCCGACCCGGACGTTGACCGGGTGGATCGCCCGGCCGCCGATGGTCTCCAGCAGCGTGTTCCCGGCCTTCTTCAGGGCCAGGCCGCGTTCGACGACGTCGCGGTGCCGGGTGGCGAGGCTGATCGCGTCCGGGTGGCCGAGGAAGTCCGGGGCGTGCAGCAGGTAGATGTGCAAGGCGTGACTGGAAATCCATTCGCCGCAGTAGAGCAGCCGCCGCGCCTCGGCGATCCCGGGGTCGAGGGTGACGCCGCAGGCGTCTTCGATCGCGTCGCACGCGCTCGTCTGGTAGGCCACCGGGCAGATGCCGCAGATGCGGGCGGTGATGTCCGGAGGTTCGGTGTGCGCCCGGCCGCGCAGGAACGCCTCGAAGAACCGCGGCGGCTCGTAGATGTTCAGCTCGGCCCGTTCGACCCGCCCGTCGGCGATCTGCACGCGCAACGCGCCTTCGCCCTCGACGCGGGCCAGCGAGCTGACCTTCAGCTGCCGGCTGCGGTGGCTCACGGTTCCTCCCGGCGCGTTTCCGTGACGGTGAAGGTGCTGAAGACCCGGTCGACGTCGGCCTCGCTCATCCCACGTGACCGCAGCAGCGGGATCAGCACCGGGGTGTTGGGTTTCGCCATCGGCCCGAAGCAGCCGAAACAGCCGCGGTGGACGCCCGGGCAGAGCGCACCGCAGCCCGCGCGGGTGACCGGGCCGAGGCACGGCGTGCCGTCGGCGACCAGCAGGCAGGTGAGCCCGCGGCGCTTGCAGTCGGTGCAGACGCTGGTGTCCGGCAGGTCCGGCGCGCGCCCGGCGAGCAGCGCGGTGATCGTGCCGAGCAGCTGGCCGCGGTCGATCGGGCAGCCGTGCAGCTCGTGGTCCACCCGGACGTGGGCGGCCACCGGCGTCGACGTCGCCAGCGTGTCGATGTACTCCGGGTGCGCGTAGACGATCGAGGCGAACTCCCGGACGTCGGCGAAGTTCCGCAGGGCTTGGACACCTCCCGCCGTCGCGCAGGCCCCGATCGTGACCAGCACCTTCGAAGCGGCCCGGACCTCCCGGATGCGCCGCAGGTCGGCCGGGGTGGTGATCGATCCTTCGACGAGCGACACGTCGTACGGTCCGGGCACCACGGTGCCGGACGCTTCGAGGAAGTGCGCGATGCGCACCTTCCCGGCCAGCTCCAGCAGTTCGTCCTCGCAGTCGAGCAGGCTCAGCTGGCAGCCGTCGCAGGAGGCGAACTTCCAGACGGCGAGGGTCGGCGTCGTCATCACAGCTCCTTCACGGCGAGCAGCGGACCGGCGACGGTGTAGTCGACGACCGGGCCGTCCCGGCAGACCAGCAGCGGCCCGAGCTGGCAGTGGCCGCACAGGCCGATACCGCACTTCATCGCGCGTTCCAGGGAAACGCGGATCGCCGCCGCGGGGACTTCCTTCGCCAGCAGGATTTCCGCGCACGCACGCATCATCGGTTCCGGGCCGCAGAGGAACGCGCGCGTGGCCGCCGGGTCGAGCTCCAGGGCCGACAGCGGCTCGGTCACGAAGCCGACCGGTCCGGTCCAGCCCTCGGCCGGGCGGTCGACCGTCCGCAGCACCTCGACGTCGTGCCGCCGCGCCCAGGCGGCCAGCTCGTGCGGGAACAGGAACTCCGCCGGGGTCCGGGCCCCGGCCACGACGACCAGCCGGCGGTACCGGACCCGGTCGGCGAGCACCGCGGTGAGCACCGGCCGCAACGGGCACAGCCCGGCACCGCCGGCGACGATCACCACGTCGTGCCCGGCCGCGTCCTCGACGTCCCAGCTGGTGCCGTACGGGCCACGTACGCCGACCACCCGGCCCGGGGTGAGGTCGTGCAGCGCCCGGCTGACCGCACCGACGGCGCGGATGGTGTGCATCGGCCCGGGTCCGCTGACCGAGATCGCCACCTCGCCGATCCCCGGGGCGTACAGCATCATGAACTGCCCGAGCCGCGCTTCCGGCACCGGCTCGCCGACCGGCTCCAGCCGCACCGTCACCGAGTCGGCGGTCTCCACGACCCGCCCGGCGACCCGGTACGGCACCGGCACCATCGCTTCGGCCGTCACGAGCAGCCCCCGGCCAGCTTCGCCGCTTCCTCGGTGATGTCGATCCCCGCCGGGCACCAGGCGATGCACCGGCCGCAGCCGACGCAGCCGGACATCCCGAACTGCTCGTGCCAGGTGCCGAGCTTGTGGCTGAACCACTGCCGGTAGCGGCCCGCCCCGGACGTCCGGACACTGCCGCCGTGCACGTACGAGAAATCGAGTTCGAAGCACGACGCCCAGCGCTGGTGGCGTTCGGCGTGTTCGCCGGACAGGTCGGTGACGTCCTCGGTGGTGGTGCAGAAGCACGTCGGGCAGACCATGGTGCAGTTGGCGCAGGTGAGGCAGCGGCTCGCGACCTCTTCCCACAGCGGGGACTCGCGGCTTTCCCGGATCACCGACGGCAGGTCGACGGCGGGCATCACCCGGCCCATCCGGTCCGCCGCGGCGGCGACGGCTTCGCGGGCCGCGCGGACTTCGGCACCGCGGGCCGGTTGCGTACCGACCTGGGCCAGCAGGCGGGCGCCGTCCGGGCTGCCGACGTCGACGACGAAGCGGTGCCCGTCCCCGTCGATGCGCTCGGTGAGGGCCAGGTCGTACCCGGGGCCGGCCGCGGGGCCGGTGCCCATGGAGGCACAGAAGCAGACTTCGCCCGGCTCGGTGCAGTTGGCGGCGACGACGAACAGTTCGGCGCGGCGTCGCCGGTACGAGCCGTCGGGGTGCGCGCCGCCGCCGAGCACGCGGTCGAGGACGGCGATCGCGGCGAGGTCGCACCCGCGTACCCCGAGGAAGGCGTAGCGCGTCCGGTCGGGTTCCCCGGCGGTGAACCGGCCGTCCACGGTGGCTTCGAGAAGTTTGCGGCGCGGCGGGTGGAGGTACCGTTTCCACCCTTGCGGGCCCGCCGAATGCCCGAACACGGCGCGGTCTTCGCGCCGCCGGAGCCGGTAGCGGCCCGGTCCCGTGGTGACGCCCCACCCCGCCGGGAGCTGCTCGGCCGAGTCCAGCTCGGCGAGCACGATCGCGTCGTCGCGCACGGTCGGCCCGATCACCCGGTAGCCGTCGCGGATCAGGGCGTCCACCAGCCCGCCGAGTCCCGCCAGGTCGATCGTCACCGTGCCGTCGCTCGTCATCGGACCTCCCGGGGGCCACTGAACCGGCGGCGCCGGCGACGGGCCTAGGGCCGAAGGTCATCGCCACGGGTACTTCGTGCTCTGTCGGCCGGGCGGCCCGGCGGGAACCGTGGTGCCCCGGGACGCGGGAGGCGGCATGGCGGAGACACCGGGCGGTGACCGGCTGCGGATCGACGTGCGCGGGACCGTGCAGGGTGTCGGCTTCCGGCCGTTCGTCCACCGCCTGGCCACCGAACTCGGTGTGGGCGGGGACGTGCGCAACGCCGGCGGCCACGTCGTGATCCGCGCGGCGGGTGGCCGGGTGGCCGACTTCGTCGCCGGACTCACCGCAGCCGCGCCCGCGCAGTCCCGAGTGACCGGCATCGACGTCACCGTGCTGACCGACCGGGTGACGCTCGGCCCCGGCTTCCGCGTCGCCGCCAGTGTCGAAGGCCGCGGGGGTGAGGTCCCGCCGGACCTGGCGACCTGCGTCGAGTGCGTCCGCGAACTGTTCGACCCGGCCGACCGCCGCTACCGCTACCCGTTCCTCACCTGCACCGCCTGCGGGCCGCGCGCGACCATCCTCGGGCGGCTGCCCTACGACCGCGCGCGGACGGCGATGCGCGCGTTCCCGCTGTGCGCGGCGTGCGAAGCCGAGTACCGGAACCCGGCGGACCGGCGGTTCCACGCCGAACCCATCGCCTGCCCGGCGTGCGGGCCCCGGCTGCGCTGGGCGCCCGGCGTCCACGGCGAAGACGCCCTCGCCGCCGCCTGCGCCGTCGTCGCGGGCGGCGGGATCGCCGCGGTCAAGGGGCTCGGCGGCTACCAGCTGGTCTGCGATGCCGCCGACGAGTCCGCGGTGCACCGGCTCCGGCGCGTCAAAGACCGGCCCGCGAAGCCACTCGCCGTGCTGGCTCGCAGCCTCGCCGAAGCCCGCGTTCTGTCCGAAGTGGACGAGCACGCCGCCGTTGTGCTCACTTCGGCCGAGGCACCGATCGTCCTGCTCCCCCGCCGCCCCGGCGCACCGCTGGCCGAAGGCATCGCCCCCGGACTGGCCGAGATCGGTGTGTTCCTCCCGACCACCCCGCTGCACCACCTGCTGCTGGCCGAGCTCCGGCGCCCCTTGGTCGTCACGAGCGGCAACCGCGCGGGCGGCCCGATGGTCGTCGACGACGCGGAAGCGCTCGTCACCCTGGGACCGGTGACCGACGGCGTCCTCGGTCACGACCGGCCGATCTGGTGCCGCTCCGACGACTCCGTCGTGCGGGCACGGCACGGCCGGACCACGACGATCCGGCGGGCGCGCGGGTACGCGCCGGCGCCGTTGCCGCTGCCGTTCGCCGCCCCGGAACCGCTGCTCGCTCTCGGCGCGCAGCTCAAGCACACCTGCGCGCTCGCTCGCGACGGGCTGGCCCACCTCGGGCCGCACACCGGTGACCTCGAGGAGGCCCGGACGCTCGCCGCCTTCGAACGCACCGCCGCGGACCTCGCCCGTTGGCTCGACGCCGAGCCGGCGTGGTGCGCCCACGACTTGCACCCGGGCTACCTGTCCACCCAGTACGCCCGGCGCTGGCCCGCCGGGCGCCGGATCGGCGTGCAGCACCACCACGCCCACGTCGCCGCCACCGCCGCGGAACACGGCGTCTCGACGCCGTTCGTCGGGGTGGCGCTCGACGGGCTCGGGCTCGGCGACGACGGAACGCTCTGGGGTGGTGAGGTGCTCCTCGCCGGCTACCGGGAGTTCCGGCGGTTCGCCCGGTTCGCCACCGCCCCGCTGCCGGGTGGCACGGCCGCGGTGCGCCGTCCGGCCCGCATGGCGCTGGGTTACCTCTACGGGGCCGAATCGTTCGGCGACCCGGTGCCCGAGCACCTCGCCGGCGCCCTGCTGTCCCGAGTGGACAGTCAGGAGCACACCATTGTCCGCACCATGATCGCGCGAAACCTCAACTGTCCGCGGGCCTCCAGCGCCGGGCGGCTCTTCGACGCCGTCAGCGCCTTGCTCGGCCTGTGCGACGACAACAGCTACGAAGGCGAAGCGGCCGTCCGCCTGGAGGCGGCGGCCATGCGGTACGACACGCAGAAGGCCCTCGAATGGGAGCTGCACGAGCGGGACGGCCTGTGGGTGTACGACCCCGTCCCCACGCTCCGCGACGCCCTGCGGTCCGCGGCGGACGCCCCGGCCGGGGAGGTGGCCGCGCGGTTCCACCGCACGATCGCCGAGGTCGTCGTCACGCTCGCGGTGAAGGCCGCCCGCGCCTCGGGCACCGACGTCGTCTGCCTCGGCGGCGGAGTCTTCCAGAACAGCTTGCTCACCGCGGGTGTGGTCGACGGGCTCGCCACCGCGGGTTTGCGGCCGCTGCTGGGCGAACGCGTTCCGGTGAACGACGGCGGCATCAGCTACGGCCAGGCGGCGATCGCCTGCGCCCGGATCACCGGGAGGTGAGCGCGGTGTGCCTCGGCGTGCCCGGGCGGATCGTCGCCCTGACCGGCGCCCCGGACCTGCGGATGGGCACCGTCGACTTCGACGGCGTCCGGCGGCCGGTGTGCCTCGCCTACACGCCCGAAGCCGAGGTGGGCGACTACGTGATCGTGCACGTCGGCTTCGCGATCAGCCAGGTCGACGAGGTCGAGGCCGCCCGGACGCTGGAGGTGCTCCGCGCGATCCCCGACGCACTGGCCGGCGAGCTGGGTCCGGAGTTCGCGCCGTGAAGTACCTCGACGAGTACCGCGATCCCGTCCTGGCCCGCCGGTTGCTGTCCGAGCTGCGGGCGACGGCCACCCGGCCGTGGGCGATCATGGAGGTCTGCGGCGGCCAGACGCACACGCTCGTCCGCCAGGGCATCGACGAGCTGCTGCCGGCCGGCATCCGGATGATCCACGGCCCCGGCTGCCCGGTCTGCGTCACCCCGCTGGCCACGATCGACGCGGCGGTCGCCATCGCGGCCCGCCCGGACGTGATCTTCACCAGTTACGGCGACATGCTCCGCGTGCCCGGCACCGCGGGAGACCTGCTCGGCGTGAAGGCCCGCGGCGGCGACGTCCGGGTCGTGTACACCCCGCTCGACGCGGTCCGGATCGCCCGCGAGCACCCGGACCGGCAGGTTGTCTTCTTCGCCGTCGGGTTCGAGACCACCGCGCCGGCCAACGCCATGGCCGTGCTGCACGCGGCCGCCACCGGCCTGCGGAACTTCTCCGTGCTGGTGAGCCACGTCCTGGTGCCGCCCGCGATCACCGCGATCCTGGACGCACCCGACAACCAGGTGCAGGCCTTCCTCGCCGCCGGCCACGTCTGCGCGGTGATGGGCTGGACCGAGTACGAACCGATCGCGCGGTGCTACGGAGTTCCCGTCGTGGTCACCGGGTTCGAACCGCTGGACCTGCTCGAAGGCATCGTCATGGCGGTCCGGCAGCTGGAAGCCGGCCGTGCCGCGGTGGAGAACCAATACGCGCGAGCCGTCCGGCGGGACGGCAACACCGCCGCGCAGCAGGCCGTGCGCCGAGTCTTCCGGGTCAGCGAACGGACCTGGCGCGGGATCGGCCCGATCCCGGCGAGCGGGCTGGCGCTCACGGCCGAGTTCGCCGCTTTCGACGCCGAAGCGCGCTTCCCGGCCGGCGGGACACCCGCCGTCGAGCACCCGGACTGCATTGCCGGGCGGATCCTGCGGGGAATCGCCGTTCCCACCGACTGCCCGGCCTACGGCACCCGCTGCACCCCGCTCAGCCCGCTGGGGGCGCCGATGGTGTCGACCGAAGGCACGTGCGCGGCGTTCCACCACGCGGGTCGCCGGAAACCCCCTGTGGAGGCACGATGACGACCATCGATCCCGAGCAGCTCACCTGCCCGCTCCCCGGGGCCGAGACCGAACGCATTCTGCTCGGCCACGGCTCCGGCGGCCGGCTGATGGCCGACCTGCTCACCACCGTGATCACCGGCGAACTGGGCGAGCGCGGCCCGCTCGAGGACGCCGCGCTGGTCGGCGCCGACCTGGTGGTCAGCACGGACGGCTTCGTGGTCACGCCCCGCTTCTTCCCGGGCGGCGACATCGGCTCGCTGGCGGTGTACGGCACGGTCAACGACCTCGCCATGCGCGGCGCCCGGCCGGTCGCGCTGACGCTGGCGTACGTGCTCGAAGAAGGCCTGCCGCTCGCCGAACTGCGCGAGATCACGGCCTCGGTGGCCGCCGCGGCGCGGGAGTGCGGCGTCCGCGTCGTCACCGGCGACACGAAGGTGGTCGGCCGCGGCGCCGCCGACGGCTGTTACCTCACCACCACCGGCATCGGCAGGCGGCTGCCGTCCGCGACCCCGACGGCGGCGGGCGGCGTGCCCGGCGACGTCGTCCTGCTGTCCGGCCCGATCGGCGCCCACGGGACGGCGATCCTCAGCGTCCGCGAAGGCCTCGGTTTCGAAGCGGACATCCGTTCGGACAGCCGCCCGCTGCACCGGCTCGTCGCGGCGATGGTCGAAGCGGGCGGCCACGAGGTCCACGCGCTGCGCGACCCGACGCGCGGCGGTCTCGCCTCGGCGCTGAACGAACTCGCCGAAGCCTCGGACGTGACGGTGGAGATCGACGAGCCCGGGCTGCCGGTGCCGGCCGCGGTGGCCTCGGCGTGCGAACTGCTCGGCCTCGATCCTCTGCACGTGGCCAACGAGGGCTGCCTGGTCGCTTTCGTCGCCCCGGCGGCCGCCGACGCCGTGCTGGCGGCGATGCGCGCGGACCCGGCCGGCCGCGAAGCGCGGGCGATCGGCACGGTCGGGCCGCCCGGCGGCCCGGCCCGGGTCGTCGCCCGCACCCTCGTGGGCTCGACGCGGGTGGTCGACATGCTCATCGGCGAGCAACTGCCCCGGATCTGCTGAACCGGCTACCGGCGCCGCCACTCGACCGCGCGCCCGGTGAAAGTCTGCGGGTCTTGGGAGAAACCGACCACCACGTCGTGGTCGTTCACCGCGGCGGGAGAACTCCACGTGGCCCCAGGCAGAGCGCCGAGGTCTTCGGGTTGCCCGGCCGGGTTCCAGTACACGGCGTGAGTCGCGTGGTCCGAGGTGCCTGCTTCTCCGATGACCACGCCGCAAGCGTTGATTCCGAGGGCCCTGCTCCAGCTGCCGCCCGGCAGAGTCCCCAGATCGGCGGGGCGGTCCCGCGGGTCCCAGCGGATCGCGTGCGGCACCCCCGGCACCTCGGAGTAAGCGCTCCCGGCGACCACCCCGGAGTCGTTCATGCCGCCGTCGGGGTACGTCGATTTCGCGCCGAACGGCAGCCCGAGATCGGTGAGCCGGCCGGACCGGTTCCAGTAGACGGTGTTGTGGCAATCGCACGAGGCCTGCTCGGGGCGATCGGCGATGCCCAGGATCTTGCCCGAGCGCGCGATGGTCCCGGCCCAGTTGTACCGGCCGCCGAGGTCGGGGAGTACGTCAAGGCGACCGCGCTCGTCCCAGATGGCCGCCCGGCTTCCGCCGGAAGCGGTGTCGGCGCTGCCGGTGATCAAACCGGTGTCGTCGACGTCGGTCGCTGAGCTACCGCCGGCGCCCGGCAGCTGCTCCAGCGCGGTGATCCGGCCGGCGCGATCCCAGCGGGCCGCGTGGTTCTTGCCGTCCCAACCGACGAAGCCGCCTACGTGGACACCCGAGCGGTTGCCCGCACCGACCCAGGCGGAATTCCGGGGACGGGAGGACAACGGCACGATCGTGCTCCCAGAGCACGGGGCGGGCGACACCGTCTTCGCCGACGGCAGAACCCACCACCATTCCGCGCCGGTCGAGGCCGGTCACGGTGGTAGCGGTGGCCTCCGGCGCGGTCGGCAGCTCGACGATGCCGCCGCCGGGTGGCCACTTCACCGGCACCGCCACCCGTCGCCCGTCCGGCCGGTCGGGGAACCAGACGTTGCCGTAAGCCGTGCCGTCGTCGGCGACCACGAGCGCGGTGCTGCTGAAGCTGCCGGGCGGTAACGGCAGTGCGATCAGGTGCCACGCCGGAATCTCGCCGGCACCGGCTCCCTCGCCGCTCACTCCGGTGAGCACCGCGGCACCGGCCACGGCCACAGCCACGCGGACGCCCGTCCGCCGTACCCATCCGTCCAGCTGTGCGCTCATGAGCCCTCCCTTGCCGATCCGGCACTTTGGTCCACGCTCGCGAGCACGGCCACCGCGGCATAGAGGACAACGTCCCTTCCAGCGGACCCGGTGGACTTCCGTCCCGCCGCCCGGTGACCTCGGCCCCTGGGGCCACCGCTGTCACCGGCGCAGCCTGGGCTGGTTCACCCGATCCGCCGGCCCAGGACGTCGCCCATGAGCACTTCGCAGATCCACGCCTTGAGCCACGACCGTTGCCGCGCGCTGCTCGCCTCGGTCCCGCTCGGCCGGGTCGCCTTCGTCCGCGCCGGGCGGCCGGTCATCCGGCCGGTCAACTTCACCGTTGCCTGCGACGCCGTCTGGCTGCGCGCCGGCCGGAACGCCTGGGCCGACCGGATCGACGGCGAAGCGGTCACCTTCGAGGCCGACGCCTACGACCCCGGCGACCACACCGGCTGGAGTGTGATCGTCACCGGTGTGGCCGGCCTGGTCACCGACGTCGCGACCGTGGCCGCCCAGTTCGGCCCCGGCCTGCGTTCGTGGGCGCCGCCACCGCGTGACCGCCTGCTGCGGATCGGCCTCGACCGGATCGACGGGCGCCGGATCGCTCTGCGGCCGGACGCCGACGACGCCACCGAATCGGGCCTGCGGTGAAGCGCGCGTCCGCGGCCGTGTCCGTCGCGCTGATCCTGCTCCTGGCCGCCTGTGCCCCGGCCGCGAACGCCTACGCGGAAACCGCCGCCCGGCCCGGTTTCTGGCCCGGGCTGTGGCACGGCTTCATCTGCCCGATCACCTTCCTGGTCTCCCTGTTCAACGACCACGTGGGTGTCTACGAGGTCCGCAACGACGGGCACTGGTACGACTTCGGGTTCGTGGTCGGCATCCTGCTCGCGGCGAGCGTCTTCCACAGTCCCCGCTACACCCGCTCGCGAGGTGACCGGCGCGCACGCTAACGGGTCGCCGGCGGCCGCCGGATGGTGTCCGCGCCCTTGCGGTGCCGGGCCCGGCCGTACTTGGTCTCGAGCACGCTTTCCAGCTTGTGCGCGGCACCGTGGCAGGCTTCGAGCACCGTCTCCGCGTGGTGGCTGACGACGACGGGTGCGTGCCCGGCGGGGCGTGCCTCGAGCACGCACCGCCGATGCCGGCCGCCGGGGTTCGCATCGCCGCCGAGGTGGACTTGCAGGGTGTCGATCTCCCCGGCGAAGCGCGCGAGCGCCGTTTCGAACTCGCCGGCGAGGCGCCGCGCCAGGTCGTCGCCGCCGTGGACGTTTTTGCTGGTGTCGATCCGGATCTCCATGTCCCCGATCTTGTTCACCGCGCCCGCGCCACCCCAGGTCCGGAAGTCCCCGGCCGAAAGGACCAAAGGCGTCCGGCGCCGACGGTGACCCGAAGTCCCCGGACGCGGGGCCCTCCGGCTCTCCCGGCCCACCGCGGCCCGGTGCCACGGTGGGAACCGGAGGCGAACCGATGGACCGACGAATCCCGGACACGGCCACCGTGGAGGCCGCGGTGGCGCTGGCACTGCGTGCCCCGTCCGCCCGCAACGCCCAGCCGTGGTGCTGGCGGATCGGGTACAGCACCCTGCACCTGTTCTCCGACCGGGACTGTCCGGCGCCGGAACGGGACGTGCTCCTCGGCTGCGGTGCGGCCCTGCACCACGTCCGAGTGGCCTTCGCCGCCCTCGGCTGGCACACCGACATACAGCGGCTGCCGGATCCGGACGATCCCGCACACCTGGCCGTGGTGACTCCCCGCCCCGCCGGACGCCCGACGGAGGAAACCATCGCACTGGCGGCCGCCATCCCCCGCCGTCGCACCGACCGCCGCCCGCCCGCGGCGTGGCCGGTGCCCCGCGAACACCTCGACGCGCTGGCTCGCGCGGCGGCCCGCGAAGGCGCCCGGCTGCAGGTGGTGCCGAAGCCGATCCGGCCAGGGACCGCCGGCCGCGCGCCGGGCGCCCTCCTCACCAGGCCGGCTGTTCTCGGGACGGGCGGCGAAGTACTCGCCTTGACCGCGGCCGACGACGACCGGCCGGCCCTGCTGCGCGCGGGCGAGGCGACCAGCGCGGTGCTGCTGTCGGCAACGGCTCTCGGCCTGGCCTCCTGTTCCCTCACCGACTCGTGGGACGCCTCCGAGGCATCCCGGGTGTTGCTTCGGGTCGGGTGGGCACCACCCGGGTCCGAGCCGCTGCCGCCGACGCCGCGGCGCCGCCTGGGGCACGTCCTCGAACCTCTCCAGGCGCCGTCCAAGTACCACCACCGTCCGATGCGCAAGGAGGACTGAAATGTCCACAAAGGACCATGGGCCCGAGACGCGCCCGCATCGCTCGGCCAAGGATCGGGTTCGGTTGTTCAACAAGCATGTCCTCAACCCGGCCATGCTCCTGCTGGCCGGCCGCAAACACTGGTACGCCTCGGCGCTCGAGCACGTCGGGCGCCGGTCGGGCCGCACCTACCGGACACCCGTGGTGGCCGGCCGCGTGCCGGGCGGCTTCGTCGTGCCCCTGCCGTACGGCAGCGAAGTCGACTGGCTGCGCAACGTCCTCGCGGCCGGGACGGCGACCCTCCGTTCGGGTGGGATCACGTACGTGGTCAGCGAACCCCGGATCATCGACGCAGGTGCGGCCTTCACACAGGTTTCCCCCGCCTACGCCCAGGCCTGGTGCCGCTTCGGCATCGCCCGCTACCTGCGGCTGACGGCCGGCGAGAAAAAGGGTGAGTGACATGGGGTTCCTCCACCACGACAACGACCCCGGGCCCGCCCGGGCGGGCGGGTTCCCCAGCGGCCTGCACGTGCGGGCCCACGGCGGCCGGTTCGACGGGCGGACCGGCGTCGTCGTCGGCCGGTCCCCCGACCTCCGCCCGGGCTCGGTCTGGGTCGAGTTCACCCCGGGCCACCCCCGGCTGGTCCCCGGGTACCGGCTCGACGCCTCCGAACCGGAAGAGTGAACCGCCCACACCGACCGAGGAGGGAGCGCGATGCTCGGGACCACCGCGGCCGGCGGGCCGTCACCCGAGGAACGCAGGCGTGCCGCCCGCACGGTGCAGCGGCACGCACGCAACGATGACGACGAAGCGGAACTGCTGGCGATGCTCGGGCTCGACCACACCGACCCGCCGCCGGCCGAACCCCGCCCCGCCAACAGCCGGTTGACGGCGGACGAGCTGCGCGAACTGCTGGCACCGTTCGCGGAGGAACACGCCGGCCCGGCGCCACTCCGGAACAGCGCACCGGACGACGTTGTACCTGCCGAGCAAGGACTTTCCGCTCTGGGCACCGCCGGTACCGCGGACGAACCTCGAAGGTGAGGGAGCGGCCCGGGCCTGCAGATCCCCGCAACGGGCGCCCTCCCTCCCGTAACGGTGGTGGTGGTTCAGGAGTGGCCTCCCCTCCCCTCGCCGCCCGGCCATCACCACCGTTTCCGACGGTCCGGGGCGATCATCCGACGAGCGCGATTCTCCTGAAAGAAACGAGAGCTCGGGAACGGCAGCCGCGATTCAGCGCCGTTTCTGCGCCGCGGAATTCCGGTTTTTCAAACCGTTCCACTGCGGATTCGGCAATTGACTGCGAAACGAGTAACTTCTGCCGGTCCGGCGGCGATGACGCCACCAGTGCACGCCGATTCCCGGCAGGGCGCCGGGTTTCCGTACCAGGGGGTTCGACCATGTCGTGGCTCGACGCTGCGCCGGCGGCGGTGCTCTGCGGAGCGCTGCTCATCCTGCCCGGGCTGCCCCTCACTCACCTGCTCGGGCTGCGACGGCTGGCGATGGTGGCGCTCGCCCCGGTCGTCGTGGTGGCACTGGTGGCGGTGACGGCGATCGTCGCGGCGGAACTCGGCATCCGGTGGTCGCTGCCGCTGGTGCTGCTCGTGTTCGCCGGGTCGGCGGTCGTCGCCGGGTGCGTCGTCCTGCCGCTTCGGAGACGGCTGCCGCAACCCGCGCCGGGCGACGGCCTGCCGGTCGTCGCGGCGGCCGCGGGCGGCCTCGTCGTCGCGCTGGCGCTCGGGGCGCTCACCGTCCGAGCGGCGATCGGCAGTCCCGAGGAGCTGGTCAAGACCGACGATTCGTCCTTCCACTACAACGCCGTCGCCAACATCCTGAACAGCGGGGTGGCGTCCACGTTCCGGATCGACACCCTCGGCGTGCCCGGACGCGTCCGCGGCTTCTACCCCGCGGCCTGGCACGATCTGGGCTCCCTGCTCGCCATGCTCACCGGCGGCTCGGTGCCGGCCACGGCGAACATCCTGTCCGTCACCATCGCGCTGGTCGTGTGGCCGCTGGGCTGCGTCCTGCTGATGCGGCAGCTGGCCGGGCCGGACCGGCAGGCACTGGCCCTCGCCGGCCTGCTGAGCGTCGCGTTCGGCGCGTTCCCCTGGGAACTGCTCGGCTGGGGCATCCTCTGGCCCAACCTGCTGGGGCTCTCGCTGGTCCCGGCCGGGGTCGCGGTCGTGATGTCGATGGCCGGCCTGGCCCGGGAGGACGTGATCGGCCGTGGGCGGGCGTTCCTGCTGGCGCCGGTGGCGCTGACCGCGATCGCCATCGCACACCCGAACGCGGTCGTCAGCCTGACCGCGATCACCCTCCCCGCGATCGTCGTCGCCCTCGCACGGGCCGCTGCCCGGCGGTACCGGGCCGGCCGGCGGCCGCAGGCCGCCCTGTTCGCCGCGCCCATCGTGCTCGCCGCGCCGGCGTACTGGCTGGTCGTCGTCAGGCTGGGCGTGTTCGCGGGACCGATGACCGCGGACTCACCGCCCTTCGAGTCGCCGTCACAGGCACTCGGTGAGGTACTGACCGGGGCGACGAACCACCACGGCGCGGGCTGGGTCCTGGCCGGGCTGGTGGTCGTGGGGGCGGTGTCGTGCTTCCGGCAGCGCTCCCGCCGGTGGCTCGTGGCCGGGCACGCCCTCTCCGGCGGCCTGTACGTGCTGGCCGCGGGCGTGCCCGGAGCGACTCGCCGGATCTTCACCGGCTTCTGGTACACCGACTCCCACCGGCTGGCCGCCATGCTCCCGGTCACCGGCGTCCCGCTCGTGGTGATCGGCGTGCTGGCGGTCGTCTCGGCGGCGCGTGCCGGGCTCGCGCCGGACGGCGTGCTGCGCCGGCTTCGCCTGTGGCCCCCGGCCGCCGCCGTGGTGGTGGTGATCGCCTTGCTGCTGGCGACCGGCGGCCTGCACCACGCCGACCACCGCGACCGGGTCCTGGCTGCGTACCCGAAAGCCGCTCCGCTCGTGACCCCGGACGAATACGCCTTATTCACGCGGATCGGCCGGCGGACCGAGCCGGGCACGATCGTGGCCCAGATGCCGTACAACGGCAGCCCGGCGGTGATGGCCCTGACCCGCCGCCAGGTCCTGTTCCCCCAGCTCAACCTGGGCCGGCTGACGACGGACCAGGTGTACCTGGCCCAGCACCTCAACCAGGCGGCGAGCGATCCCCGCGTGTGCGAGATCGTCAACCGGCTCCAGGTCAGGTACCTGCTGACCAATGACTTCGCCCGGGGCAACCGGTGGGACGGCACCGCTTACCCGGCACCGTCGGCCGGGTTCCGCCAGATCGACCAGGGTGGCTCGTTCCGGCTGTACCGGGTCAGCCCGTGCGACAAGGCCGCCGACTCACGCTGAAGCGCCTACCCCGACGGGCACACCCATGCGGCAGGGCATCGTCGCGCATGCGACAACAGAGGAATTCGCCCTGCTTCGCGGCGACGTGCGCCCCTTTCCCGCGCGCTGCCCGCAAGAAGACACTGCAGGTTCCTGCACCCTGGGAGGGGAGCGTGTCATGCCCGGCTGCACCCGTTTCCGGCCGAGGTCCGTGACGACGGCCGTGGTGCTGCTGCTGATGTCCTCCGTTTCCGCGCCGGCGGCGAACGCGGCCGGACCACGCACGGTCGTCGATCTGGGCGCCTTGCCCGGCGGCTTGAGTTCGGCCACCGCCCTGAACGACAACGGCGTCGTCGTCGGCACCTCCACCACCGGGACGTCGACGGTGCAGCACGCGGTCCGCTGGAACCGCTCTTCGCGGATCACCGACCTGGGCTCGGTCGACGGGTCCGACACGTACGCACTCGGCGTCAACCAGCGCGGCACCACGTTCGGATTCGCGGATAACTGCGCGTTGACGTCCGGTTCGTGCAGCCTGCGGTGGTCACCGGACGGAACGTTGCACCGGCTGCCCGCCTTGGCCCCGGGCGCCGCGAGCCATCCCCAGGCGATCAACGACCACGACGTCGTCGTCGGCTCCGCGGGCGCGCCCGACGGCCACGGGCACCCGGTGCGCTGGACGGCCGGCGGGCAGGTCGTCGATCTCGGGTTGCCACCGGGTGCCGTCGACGGAACCGCTCTGGGCATCAACAACCGGGGTCTGATCGTCGGCTTGGCCGACTTAGCCGACGGGTGGGCGCACGCGCTCCTGTGGGACCACGACCGCGGGGTGATCGAACTTCCCCCGGCTCCGGGCCAGGTGGTCAGCTGGGCTCTGGGGGTCACCGAAGACGGTCTCATCGTCGGCGACGTCAACACCACCGGCTACCACATGGCACGCTGGCAGTACCGCGACGGCGTGATCCGGCCTCCCGAGGTGCTCGAAGCGGACAGCTACCTCTACTACACGAGCCGATCCGGCATCGCCGTGGCTCCCGGCCTCCGCTGGGATCGCTCCGGCCGGGTGACCGAGCTGAAGCCCCTGCACCAGGGCGGTGGCAGTTACCCGAACGCGGTCAACGACGCGGGAATCGTCGTCGGGTCCTCGGGCCGCCCGGACGGAACGGCCACCTCGGTGTGGTGGGACCGGGCCGGGGCTCCGCACGAGTTCCCGTCGCCGTCGCCGTCGCCGGTGATCGGCGTGCGCGCGATCAACGAAGCCGGCACCGTGGCCGGCAGCGCCGAATTCCCCGCCGGCCGGCACGCCGCGGTGTGGCGCTGATTCCGCCGTCGGGCGAACTGCCCGCGACCGGCCTCCGCCGTGTTCCGGACGCGGACGAGGGCAGCACGTCCCGGCGACATCCCGCAGGACGCAACGTCCCCGTCTGTTCCACTGTGGATTGAGCGCACGGCGGTCCGCCGCGCCGCTCGGCGATCCGTTCACGCCCACCGCGACCTGCCTGCCGAGGCCGAAAGTCCCGCGACCGGCAGTCCTGCGACCCTGCCCGGGCCGGTGACCCAGCGACGAAACTGCCGTGGTGAAGGTCACCCTGTCCGGCGTGGCCGGCGCGGCCGCACCGCGGAACTCCGACACCCGAGACGAATCCCACCCGCCGTGGCGGAAGGAGCCCGAACCATGCGGAAGCCGACTGTGATCCTCCTGGCCGCGGCGATCACGGCCGCGAGCGCCGCGTGCGGCGGCAGTCCGGGCACCCCGGAGCCGTCCGGCACGACGCCGGCTTCGATCACCGAACCGCCGGCGACCGGAGTCCCCGGCGTCGAAGCCGGCGTCTACCTCGCCGCCATGGCACCCGTGGCGAACGCGGTCGGCGCGGCGATCGCCGGCATCCCGGCCGTCTGCGGGCCGTCGAACGTGCCGGAGTGCCGGGATGCACTCAGGAAGGTGCACGACGCCAACGCCGCTCTGGAGAAGGCGCTGGCCGGCCGGACCGTTCCCGGCTGCCTGCACGAGGCCGATGCCGAAATGCACCGCTCGACGGAGCTGATGGACCGGGGCATGCACGACTGGTTGAAGGCGGTCGACGGGCAGGACTTCGCCGCCGTGAACAGGTTGGACCACGAGCTCGGCCAAGCGAACGCCCACCAGGTCCGCGCCTTCGATCTCCTCACGCACAGCTCGTGCTGAGCGGTGACGACGGCCCGGTTCGCCCGTCCGGATCAAGGCGAACTCGTCGAGCCGCCACCGGCCGTGGTGCGGGCCCGCAGCAGCCCGGCCTGATCCGGCAGCCCGCGCGTGGCGACGGCCGCCCACCGGAGTCCGGCCGACGGCAGCCGCCGTTCCTGCACCGGGGCGATGTCCGTGCGCCCCGACCGGGGGAGTCTCGCCGACGGACAACCGCCGCCTCGGTGCCGGTGAGCCCGGCGACGGCGGTCGCGCGCCGCGCGCGGGCCGCGTCCGGCTGCCTGCGTGCGACGCGCGGCGAAGTCGACGAGATCCGCGCCGGCACCGGCGCTCGACCACCCGGCCCGGGCGCTCAGGTGGCGGCGTCCTCCGGGACGATCCGGAACACCGGGACGTCCGCGGCGATCCGGGCGAACTCCTCGAGCGGAGCCCGCCGGTCGACGGGGATGTGGGCCCGCGCCCCGGGTGCGACGGCCAGGTACCGGCGGAGCACCGGCGGGCGTTCCTCGGGTGCGACCTCTTCCAGCCGTACGGCTTCGCGACGGCCGTGCCGGAGTACCACGTGACCGTCCGCCGCGCGGACGTTGCGCACCCACTGGGTCCGCTCGCCGAGCATCGCCACCAGGTAGCGCTCCCCCCTCGTGGTGGGCCACGACGAGTGGTACCCGGACTGGCCGGCCGGTGAGCCGGCCGGTCACCTCCAGCGTCACGCCCCGCTTCGGCAGCAGGCCGGCGGCGTACGCGAGCGCGTCACCGCGGTTCAACACCCGCGCCACGCCGTGGGGCCGGGCCCCGCGGTACTGCCGGCGGGCCCAGCGGTGGACCGGGCCACTCGCAGGCACGGGACGGCGACCGGCGAGGGCGGCCGCGTCATCGCGGATCGTGCGCAGCGTCGCCTGCATGACGAAGCGGACGAACGGCCGGACCAGCCACCAGTAGCGCGCGAACCGGCGTGCCGACACCGGATCCGTGGTGCCAGTCCGAGCTTCGCAGGTGATCAGCGTTCGCGCCGGGCCGAAGGGCCGCACCGAGATCGCCGCGGCGATCCGGCACCGGTCCGGCTCGGCGAACGCCGTGAACTCGGCGGGCGTCATCGTCCGCACGTCGTACCACTCGACGCCGGGCTGCCAGAACCGCCCGACCGCACCCAGAACCACCTCACGGCCCGGTGTCTCACCCAGCCGCAGCCATCCGGGGAGCGGGATGTCCCCGGCGAACGGCTTCAGCGGTTCCGGCGTGTTCCGCGCGAACACCGCCAAGTGCGTCAGGGGTGCGCGGACCCGCCTCAGGTCCAGGTCACGCACGGCCCGCCAGGTCTCGCCGAGGCCGGCTTCGGCCACGAGGTGCTCGGTCACGGTCACGTCGAACCGGGGCAGGAACCGGTCGATCAGCAGCTCCTCACCGGTCGCTGCCACAGTGACGACGGAGTCGGTCATGATCACACCTTTCGCTCGACGGGAGAACCACCCGCGCGCCCGGCCCGGACCAGGTCCACCAGCCCGGAGATCAGCCCGAGCACGGATCCGGCGATGCCGATCGCCAGCACACCCCGGGCCACCGCAGCCCAGTCGACCGGCGTCGCGCCGAAGTCGAGGGGGAAGACCAGCCAGATCCGCACGAGGGCGACCAGGCCGGCGCCCGTCGTCACGAAGCCGTCGACGATGACGAGCCGCTCGGGGTCGTGCCACAGGTGGAGGAAGCCGGTGACCAGGCCGGTCACCAGCGCGAGGTCGACGGCCCCCAGCACCGAGGAGAACCCGGCAGTGAGGAACGGCACGGCCACCCAGCCCGGCTGCCCGTTGATCAGGGCGAGCAGCACGCCGTTGACCACCACCCCGGCCAGGTACCCGGCGAGCCGGGCCCGGACGGGTGGTCGGCGGGACCGCACGCCGGTCGTCATGGTGGCCTCCGTTCGCCGCCGATCGTCGTTCCGGCGGGACAGACCCCGGCAGAGTCGCGAGTCCACTGCGCCGGAGCCGGAAGACCCCATCTCACCGGGATTCCCGGCACACCAGCGCCAGCTGCGCCGCCAGGCCGTCGGCGAGCGCGTCGAGGTCGGGACACCGGGCGGCGTCGGCGAGCACCGACACCACCAGGCTCCCGGCGTAGGACAGCACCTCGAACACCACCGACAGATTGCCGCTCGCCCCGACGCTGAGCGGAACGGCTTCGACGACGGGGACGCCACCGAACGTCACCGGCCCGGCCGGTCCGCGCACGTGGCTGACGAGCGTGTGCATCCGGTGCTGGTGGTCCAGGTACCACCGGTAGAGGCCGAGCGTGGCCGACAACCGGAACAGCGCGCCCAGCACGGCGATCGGCGGCGGTCCCGTCGCGGCCGCTTTCGAGGCACGGACCCGGGCCGCGACGAGGGCGAGCCGCCCGGCCACGTCGCCGGTCGCCGGGACGGTGAGCAGCAGCGGGCTGACCGCGTTGCCGAGGTGCGAGGCATCCGCCGCCGCCCGGCCGGACACCGGCACGGCGACCGCGAACGCCCGGACGTCTTCGTGGCGCGTCAGCAGCAGCCGGTGGAGCGCCCCGGCCACGGCGACCAGGACGGCGTCGTTCACCGAGGCCCCGTGCCGGTGGGCGGCGGCCCGCAGCGGCGCGAGCTCGGCCCGGACGACCGCGAGCCGGCGGCGGGGCCCCGCCGGCCCGAGCAGCGAACACGCGGTGGCGCGGGGCGGGTGCAGCCCGCCGGCAGCTCCGGTCGACGCGAAGAGCGCACGCACGGCCGGCCCGATCCGGCACACCGACCGCAGCCGGCCGGCCAGAGCCTCCCGGCGCAGCGCCGGCGCGTCCGGCGACGGACGCGGAAAGGGGGCCGCAACCGCGGGAGCGCCGTCGACCAGCCGCGCCAGGACGGCGAGGCCGCCCACCCCGTCCGCGAGCACGTGGTCGAGCACGACGACCAGCGCCGCTTCCCCGCCGGTCAACCCGGTGAGGAACGTCGCCGACCACGGCGGGGCCTCCCGGGGCAGCCGCGCCGAAACCAGCGAGAGCGCGGTGTCGAACACCGCTTGCCGGTCCCCCGGCGGCGCGCACACCGCGGGCCGGACATGGCGGCGGACATCGAACCCCGGATCGTCGACCCAGATCGGGCCACCGCCGCCCCACGGTGCCGGCACCAGCCGGCGACGAAGGCGCGGGACGGCGGGGAGCCGTTCGCCGATCAACTGCCGCACCCGAGCCAAGTCGAGTCCCCGGGCCGGGCCGAGCAGCAGGAGGACACCGAACTGGACCGGCCCGTCGCCGGTGCCCATCGCGAGGAAGGCGCGGTCGGTGGGACTCGCGCGGTCGACCTGGATCCGGCTCATCACCTCAGCCGACCCGGCGGACCCGGAACGGCACAGGGCCGGAAGTCACCACCCGCGGAGCTGAAAGAGCCTTTCCGCGCATGCTTCGATCCGCCAGGCCGGCCGGACCAACGGCGGGTGCGGGCGTCACTGCCGTAGCGGCAACCCTGATGCCGGAAACCTGACTTCACCGCTCTTTCCGGTGCCGCAGCAGCTGCCGGGTTTTCCCGCACGACGGATCATTCGATCAGCACCTCGGCGAGGTCACGGCGCGCCGACGGCGTCGCAGCGCGGCCACGGCCGAGCGCGAGGAGCGCTTGCGGCCACACCGCCCCTCCCGAAAGCGCACGCAGCTCGCGCCGCGCGGACCCGACCTCCACCGGCGCGGACCAGAATCCTGCGTCCAGCCCGGCGAGCGTTGCGGTGAGCAGCACTCGCTGCAGGGCCTGGCCGGCGTGCAACCACGCAACCGGCCCATCGTCGAACGAAGCGATCAGGACCAGGAGCGGCACCTCGTGGCCGGCGCGAGTCAGCGCAGCCGGACGGCGAAACTCCCCGGAAGCCGGCAGTCCATCACTGGTCCGACCGCGGCCGGACCACCGCGACCGCTCGGCCCGGAACTGCGGATCGGCCAGCTGAGCGCGGCAGGCTCGCGCGATCAGGGCGGCCACCTCGGCCCGTTGCCTCTCGGCGAACACGACCAACCACGACTGTTCCGCCTCAGCCGCGTGCCGCAACTCGGCGATGACCGCGTCCGGAACGGCGCAGGCGGTCACGGCAGCCCGGGCGGTGCGGCGCCGCGGGATGGCTTCGGCCAGCCGGCTCACGGACCGGTGGGGGGCGGCGGTCGGCACCGGGCGAACGGCGGCGAACAGCGAAGGATGCCCGGGGCGGGGCCGTACCGTGCTGATCGGCAGGAAGCCACGATGGTGGATGGCGGTCCGGAGGTTGAACAGCGCGGCCCCGCAGGAGAGCGCCAGCTCCCGGTTTTCCCCGTCGGTGACCGGAAGAGCCCTGCGGAAGTCGCCGTGCACCTCGACCTCCCCCGTCGTGCAGCGGAACAACCACGGCTGGGTGTTGTAGATCGACGGTGCCAGCACCGCAGAACGGAGAACCGCGCTGCTGGCGGACGACGTAAGCGGTCCCACGGCTCCCACCTCCGAGCACACGCTCCCCCACCTCCATCCGGCTGGACAGGATGATCACGCACCGGCAAGCGCCCCGACAGAGACCAAAGTCATGACCATCGACGGCGAACGGTCCTCGCCAAAACGGCCCGACCGGGCAACCACAAAAGATGCACAAGCGCTACAACGAAGGCGAAAGCTCCCCGATGTCCGACGAACCGGCTCGTTACCGCCACAGTTGCGTTGCGTCCGATGCCACGCAGCCCGACGAGCGACCAACCCACCTCGCGGATCGGGTGCAGTTCTCACCGGTCGCCGACCGGGCTGCGCATGACCTCGTTCTCCGCACTGGTGGATCTCCTGGTGAGGCCGGTCTCGACGGCCGGAGGGTTCCCCGGTCGTCATGGCACCAGGTGGGCCCGGAGCCGGTCACGGGTCAGCACGGTGCCGGCGGCCCAATCGCGACCGAGCAGCTCGGTGAGGCCCGGGTCCGGCGTCCCGCGGAGGGCGTCGGGATCGGCCGTCAGGTCCGTGAGCAACCGTTCCAGCAGAAGAGCGAGTTCCGCGCGGCCGCGCTCGTCGCCACCCCAGCCGTAGGCCGACCGCGGGGCCCGCGGGGCGAGGTGCAGCGTTCCGGCATCATCCCGGACGAAGACCGGATCCTCGAGGACGACCTCGCCGAGCGTGGCCGGCGAGGCGAGCCGGCGCGGAGCCAGGACCCGCACCGCCCGCGGATCCCGGATCGGGACCACCGCGGGGGCGTCGGACTCGGGATCGACGAGAGGCGCCCCGGTACCCAGCGGGTCGGCGAGTGCGTGGACCGCCCGCCGTCCGCAGGAGCGCAGCCGGGCCGCGAATTCGGCGCCGGCGGCCGACCGCAGGGACACGGTGACGACCTGGGGATGTGTCAACGGGGTACCGCCGTCCCAGTCGTGAACCAGCCGGATGCACTGTTCGGCCAGGAGGTCCTCGCGGTTCTGGACCTCGCGCCACCCCAGCCGGATCACCGGATCAGGCGGGTCGACCGGATCGGCGGGCGCGCACCCGTCGTCGACGGCCGCCAGCGAGATCTGCTCCGGCCGCAGCACCGACAGCTCCCGGTCGGTCGGCACGCCGGCGGCGCGCTGGCCGGAAATGCGTTGCGCCGTGTGCACGAGCGCGCGGTGCACCGGGTGCCCGACCGGGTGCAGCGCGGCCAGTTCCAGCAACGGCCACACCGGCAGCACCGTCATCGCGGGGTGCCGGACGACCGGGTCGCCCGGCCGCCACCGGCCGATGAGCTCCGGGTCACGCAGACCCGGCGGCCAGTAGGGCGCGGCGAGTCCCAGCACCCGGGCCAGATCCGGCCACGCGCACGGCTGCGGTGCGGCCGAGGGATCGGCTCCGGTGACCGAGACGATTTCAGGACCGGTTCCGGTCCAGCGGGTTCCGACGCGCAGGCACGCGGCCGCGGCGGGAACCGTGCGAGCCACCTCCGCCAGCGGCACGGGCCGGCCGTCCAGGCACCAGCTCACGACCACCCGGCCCCCCGTGGCGGCCCACTCCTGCAGGACCGCCCGGGGCCGGAGGTCGAATCCGGCCCCGAAGAGGGGGATGGCCCGGACCAGCGTCGCCGGCCGCGTGGCGTCCGGCCACCAGTGCAGCGGGAATCTCATCGCCTCGAACCCGCCCCCGGCGTTCAGCCAGGCCCGCGCCGTCGCGGTTGACCAGAAGTCGCCGAGCCGGTCGCGGTCATTGGGCTCGGGAAGCCGGATTTTCCGGCGCCGCCGGAACCGGCCACGGCCCGCGCGCAGCGCGGCCTTCAACTCGGATGCGTAGACCCGTCCGCCGCACACCATGACCAGCACCTCCGCGCTGCGGCCACACCAGCCCCCCGACTGATTCAAGATCGATCCATGACACTGTGGACAGTCGGCGACCCTCTCGCCGTTCCACAGAGGAATCGATCACTCTTTTCCCGAATATGCGGTGATATTTCGACCTGAGCCGCCAGTACGCCGCTTCGGCCACACTAACGAGCCGCTCCGAAGCCTGGCTGCGGTGAATCGAGTTTGAATCGCAGTTCCTTCCCTCCCGCGATCGAGTGGTTTGCCCTGGTCGGCCGGACATCACCCCCTGGTACCGGGGTGCTCGCCCACCCGATCGGACCAGCGGCAGCGGCCAAACCCGGCTACGTTCGGCACAGCAGACGCACTACCGACCGGAGTACGGAGGGCACCATGGCGGACGTCGTACGAGCCGAAACCGACGTGGCGGCTTCGGCCGACACCACCTTCAAGTGGTTCACCGACTTCAGCCACTACCCGAGGTTCATGCGCTCGGTCGAGCAGGTGTTCCCGGTCGACGGCCACCCCGACCGGTTCCAGTTCGTCTACACCCTCGCCGGGATCCCGCGCCGCTACAGCATCGACGTCACCACCGACCCCCAGCGCCGGACACTGGACTGGGTCAGCGCAAACGGTCCCCGGCACCGGGGGCACGCCGTCGTGAACACCGACGGCCCCGACTCCGCAACCCTGACCCTCGAGCTGGAACTGGAGCTCGAAGAGCTCACCGAACGGATCGCCCAGGCACTCGGGCTCATCACCACCCGCGCCCGCGCCGACCTGCGGCGGTTCGCCAAGTTCGTCGAGGACGTCCACCACGCGGCCGATCCCGCCGAAGCCAAGGAAATCGCCGACGGGGAAACGTCCCACCGCACGCCGCTGCAGTGGCTCTTCGACACCGTCTTCCCCACCGACGAGTCCTCGCACTGACCCCGCAGCCGACGACGCGCACGACCGTGGCCTCCGAGAGGCGTCAGGTCGCGGTGACCAGCCCGTAGTGCCCGTCGTAGCGCTGGTAAAGCACGACCCCGCGGTCGGTCTCGGCGTCCCGGAAGAAGAGGAAGGGCAGTTCGAGGGCATCGAGCCGCTCGCAGGCGGCGCGGGCGTCCAGCCGGGGCACCGGGTGGACGTTGACGACCCACGGGGTCGTCACGGTCCCGGCCGGCGGAGACAGGCCGGCCAGCCGGGCGAGCCGGTACCCGGTCGGACCCCCGCGGTACACCACCGCGTCTTCGCCGGTGTCCGCGTCGACGAAGAGGTGGACGCGATAGTCCATCAGGTCCATGGTCAGGGCCGCGTCGTCCGGGCGGCACGTCCGCAGCGGGTACTGTTTGCGGCGCACGACCTCCCGCTGCCCGGCCGGACGCGGAACCGACGGCGGCTCATCGCGCGGTGGCGGCCACGGCCGCGGCACGGCCGGGTTCTGCAGCCGCACCAGCTGTTCATTCAGCCGTTTCCGGAGCAGCGTGGCCGCCTCCTGGAAGAACGCGCCGGTCAGCTGGGCACGCACCGGCTGCCCGTCGGCGATGAGGTTCACCTGGACGAGCGCCGGCCGCGGCACGGCCGGTTTCCGGTACACCGTGAGTTTGAGCTTCGCGGATTCGACCTGGGCCGGTACCCGCCGGAGGAATGCGCCGATCCGGCGGCGGACGTACTCACAAGCGCCCGGGACGACGTCGCCCGAGATGTCCACGGCCAGGGTGAGCGTGCTCGACACCGAGTGCCTTTCGTCTGTGGTGATCGGCAATGGCACAACAGGTTTCGTCATCGATCCGCGGGCAGCCGCGGCGGGTCCGCGTCGGCGGCGTGTGCCTTCGGCTTGCCGGTGAAGGTGATTTCGCCCTCGCGGCGGAGGCGTTCGACCATGTGCGGGTAGTGCAGCTCGAACGCGGGCCGCTCGGAGCGGATCCGGGGCAGCTCGGTGAAGTTGTGCCGCGGCGGCGGGCAGGACGTCGCCCACTCGAGCGAGTTGCCGTAGCCCCACGGGTCGTCCACCGTGACGATCTCGCCGTACCGGTAGCTTTTGAAGACGTTCCAGATGAAGGGCAGCACCGAAACGCCGAGCAGGTAGGCGCCGACCGTCGAGATGGTGTTGAGCGTGGTGAACCCGTCGGTGCTCAGGTAGTCGGCGTAGCGGCGCGGCATGCCTTCGTTGCCCAGCCAGTGCTGGACGAGGAACGTGCCGTGGAAGCCGAGGAACGTGGTCCAGAAATGCCAGCGGGCCGGCTTCTCGTCCATCATCCGGCCGGTGATCTTGGGGAACCAGAAGTAGATGCCGGCGAAGGTGGCGAACACGATCGTGCCGTAGAGCACGTAGTGGAAGTGCGCAACCACGAAATAGCTGTCCGACACGTGGAAGTCCAGTGCCGGGGCCGCGAGGAGCACGCCGGACAGGCCGCCGAAGAGGAAGGTGACCAGGAAGCCGACGGAGAACAGCATCGGCGACTCGAACGTGAGCTGCCCCTTCCACATCGTGCCGATCCAGTTGAAGAACTTGACCCCGGTGGGCACGGCGACCAGGAACGTCATGAAGGAGAAGAACGGCAGCAGCACGGCGCCCGTGGCGTACATGTGGTGCGCCCACACCGCGACCGACAGGGCCGCGATGGACAGCGTCGCCCAGACCAGGCCGCGGTAGCCGAACAGCGGTTTCCGGGAGAACACCGGCAGGATCTCGGAGACCACCCCGAAGAACGGCAGAGCGAGGATGTAGACCTCGGGGTGGCCGAAGAACCAGAACAGGTGCTGCCACAGCACCGCGCCGCCGTTGGCCGGGTCGAACACGTGCGCCCCGATCAGCCGGTCGGCGAGCAGCCCGAACCCGGCCGCGGTCAGGATCGGGAACACGATCAGCACCAGGATGCTGGTGACCAGGATGTTCCAGGTGAAGATCGGCATCCGCCACATCGTCATGCCCGGCGCGCGCAGGCACACCACGGTGGTGACCATGTTGACGGCGCCGAGGATCGTGCCGAGCCCTCCGACCGCGACCCCGACGATCCAGAGGTTGGCCCCGACGCCCGGCGAGTGGATGGCGTCCGACAGCGGGGTGTAGGCGAACCAGCCGAAGTCGGCGGCGCCTCCGGGGGTCAGGAACCCGCTCAGCATGATCAGACCGCCGAACAGAAAGAGCCAGAACGAGAACGCGTTCAGCCGCGGGAACGCGACGTCCGGTGAGCCGATCTGCAACGGGAGCACGAAGTTCGCGAACCCGAACACGCTCGGCGTCGCGTACAGCAGCAGCATCACCGTGCCGTGCATGGTGAACAACTGGTTGTACTGCTCCTGCGAGAGGAACTGCAGTCCCGGTCGCGCCAGCTCGGAGCGGATCAGCATCGCCATCGCGCCGCCGATGAGGAAGAACGCGAACGTGGTGACCAGGTACATCACGCCGATCTGCTTGTGATCGGTGGTGCGCAGCAGCCGCAGCAGCCACGCACCCTTGACGCGTTCGCGTCCCACCTGCGGTCGGATGGCAATCGGGCCGGGCCTCGTGGCCGTCACGGGTGCTCCTGTCTGTCCGGTCGTCACGCGGCACAGTCGATCGCGAGACCCGCTCCGCCCGACAGGGACCAAAGTCCTCTGTGGATGTTCCAAAATCCTCCCGGGGGCGGCTGGACCGCTCCCGTCACGGCTCGGAACTCGATCACCAGGCGGGCCCGGACCCGAGATCCCCTTGATCACCGCCTCGAAGATCGGGACCGGGAGGACTCCGCCCGCCGGGATGCCGACGCACACCAGCCGGCCGCCGCGGCGCAAGGAGCGCAGCGCCTGCTCGAACGCGCTCGGCGCCGCGGCCACCCCACCCCACAGCTCCGACGTAGGCCGGCTGGGTCCGCGGCGCAGAACGACCAGGATCACCGTGACCACCGCGGCGGCCAAGGCGGCGATCTGGACCGCGATGCCCGCCCTCGAGCCGGGCACGAGACCGAGATCGGCGAGCACGGTGGTCAAGTTGACCTACACCGCGACGCTCGACCAGCCCGCGTAGACACCGAGCAGGCTGCGCAGCAGCACCCGGCCGGCCGTGCTCATCCGGTCGCTCGTGCCGTCGAGGCGGCGCATCGCGATCAGCAGTAACCCCAGCATGGCCGCGGAGACCACGACAGTCCCCCACACCGGCCCGGTCCTGGTGATCACCAGCCATCCGCCCGGCAGATCGCGGCGACTCCGTTCAGGCCGCGGTCATCGCCCAGCGCACGACCTTCACCAAGCTGTGCCCGGCGAGCGGGACGACGGTCGCTTCGGCGACCGGCAGCCGTGGCAGGCGCAGGTGCGGGCGCGTCCACGCCGGCAGCATCGCCACCGCCGAGGCCGCCAGTGCCGCGTAGGGCAGCCGGGCCGGCCACGGGACCGGCGGGGTGAGCAGGAGAAACCGGGCGGCTTGCCGGGCCTCCGGGGTACCACGCAGCTCGGGCCGGTACTCGGCCAGCGCCCGGTCGAGCCCGGCTCGGGTCACCGGCGGGTCGGGTACCCCGAGCGCCCGGGCGATCACGGCCGTCTCGGCGACGTAGGAGTCGCACCCCGCCTCGTCGAGGGGCCGCGCGCCGTAGCGCTGGTGGGCACGCAGGAAGCTGTCGACTTCGGCGATGTGCACCCACGCCAGCAGCCGCGGGTCGTCGGCCCGGTAGGGCCGACCGTCCGGGGCCACTCCCCGCACCCGCCGGTGGACCGCGCGCACGGTCTCGACCGCGCGCGCGGCGTCCTCGGCCGTGCCGAACGTGGTCACGGCGAGGAAGGTGCTCGTGCGCTGCAGACGGCCCCACGGATCGCCGCGGTAGCCCGAGTGCGCGGCCACCGCCGCCATCGCCAACGGGTGCAGCGACTGCAACAGCAGCGCACGCAGGCCGCCCACGAACATGGCCGTGTCCCCGTGCACCCGCCGGATCGCGCTGTCCGGCCCGAACCAGCGCTCTCCCGGCGCGCCGTGGATGCGTGCGCGGTTGCGTGGCCCGTCGGGCCCCGCCACCCGCGCGAAGAGGGCGTCGCGCAGCCGCTCACGGACCAGCGACACCCCGTGCGGGAAGTTCGGCTGCATGGCACCTCCACGACGTCGAGCCTGCCCTCCGCTGCAAAAGCGATGCAGACTCCGTGACTGGGCGGCATCCAGGATGACGACCCGCCACCGATCCTACCTGTGCTTACTCCCGAAAGCGCACGAGAACGGACCGGCCGCGCTGAGCGCAGAACGGATCTTTCCCCGGCGGTCGCAGCCCGGACGGCTTACGTTTGTGACGTCTCTGCATCGTCTGAGGAAAGGACGTCGCATGGCCGACAGCGGCCTGCCGCCGCGCTGCACGGTGCTCGGCGCGACCGGGTTCGCCGGCCGGGCGCTCGTCGCCGACCTCGCCGCCGCCGGGCACCCGGTCCACGTCCTCTCCCGCACGGCGGAGCACGGCTTCCCGCACCGGATCGACGTGACGCTCGGGGACGCCACGGACCCGCGCGCGCTCGAGACCGTGTGCGCCGGCGCGGACGTGGTTTTCCACCTCGTGCACTCGCTGGCACACGCGGACTTCGCCGGCCGCGACCGCACGATCGCGCGGCGCCTCGCCGCCACCGCCGCGGCCGCCGGGGTCCGGCAGCTCGTCTACCTCGGCGGGCCACGGCCGGCGGCCACGACGTCGCCGCACCTGGCGTCCCGCTCCGAAGTGGCCGAGATCCTGAGGGACGGCGAGGTCCCGGCGATCGCACTGCAGGCGTCGATGATCCTCGGCCGCGGCTCGGCCGGGGTCGAGCTGCTCTCGCGCACCGCCCGGCTGCCGGTCCGGCCACGACCCCGGTGGACCGCCAGCCGCAGCCGCCCGGTCGCGCTCGCCGACGTCCGCCACTACCTGCGAGCCGCGGCCTGCCACCCGCCGCTGCGGGGCCGGTTCGACGTCAGCGGGCCGGAAACGATCAGCTACGACGGCCTCGTGCGGCGGTGCGCCCGAATCCTGCGGCGGGCCGCCGCGCCCGCCCTGCCCTCGCCGTTCTGGTCCCACGAAACCGCCGCGCGGATCGCCGGGCTGACCTCGCCCGTGCCCGCCACCGTCGCGGGGCCGTTGTTCGCCTCGCTCGAGCACGACCTGCTCCCGGCCGACACCCCGGCCGAATCCGTGCTGCCGCCACCGCCGGGCGGACCGACCAGCCTCGACAACGCCCTGCGCACGGCCCTCGGCGTTCCGGTTCCGCAGGCACCCGCCGGTCCGGCGTACCAGGACGAACACACCCGGCTCGCGAAAGCCGGCCCGGGCCGGCTGTGGCAGGCGATCACCGCCCTCGGCGGCGACCACGGCCGGTTCCCGCCCGCACCGGCGTGGGCTCTGCGCGGCCTGCTCGACGGGCTGCTCGGCGGGGCGGGGGCCTACCGCGGGCGCCCCGACCGGCCGGTGGCCGGCGACGTCATCGACTTCTGGACCGTCCGCCGCCGCGACGACACGCGTCGCGAGCTCGTGCTGACCGCGGACATGCGGCTGCCCGGCGACGCCGAACTCACCCTGCGCGCGGACCCGGCCGGCTCCGGCAGCCTGCTGCGGCAGCGGGTGCGCTTCACCCCCGGCTCACCGCTGGGCCACGCCTACTGGCACCTCCAGAAACCAGCGCACAACCAGGTGTTCGCGTGGCTCGCCCGCTCGATCGTCCGCAACGCCGAACGCCGGACCTGAGGTCAGAACGGGGCGCCGACCGACAGGATGCCGTCGACCGCTCCCGCGTGCCGGAGGGCTAGGGCGTGTCTGACAAAGGTCTCGGCTGGTTGCTGGGATGCTGCTGGTTGTGTCGCGGTTTCAGTTGCTCTCGGATGCTCAGTGGGCGTTGATCGAGGACCTGCTTCCGACCCGGACCGGTAGGCGCGGGCGTCCGTTCTCCGATGCGCGGGCGATGGTGGAGGGGATCATTTACCGGTATCGGTGCGGGATCGCCTGGCGGGATGTGCCGGCGGTGTTCGGTCCGTGGCAGACGATCTGGACCTGGCATCGCCGGATGGCCGGTGACGGCACCTGGGACACCGTGCTGCAGCGACTGCTCGCCGAAGCCGACGCGGCCGGCCTGGTGGACTGGTCGGTGTCGGTGGATTCCACCATCGCCCGGGCGCATCAGCACGCCACCAACATCACCCGTCCCACAGGGGGCTGGGTCGAACTACACGGAGCTGCTGACCGAGCCGCCTGACCACGCCATCGGCCGCTCCCGCGGCGGCTGGAGCACCAAGGTGCACCACCTCGTCGACGGCAACGGCCGACCGCTGGTTGCACTGGTCGGTCCTGGTCAAGCTGGCGACGCGCCCATGTTTCCGCATCTGATGCGGCATCTACACGTCGCCCGGGTTGGACGCGGTCGGGCCCGGACCCGGCCTGACCGGGTCCGCGGCGACAAGGCGTATTCCTCGCGCGCGATCCGCGGACACCTGCGCGACCGCGGCATCACCGCCGTAATCCCGGAGCCAGCTGATCAGGCTGGACATAGCAAACGCCGCGGTTCCCGCGGCGGGCGACCACCCGCGTTCGACGCGGTGGACTACCGCGGACGCAACGTCGTCGAGCGACGGTTCAACCTGCTCAAGCAGTGGCGCGGCCTGGCTGCTCGTTCCGACAAGCTCGCCATCGTCTACCGGTCAGCAGTCGTCCTGCACGCCGTCATCGCCTGGACCAAAGCATTATCAGACACGCCCTAGCGTGGCACGGCTGCGCCGCGGTGGAGCAGGTCGACGAGTGAGTCGAGCCACGGGCCCGTGGGGTCGGCGTGTTCGAGGAGCACCCGGTGCATGATCGCGCCGACGAGGCTGAACACCACCTGCTGGGGGTCGGTGTCTTCGTTCCACTCCCCACGACGGCGGGCCCGCTCGGCGATGGCGAACACCGGCGTCGCCTGCTCGCTCATCCGGCGAGCGGCGAGAGAAGCGATGTCACTGGTGGCGCCGCTGCCGATGGCCGCCCGCGCCAGCGCGGCGCCTTCAGGGCGCGACAGGAACTCCGCGATGGGCTCGGCCAGTGCGTGCAGGTCATCTCGCAGGTTACCGGTGTCGGGACTGTTGGCGAACTCGGAGCGCAACCCGTCCATCGCGGCGGCGACCAGGGCTTCTTTGGTGGGCCAGCGCCGGTAGACGCTGGTCTTGTTGACCTCGGCGCGGTGCGCGACGCGGTCGACGCTCAGCTTGTCGAACCCGCTCTCGGCCAGTTCGGCGCGCACTGCCGCGAGGATCGCCGCCACCACGGGGGCGCCACGGGGGCGTCCCGCGTCACGACGGCTCGGCGCGCCCTGGCCATCACCCATCCCCCGCTCCGATCCTGCCGCACCGCCGCGGCCCGCCCGACGATATCGCGATCGCACCGCGCACCCGCGGCCAATGACGGCCGAAGGTGGACGGCACGACGTCACGCTGCCTATTATTGCAACATCAAGTTGCAATGGAGGTCACCTGTGCCGGTCTGCGTCGTTGCCATCGACACGCGCGGCGGTATCCAGCCGTACGCCGCCCTCGCCCTCGGCCTGCAGCAGGCGGGACACCGGGTCCACGTCGTCGCGCCGGAGGACTTCACCGACTGGCTGACCGGCCTGGGGCTCGATGCGGTGCCGCTGCCCGGACGCATGGACGACGCCGCCCGCGCGGCGGCCGAGGCCGGGTTCTCCCGCGGTGTCGTCCCCAGGGGCATGCGCGAGCAGCTGCTCCGGCAGTCGTTGCGCCACGCTCGCGCCCTGCTCGACTACGCCGACGGCGCCGACGCCCTGCTGGGAGGTATCGGCGGCGCGGTACTCGGCGTCGACGTGGCGGAGCGGCTCGGCATCCCCTTCGTGCACGCGCACCTGCAGCCGGTGGGAGCGGTCTCCGCGGCGGTCGCCGGTGTGCTGACCCCCTGGATCCCGGCCTGGACCGGAGCGGCGGGCAACCTGATCGGCTCGGCGATCACCGAATCGGCTCTCGCACTGCCTTTCCGCGCCGCCTCCCGTGCCGTGCGCGCCGAGGTACTCGGCCTGCCCCCTCGCCGGTCTCGGCCGAGAAGCTCGCGGCTTCCGGTTTACGGGTTCAGCAGGCACGTCGTGGCCGTGCCGGCGACCTGGGATGTCACCGGCTATTGGTTCCTGCCCGAGGATCCGGCGTGGACCCCACCGGCAGAGCTCGTCGCGTTCCTGGGTTCGGGTGAGGCGCCCGTCTGCATCGGCTTCGGCAGCATGGCGAGCGCTGATCCCGCCGCGACCGCCCGCACGGTCACCGAAGCGATCCGGCGAGCCGGGGTGCGGGCGGTGCTGCTCACCGGATGGAGCGGGATGAGCGACATCGCCGCCTCCGACGACGTGCTCGTCATCGACCAGGTGCCGCACTCGTGGCTGTTCCCCCGCTGCGCGGCGGTGGTACACCACGGCGGTGCCGGCACCACTGCGGCCGCTCTGCGGGCCGGCGTTCCCGCTGTGGTCGTGCCACACGGAGTCGACCAGCCCTTCTGGGCGAAAAGGGTCGCCGAACTCGGCGTGGGGCCACGGCCGCTGCCCCGGTCCCGGCTGTCCGCGACCTCTTTGGCCGCCGCTCTCCGCACGACGCTCGCAGACGACGGCATGCGCGCCCGCGCCGCGCACCTCGCAGAACTGCTCAGCGCCGAAGACGGCATCACCACGGCAGTCGACCACCTCAGCCGCGGCCTCACCCAGACGAAATGAAAGCGGCGTCACCACCCGAATAAATTCGATGATCCGTGACCGCCGAACAGCACTGACGAAAATCCTCTGCGTCGGCACGGATCACGCCTGCCCTGTGCGCCCGCGGGATCTACCCCACCTCGGCAGTCCCCGTCTCGACGGCGTCGACGATCCGGCGGATCGCGGCCTCGAGGTCGGCACCCGGAGGCAGCCGGGGCGGCCGGCCGGCGACGGCCCGGTCCGCGAAGCCGGTCTCCATGTGCGGCAGCCGGGCATCCACGACCCGGACACCCCGGCGCCGCTGCTCGATCCGGACAGCGGTCAACCACGCCGACAGAGCGGCTTTCGAAGCGGAATACACCGCCATGCCCGGCATCGGACGTTCGCTCACCACCCCGGTGAGGGCGGCGATCGCACCACCGGACCGGAGCAACGGCAGGGCTGCACGCAGCAAGGCGATCGGGGCCAGCGTGTTGACCGCGAAAAGGTGTTCGGCGACGTCGTCGGGCAACGACTCCGCCGCCCCGAACGCGACGGCACCCACCGCGACCACGACGACGTCCAGTCCTCCCAGCGCCTCGGCCGACCGCGCCACGACATCGCCGGCGCCGTCGAGGTCGTAGGCGTCGAAGAACTCGGTGTGCGCGCCGAATTCGTCGGAGAGCTCCTGCAGGCGAGCAGACTGCCTCCCCGCCACGGCCAGCGCTGCTCCCCGAGCCGAGAACTCACGGACCAGCGATCCCCCGAGCACGCCGGTGGCCCCGGCCACCAGCACTCGGGCGCCGTCGAGCTCGAGCCGCTCACCGCGAGCCATGCCGAACCTCCGTCATCCACGCTGCGGAACGGGCCCGGAACTTCAACCGGGGATCCCCGCCACAGCGAGGAACTCGGCCCGCGTCTTGCGGTCGTCGCGGATCAGGCCGTGCAGCGCCGAAGTCACCGTGCTGGAGCCGGCCGCCTGAACGCCTCGAAGCGACATGCACAGGTGCTCGGCTTCGATGACGACACCCACTCCCCGCGGCTCGAGGTTCTGCTGCAGCCAGTCGGCGACCTGCTTGGTCAGCCGCTCCTGCACCTGGAGGTCACGGGCGAACAGCTCGACGACCCTGGCGAGCTTGGACAACCCGAGGATCCGGGCCCCGGGGAGGTAACCGACGTGCGCGATGCCCTGGAACGGCAACATGTGGTGCTCGCACAGTGACCGGACCGGGATGCCGCGCGCGACCACGAGCTCGTCGTACTGCTCGTCGTTCGGGAACGTCGTCAGCGAAAACTCCCGCGGCGTGATCAGCTCGGCGTACGAGCGGGCAACCCGCTTCGGAGTGTCCCGGAGGTGCTCCGAACTCGGGTCCTTGCCCAGCGCGGCCAGCAATTCGGCGACGGCACGCTCGGCGCGCACCAAGTCGATGTCCGGCCGCCGCGAACCACTCGCCGGCAGCTCTCGTCTCGGCTCGGCTGTCGTGACCGACTCGAGCATCCGTTCCTCCAAGGTGGTTCCACCAGCTGGTCTCCCCGAGATCATCGAGAGACACCGAGAAAATGGCGACATTTGCATCGTGGTTGAATCGCACTCGGCGATCCCCTGACGGATACGGTCGCGGGCGGCGGCAGGTCACCCAGGTCACCGATGCACCTGCGATGCATCGCTCCCACCCGGGGCGCTCCGGGCGGAAGATCGAACTGTGCCCGACCGGTTGCCGCCATCACGCTCCACAGATCAGCGCCGTCAAGGAGATACCCGTGAGCAAGAACAGCCCCGCGGTCCTCATCACCGCCGCGGCACCTTCGGCGGATCAACAGCTGGATCGGCGGCGACGCAAATACGTCGTCATGATGGCCTGCCGGGTCCCGTTCTTGATCCTGGCCGGTGTCACCGCGCACATCTGGTGGCTGGCGCTGCTGTTCCTCGCGGTGTCGGTCCCGCTGCCGTGGATCGCCGTGCTCATCGCGAACGAAGCCCCGGTTCGCAAGGACGAGAACGCACACCGGCTGGACCGGGCCGGCCGGGCGCAGCTGTCAGCGGCTCAGCTCGACCATCGCCTCGGACAATGACGACGGCAGCGGTTCACCCACCACCGGCAGGCCGCGCCAGCCCGGGCCGGCCGGCCGCACCGGCATCCCTTCGGCGTGCAACACCTGCAGAATGCGCACATCGGCCGAGTGGGCCGTCATCGACCACACCACCACACTGCGGGGCTGCAGCCGAGCGGCGACCACCCGAAGAACGTCCACGGACACCAGACCGCCCAGGTGCACCGCCGGCACTCCGTCGTCGCGCAATGCGGCACCGGGTACCTTGATCGGCAGTTCATGGCGCTCCACCGGCGTGCTCAGCAGGACGACCGGCGGACGCCCGGTACGCGCCGGGGCGGGCGCCGGGTACCGGTCGACCGCTCCCGACGCCGCGGTGGCCAGCGCCCACTCCGCGGCCATCGCCGTGCGATCCCCGTTCTTCGCCCAGCGCAGGCCCGCAGCACGGAGTACCGGGGCGAGCACGTCAGTCCAGGCTTTGGCCACCCCGAGGCTGCCGAACGCGTCATCGACGACGCCGCCGACGGTGGACAGGTCGAGGGCATCCGCAGCCGCGGCGAGACACTCGCGGCGCCGGGCGGCCGTCATGCCCGCCGCCCAGCGCGACAGCACCAGAGACGCCGCGTCCCGCGCCCCCACACCTTGGGCCTGCAGGGCGCGCATCCGGCGAAGACGTTCGACATCGTCGGCCGTGTAGCGACGCCGGCCATTGCGATCGCGGGCTCGCGCCCCGATTCCGTAGCGATGTTCCCACGTTCGCAACGTCACCTGCGAGACGCCCAACGTCCGCGCCACCTCCCCGGAACCGAGCGCCCGCCCTTCCCCCGCAGTCACCCGCGATGTCACCGCTGCGCCCGCCTGGACGGCTCGCAACAGCCGACGGCACACGGCGCCCCGTTGATCGAGCACCCCGCAGCGGCCATCGCCGAGAGCTTCCTCGGCCGGGTGCCGGAGGTGTGCTCACGCACCAGCTCGACCACCATCTCGGCGAAGCGCGGGTCGGCGCCGGCTGTGGCCGCCCTGACGAACGCCATACCGTGCGCAGCTGCTCGCTCGCGAGCCTCGTTGTCGAGGTCCCAGACCACTTCGAGGTGATCGGAGACGAACCCGATCGGCACGACCACCACGGCCCGGACGCCCCGGGCGTGCAGCACATCCAGGTGGTCGACGATGTCCGGTTCGAGCCACGGCACCTCGGCCGGCCCGGACCTGGACTGCCACACGAGGTCGTACTCCGCGATCCCCGCTTCGGCCGCGACCAACCGGGCCGCTTCCGCGATCTGCCGCGAATAGCGCCGACCGCCTTCCACCGGCAGCCCCGCGGCGCGATCGGCCGACTCCGGCACCGAGTGCGCGGTGAACACCGTCCGCGCTCCCCCGCCAGCACTGCGGTGCGCGGCACGCACCGCATCGGCCGCGGCCGCCACGAACAGGGGGTGATCGAAGTACTGCCGGATCTTGACCATCTCCGGAGCAGCCGGGCCGGCCGCGGTCCGCGCACGGAGGATGTCCTCGTGGTACTGGCGGCACGCCGAGTAGCCACCGTAGGCGCTCGTGGGGAAGACCAGTACCCGCCGCGCTCCCTGTCGCGTCAGTTCGGCGACGGCGTCCTCGACCGTGGGCGCCCAGTTGCGGTTGCCGAAGACCACCGGCAGGTCGATCGACGCCGCCGCGAGCTGCTTCTCCACGGCCGTGATGAGCTCCCGGTTGAGCCGGTTGATCGGCGAGACCCCGCCGAAGTGGTGGTAGTGCTCGGCGACTTCGAGCAACCGGGAACGCGGGACGCCACGCCCGCGAGTGACGTTCTCCAGGAACGGCAGCACGTCATCGGGGCCTTCAGGACCGCCGAAGGACAACCACAGCAACGCGTCGTACTCGATCGGGGTCAATACTTCACCTTTTCCGGTAGTCCGAAGTGCACGGGAACGCCTTCGGAATAGAGAGCGCTGACCGGAGGTCCACTGGGAGGTGGGCAAGCCGGCCGCCGCCACGAGGTCTTCATCCAGAGAAATGATTTCGGCTCGGCGAAGGCGCCAAGGCGGGTGCACGGTGGGGATCCGCCAGGTCTGCGGTTCCGGAGACCGAAACCGACCGGGCTGGTGGGCGCGGTGCTCACCGAGGATCATCACGCCACCGCGCCCGGGTCCCTGCGGCACACAGCCCACACGGCGACTCCGCGCTCACCGCACGCCAGACGACCCACAGCCACCTCACCGCATCGATTCACCACCGATTCAAAAACATCGTAATCCTCGCACCACGTGTCCGCGCATCGACCGGCAGCGACCTTCCTCACGCAGCCCGAGGATGCGACAAGACCACCGTGAGCTGCAGATATGCGGCACTATCGACTCGCGCCGTCTTCGCGCAGTCCGAGCAGCGCGATCCCAGGGTCCGTCGTTTTGCATCGCCATCGAATCGGTCAGCCCGAGCGCGACCGGCGAGAGAGAGCCGGGCGCTTTCCGGGGTCAAGACGGCGTCAAAGTTGCGCCGGCGGGCTCGTCAAGACGGCAGAGCACGTCCATCCTCTGTCCCATGAACGATTTCGCGTGGGCGTCGGCGCTGATGGGCGGCTTCGCGCTGGTGGCCGTCCTCCTGCGGCTCGCCGGCACGTGGCTCGCCACCCCACGACGACGATCCCGGTGAGCTCGTTCAGTCCTCCAGCCCCGCGTACTCCAGGTCCAGCAGCCGCTGGATGCGGCGCCGGGTGCCGTCGGTGATCTCGCCCGCCTCGAACAGCCGGGTCAGCTCGGCCGCTTCCACGTCGATCAGCTCCCGCCGCAGGGCGCGGTAGTCGATCCCGCGCACCCAGTCCGCCGCCTCCTCGCCGGTGTCGCCGCGGATGTGCTCGAGCCGGGCCTGCCAGCCCGCCCGCAGCTGGTCGACCACGAACGGCGGCGCCGACTCGGTCTCCGCCAGGTGGTCCAGGTGGCTCAGCCCGGCTTCGGCGAGTTTCCGGCGCGCGGTGCCGTATTCGGTGCGCAGGTCGGCGGGGTCGAGCGCGATACCGGCCCGGCGGACCAGCGGCGCCAGCGTGAAGCCCTGGACCACCAGCGTCAGCACGATCACCGCCGTCGTCAGCAACAGGACGAGGTCCCGCGCGGGTAGCGCTGATCCGTCCAAAGTGGCCACCGGCAGCGACAGCACCGCCGCCAGCGGAACCACGCCCCGCGCGCCCGCCCACGAAACGACCGCGGGTACCTGCCAGGAGATCCGGCCCTCCACCCGCCGCTGCCGCAGCGCCGACAGCACGAACACCAGCAGCAGCCGCGCGAGCACCAGCGTCGCCGCGATGGCCAGCGCCTGCAGCAACCACCACGGCCCGCCGCCGGCGACCCGCCGCACCAGCGCCGGCAACTGCAGCCCGATCAGGCCGAACACGACGCTCTCCAGCAGGAACACCACGGTCTGGTACACCGCACCGACCTGCAGCCGGATCCGCGCCGTCGTCAGCCGCTCCGCCTGGGTCCCGAGGATCACGCTCGCCACCACGACCGCCGTCACGCCCGACCCGCCGAACGACTCCGCCACGACGTACCCCGCATACGGCGTGACGAGGGAGATCACCGTCTCCAGCACCGGGTCTTCGGTACGCCGCCGGATCAGGAACGCGCCGAGCGCCGTCAGCACCCCGACCGCCACCCCACCGCCCGCGAGCATCCCGAACTCCGCGAGCGTCCGCCCCCAGGACGCGGCCCCGCCGGCGACGGCCAGGAACAGCGCCACCCGGAACAGCAGCAGGCTGGTGGCGTCGTTGAACAGACTCTCCGCCTGGATCAGCGCCTGCACCCGCGGCGGCAGCGCCAGCCGCCGCGCCAAGGCCGTCACTGCGACCGGGTCCGTGCTCGCCAGCACCGCACCCAGCACGAACGCCATCCCCACCGGCAACGGCGTCACCGCGACCGCGATCCCGATCACCGCCGCGGCCGACAGCAGCACCAGCCCCACCGACAGCACCGCAACCGGCCGCCCCACCGCCCGCAGGTCGCGCCACGGCAGCTCCTCCCCCGCCGCGAACAGCAGCGGCGGGAGCACGACCAGGCTGATCACCTCCGGTGTCACCTGCACGACCGGGACACCGGGCAGCAACCCGACCATGACTCCGACGACGACCAGCAGCGACGGCGCGGGCACCCGCAGCCGCCGGGCGAACGTGGCCACCACGGTCGCCACGACCACCAGGAACAGGACGGTTTCGACCCCGCGCATCAGCCGGTCCTTCCGATCCGAAATCCGGATGCCGACCAGACTTCCCGGCGCGCCGCGCTCAGCCTACGCGACGCGCCCGCGGACGACCCGCCACCGGCCTGAGGCGGTGACGGTCGAGCCGATCCTGCTGCCGCGGGTGGCCTACCGCGGCCGGGAGATCACCGGCCCCCGCCCGCTTCGACCGGCAGCATGCCGATCCAGGCCGAGCCGACGGAGGAAGCAGCCGAAGGTCGATCGGCGGCCCTCGTGCTCAATCGAGCACCGTCAGGTCACTCCGGATCGCCGGCCGCCACGGCAGAATCCCTTGATACGGCAGCACTTCCCGCCCGGGAAGCACCACGCCCGCCCAGTCGCGCGGGCCGCCGTCGTAGACGGACACCGAAATTCGGCGGCCGATCAGCGAGGGGTCGCCAGCCGTCGTCACCGTTGCGGTGGCGATCACCGCCGGGCCGCTCGCGTCGAGTTCCGTGACCGTCGCGTCGAACTTCATTGCCGCCCCGCCCTTGACGGTGATCGTGCCCGTCGCCGCCGACGGTAGGGCTCCGGCGGGTGCCTGCGCGTTCACCGTGATCGTGCGGTCACCCAGCTCGAGGGTGCCCGCGACGTGGCGTCCGGGCAGGCCGACCCGGCTGCCGGGGACGCCGCCGTGCGGGCCCGGCACCGGTGTGCGGACGGTGAGCGTGCTCTCGTCGAGCGCGAAGAACGGCACGTGTGCCTGCCCCGGGGCGACCGGCTCGCCGGCGAAACCCCAGACGAAACCGACGCGGTCGCCGTCGGGGCGGTCGGCGACGCTCAGCGCGACCGGGGTGCCGATCATCGGAAGATCCGGGTTGTCCGGGTTGTCCTTCCAGGTGACGACGCCGTTGAGCACGGCGACCGAGCCGGCCGCCGTCAGCGTGTCGACGGTGCCGCCGAACGCCGCGTGGAGCGTGCCGTCCGGCCGGGTGTGCACCGCCTGCCACCGCCCGGTGGCGTTTCGGGGGTTCCCGGGCCGCGGTGTCGCGCGGGCGTCCAGGCCGAGGGTGATCGGGTCGCCTGCCCACATCGGGAACCGGTCCCCCGGCAGCAGCCCGCGCCCGGAACCACTGACGCTGACCGTCGTGGCCGGATCGGCCACGGCCGCGGCGGTGCCGACCGGCAGCGGCAGCGTGGCGGCGAGCGCGACAGCGAGCGCACGCAGACGTGATCGAGTGGTCATCGTGGATCTCCCCAGAGTCGTCGACGGAGTGGTAACACCGTTATAAGACGCCGGAGTTGAAAGTCCTGACCGGTTTTCTCAGCCAGCCGCCTACGCTCGGTCAGGCCGGGCGCAGGGGGACCCACGAGCCGCCGATGCGCAGGTCCGCGCGGGCGGCGTCGACGAAACCCGCGATCGCCTGGTCCAGCCGCCCCTGGCCGGCCTCCTCCTCCGCGCGGTACTTCTCGTCGACCCGGCCACCGAAACCCGGTCGGCTCCCCGCGTGGATCTGCCGGACGATTTCGACGCGGGCGTGCACCGCGGCGAGCACCCGCTCGAGGGTGGCGTTGAGCTCCCTGTCGCAGAAGAACGCCAGCTGCAGCACCGCTTCTTCGACGGTCTCCGCCACCGAGGACGGATCGACCGCGTCGCGCCCCCGCCAGACCGGCAGGCACCGGAGCCGGTGTGCCGCGGCCACGACCTTGGGGAACAGCTGGCTCTTGCGCTGCAACACGACGTACCGGTCGGCGTCGTCGATCGCGTCCGCACCGTCGATGCGTGCGGTCGCCATGACGTCGACCTGCGCCTGAGCGAGGTCGTGGCCGGAAGACTCGTTCACCGTCGATCTCCTTTCACCGGGCCGGAATTCGAGACGCTGCGTCGGGGCACGGAGGGCGGGCACCCGCGCGCAGAACGCCCGGCGAGCACGCGCAAAAGCGCCCGCAGGGCCCGCCGGACGCCCTTCGGGGCCATCGCCGCCGGAGAAGTGCCGGGGGCGTCCGGGGGCAGGCGCACCCGCAGGACACCGGGCAGGACGCCGATCCGCAACGGCGACGGGAGGCGCTGGGGTTCGCCGTCCACGGCCACGTCGATGAGCGGGTCCGCCGACTCCACCGCGAACTCCGGCGTGCTCCAGGCCCGGTAACCGGGGAACCGGGTGATGTCGCCGCACAACTCGGCCGCGACCAGCTCCGGCACGTCCCGCACCCGGCCGACCGCGACCGTGACGATCCCGAGGACACCCAGGTCGAGCCGTTCGCGGCGGCCGAGGCCGGTCAACCGCTCGAGCCGGTAGGGGCCGTTGGACACGAGCACGATGTCCGCGGCCGCCGCGGGATCGCCGTCCGGGCCGGGAAACCTCAGCGGGCGGCGGGCGTCCGGGCCGAACAGGTCGGGCAGGCAGCCGGCGATCGTGGCGGCCTTGGCCTCCCGGTAGCCGGGTGCCCGGACCAGGGCGGCGTACGCCCCGAGCGAAACGTTGTTGACGAACACCCGGCCCCCGGCCACGCCGAGATCGACCCGCCGCTCGACAGCGTGGCCGAAGGCGGCCAGCGCCTCGGCCGGTGCGTCCCGGTCCAGGCCGAGGTCTCGCGCGAAGTGGTTGCGCGTTCCCGCCGGAACGCAGACGAAGGGCAGGTCGTGCCGGCGGGCCACGTCGGCGACCACGGCCTGGCTGCCGTCGCCGCCGGCCATCCCGAGCACGTCCGCGCCGTCGGCCACCGCCTGTTCCGCGAGTTCCCGCAGGTCGTCGTCGACGTGCAGCTCGATCGGCCGGATTCCGAGCGCCCAGGCCCGCTCACCGAGCCGGGACGCGGTGGCCACGCCGTGGCCGGACAGCGGGTTGAGCAGCAGGACGCCCGCCGACGCCGGCTCCGCGCGGCGGATCCGGGGCGTGCGCGCCAGATCGTGGCCGAGAACGGTCCTGGCCGCCGCGAACGACAGCGCGACCAGCCCCGCGGCCGTCGCCAGCAGAGCGTAGGCGTGCAGGCCGGGCAGCAGCCCCAGCAGGACCGCGGCGGCGATTCCGGCCGTCGCCGCGGCCGCCCGCGCGAAGCCACGGCGCACCAGCGCGGCCCACCCGGCACCGAGCACGCTCCCGAGCAGGAGCACCGCGAGCACCAGCTGCAGCGGATGCCGGATCAGCGCGCCCAGGACCACGACCAACGACGCCGCCGATGCCGCCAACGAGATCGCCGCGGCCACCTGCCGGGTGACCGTCGGCCGCCCGTCCGCTCGCTTCGCCATCGCCACACCTCCGCGGCCGACCCTGCGGTCCGGGCGGCCCCGGGTCGTCACCCGTCGCGGGTGACCCTGCGCCGCCCACCGTCGTGGCCCGGCCCGAGGGCCACCCGATGCCGGACGAACTCGCACGATCCGGGTGAGGCGCCCGCCTCGCCCGGACCGCCGACGGCAGCAAGAGGACGTCCATGACCGCCTTCGCGCTGCGCCTGGTCGTGGCGGCCGCCGAATGCCGCAGCCTGCCGGCGTCGGCAGGGCTCGGTCATGACCGGGCCGGCCCCTACGCCGGGTTCTCCGCGACGGCGAGGTAGTCCGTGTAGATCTGCGGCGAACCGGAGAACGAGGCCAGCTGCTTCCACTCCTCGTACATCTGCTTGGTGTCGCGGTGGGCGGCCGCGAACTCCGCGGCCTCGCCGGTGGCGATGTCGGGCTCGGGGTAGAAGACGTCCAGCGCGTCCAGGCTCGCGATCTCCATCATCATCACGTACTGGTCGAGGCGGTTGCCCCGCTCGCCCTTGAGCACGTGGAACCGCCAGTCCGGGTAGTCGTCGATCCGGTGGTGGTTCTCGGCGATGAACCGGTCGAACACCTCCTCGGTGACCCCGGCGCGCAACGCCAGGTTGTGGATCCCGATGACCCGGGCGACCGGCTCCTCCCCCGGGCGGTCGCGGTAGCGGGGGCCGGGCGTGACCGTGCTCCGCGGGTTGTCGGCCAGCAGCCGGTAGTCGGTGAACAAGGTCGGCAGCTCGGCGAACGTGCCCAGCCGCCGCCACCGCGCCAGCACCTCCTCCGCCTCCGGGTGCTCCGCCCAGAACCGCCGGGCCTGCTCGGTCTGCTCACCCCGGGCCGTGACGTACCGGTCGCGCTGCTCGGCGCTCTCGATCTCGTACAGCATCAGGTACTGCCCGGTCCGCTCGCCGCGCAACCCGCGCAGCAGAGTCCACCGCCACCCCGGGTACACGGGCAGGTGGACGCCTTCGGCGCGCACGAAGGTCTCGAACTCTTCCGGCGTGACACCCGCCTCGGTGTCGATGGCGATGTACTGGAAGGTGAACACCGACGAGCGCCCCATTACGCGTCCAATCCTCGAGCCGGAAACGGGATCGCGCGTCCAAGCACGACTCCCCGCACCCCATCCTGCCCGCTCCGGAGCGGCGGGGCCACGCGCCGCACAGTCCACTCGGGCCTGATCCTTACGAAAGAAGAACACGCGCGCCGACCGGCCGCCCGGTGGAATAGCGCGGGTGCGGCGCACGTCTTTACGTCTGCACGTCCAGGTGCGTTTCACCTGGTGCCCCAGCTTCGCGCCGGAAGGCGGGGAAGGGAGAGCTGTGCCTCAGCAGGCCAAGTTCCACAAGAACCCGGAAGCCGTGTCGCGGCTGGATCCGGAACAGTACCGCGTGACCCAGCAGGACGGCACCGAGCGTCCGTTCGCGAACGCGTACTGGGACAACCACGAGCCGGGCATCTACGTCGACGTCGTCTCCGGCGAGCCGCTGTTCGCCTCGGTCGACAAGTACGACAGCCGGTCCGGGTGGCCCAGCTTCACCAAGCCGATCGTCAAGTCGAACGTCGTCGAGCGGGAAGACTTCAGCCACGGCATGATCCGGGCCGAGGTCCGCTCGCTGCACGGGGACAGCCACCTCGGCCACGTGTTCAACGACGGCCCGCTCGACAAGGGCGGCATGCGCTACTGCATCAACTCCGCGTCGTTGCGGTTCATCCACCTCGACGACCTGGAAGACGCGGGTTACGGCGACTACCGCACCCTGTTCACCAGCGACACCGACGGCCAGTGAGGGAAGCCGGCGCGGAGGAGGAGCCCATGCCGGACACGATCTCGGCCCCGGTGGAGATCGTCGCGCTGCTGGTCTCGCCCGTGCACGCCTTCGAAGGCCGTCCCGCGGACGGCCCGCGGCCCGACCCCGAACCCGTCGGACGCGACGAGGTGACCGTGCGCGCCGGGCTCGGGCTCGTCGGTGACCGGTACTTCAACCGGCCCGCCCACCGCCGGGCCGCCGTCACCCTCTTCGCCGCCGAGTCGCTCGACGTGCTCGCCCGCGACCTCGGCCTCGCCGCCGTGCCGGACCCGCACCTGCCGCGACGCAACATCGTCGTGCGCGGCTTTCCCGTCGACGAGCTGGCCGCACCGCGCGGCGGGACCGGAGCCGTCTTCGGCCTCGACTCCGGTGCGGGTGAGGTCCGGTTCCAGGCTTATCGCCCGGCCCACCCGTGCGCCTGGATGGACGTGGTGCTGGCCCCCGGCGCATTCCGTGGGCTCCGCGGCCACGGCGGCGTCCGCTGCGCTCCGCTCGACGACGGGGTCCTGCGGCTCGGTCCCGCAACCCTCACCGTGGTGCACTCCCCTACCGCCTGACGCGGCTCCCACCGCGACTAGGGCCGGTACACGGCGTCCTTGCCGTACAGCGGCTTGGTGAAGCTGGAGATGTAGGTGTGTGAGTCGCCGGCGCCGAGGTTGTACGTCAGGTACACGCCGTAGCCTTCGTTCACGGTCCGCTGGGCAAAACCGGCCGCGGTGCTGGTGGACGTCGCCCCGATCTGGACCGCCGCGGGGGAAAGGCCGGATTTGGGGAGGGCGATGTTCGGTACGCCCCAGGTGCCGTAGTACGGGTTCCAGGCGTAGTTGAACTTCGACGTGATGTCGGTGCCGCCGTAGGACAACCTCGACGCGGCCGGGCCGATGTTGTACAGCGAGATCAGCTTGGTGGGCATCGCCGCGCGCAGGGCCGTGACGAGGTGGACGAACGAGCTGGCGTTGGGCTGGCCCGTGCCGTTGTTGCCGTATTCGGCGTACTCGTCGTCGAAGTCGATGCCGTCGAGCCCGTACTTGGTCACGGTGTCGGACAGCTGTTTGGCGAAGGCCGCGGCCGCTTGCTGGGACGGGAAGTTCGCGAAGCCGGCGCCCTGGTGGTTGCCGAGGATCGACAGCATGACCTTGATGCCCTTGGCCTGCAGCGGGCGGACCTGGGTGCTCACGTTGTCGAGGACGCTCTGCACGTTCGGGTTGAAGTACAGGTACGCCGACTTCGCCGCGGTGTCGTAGTTGATGTTGGCGGCGAAGATCACGCCGATGTCGAACACGTTGCCGCCGTCCTGGGCGAGTGCGTACTTGCCCACGTTCAGCATGCTGTTGCTGTTCACCTCGACGTAGGCCACGGTGATCGGCCCGCTCTTGCGCGGCGCGGCGGACGTGCTCGCCGCACTCGTGCCCGTCGTCGTGGCCGCCAAGAGCGCGGCCCCTGCCAGCAACGCGGTGATCCGGCCCAGTTTGACCACGGTGATCAACTCCTGACGAGTGGTTTGAACCACTGCCCATGTATGTGCTTTTCCGGCACCTTGTCAAGAGAAGTGATCAAGCAACGCGGCCGGTAGCTCGATCGGCCCACGCCGTTCGTCGGACGTGGCGCCCACCGCCTCCGCAGTCACCGGGGATGGTCACTAACGGACTATCGGGGCGGCCGATCAGGTGGCAACCATCGATGGACTGTCGACGGATGGTCGACGGGGTTTGCGACTGTGGCGTCCAGCTTCCCCCGTGTGGACGCACGGGGGGTCGATCGGCTGGGGGATCCACGCATGACAGCGTTCGCGGATCGCGCACTGCGCGAATTGAGCGATCCTGCCGCACTCGGTGCGTTGCTGCTGCCGGACGGCGACGCCGGCCGGGTCAGGACGATGCTCGCGGCGACCTACGACCTGTCGGCGGCACGCATCGACCAGGTCACCGCCGTGCACGTGCGGACCGTGAGCCTGCAGCGGCCGTTGTTCCCGGTCGGCAGGCAGGACGGTTCGTGGTCCCGGCTCGTGCCGTCCTTCACCCGCGGCGAGTTCACGCTCACCCGGCCGGCGCCGGCCGATCCACTGTGGATCGACCTGCTGGCGGGGATCGACGTCACCGTGGTCACCGAGGTGGACCCCAGCGGCGCGGAATCCGTGCTGTCCCGAGCTTTCGACAGCTTCACCACGCTGGACGAGTTCCGCGCGCGGTTCACCTTCTTCGACCTCGACGCGTTCCTCGCCGAGCACCGTATCAGCACCGTCGAACAGCTGCGGGACGCGTTCGACTACGTGGTGACCGAGATCCGGTTGCGCAGGCCGGGGACCTTCGACGCGGACGACCCCGCGAACCGGCACACGCTGCCGGTCACGGTGGCCGCCGTGATCGCCGACCCGTTCGACCTCGCGGCCGGGCTGCGCGCCACGCGGCTGGTGCGGGAAGCCGCGAAGGGGTTGACGGGCCCGGCGCCCGGCGGTCTCCCGGTCGAAGCGACCGAGGCCTACGCGACGGCCGTCGTCGTCGCGGCGGACGGGCTGCCCGGCGGGCTCACCGCGACCGACGTCGAGCAGCTCTACGGCAAAGAGGGCGTCGTCAGCCTCTTTGTGCCCACAACATGAGGAGGATCTGATGGCAGTTCGGTATGTCCGGGTCGACCCGATCGTCAACCTGTTCGCGCCCGCGACCCGCGCGTTCGGCACCATCGCGGTGGTGGGGCGGACGTCGTCCACGGCCGCCGTGATCGCGAAGCCGGTGTTGTTCACCAATCCCGACGACGCGAAGGACGCCTTCCCCGGCGAGCTGGGCACCGCGATCGAGCTCGCGTTCCTGCAGACTCCCGGCCCGGAATTGGTCTTCGGCGTGCCGGTGGCCTCCACCGCACCCGACTGGGCGGCCGGGCTCGACGCCGTCGCCGCGCTGAACGTCCAGCTCGTCCTGCTGGCGAACGTTCCGGTCACCGACACCACCAAGGCCGACGGCGGGCCGATCCACCTGCTCTCCGACCACGTCACCTCGGTGTCGAACACCGGCGCCGACGGCTCGGAGCGCATGGGCGTGGCGATGCTGGAGAAGGGCGAGACCGATCCGGGGGTCATCCTGCCGAACGAGCGGATGGTCTACATCGCCCACAACAGCACCCAGGACGCGGCGGCCGCGGTCGCCGGCACCATCGCCGGCTACGAGCCCTCGGTGTCGCTGCTGCTCAAGCCGGTGAACATCACCAGCCCGCCGTTCAAACCCGCGGACATCGAGACCCTCAACGGCCCGCAGCCGGAAACCGCCAAGACCGGCCCGACCGGGGCCGGCGTCAACTGGCTGACCACCCCGGCGCTCATCCCCGGCAACGGCGTGTTCATGGGCGAGGGCTACACGGGCGACTCGAGCCACGGCAAGAAGTACATCGACGTCGTCCGGTTCACCGACGACGTGGCGTTCCAGCTCAAGGCCCGGCTGATCAACTCCATCGGCAACGTCCGGATCACCCGGTCCGGCCTGCGCACGCTGATCGCCCAGCTGGAGGCGGTCCTCACCCCGCTGCTCGAGGCGGACGTGCTCACCGGCTTCGAGGTCGTCGTCCCGCTGCTGGCCCTGCTCGACAAGGACCCGGCGACGCGGACCGCCGAAGAGACCCAGCGGATCCACGACGCCGAAGTGGCGCGGCTGGTGCAGGTACTGGCCGCGCTGCAGTACGCCGGCGCCGTGCACCGCATCTCGATCAGCCTGAAGTTCGACTAGGAGGAAATCCGATGGCCGACTGGAACACGCGGCTCGAGGTCAAGCTCGGCGACGCGACGATCACGCCGATCTCGACCTTCACGCCGACGTTCAACGTGCCGCACACCGTGCTGCACAGCATCGAGGCGGACAACACCGGCTTCGTCCGCCAGCCCTTCACCTTCACCTTCACCATGGGCGTGCCCGCGGTGGCGGCCGCGGTCGCCGACCTGACCGAACTCGCCACGAGCGGCACCGAGTTCCAGGTCGTGGTGGCCGAGAAGAAGGGCGATGACTGGGCGTTCGACTCGATCAAGTTCGCCCGGTGCGTCGTCACCTCGGCCAACCCGAGCAACGTCGTGATCGACGGTGTCCCGCAGGCGTCCTTCACCTGCATGGCGCTGACCGTCGGCCTGGAGGCGTGAGCCGTGCCGGACGAGGGGGAAGACGGTGTCGAAAGCGTGGTGATGCCGGGGTTCGCGACCGGCGGCCGGGTCGAACGCACCGGGATCGCGCTGGTGCACGAGGGCGAATACATCGTGCCGCAGCCGGGCAGCGAGGCGGCGATCTCGCCGTGGCCGGACGGCGGCGGAGTCGTCAACTACTACTTCCCCGTCCGGATCGAGGTGGTCGGGGCGTTGCCCGACGCCGAGGTCCGGCGCGTGGCCGAGCACGTGTTCGGTGAACTCGACCGCGAACTGAACACCCGCCTCTGACCGGAGAACGCCGTGACCGCACCCAACAAACCGGTTCTCGTCGGCACTGTCGCCCTGCGACACGTGCAGAGCCTGACCGTGACCGAGGGCTACCGCGTCGAGCGGATCATGGGCAGCCGGCTCGTCCAAGCCACTCAGCCGACGAACCAGACGATCGTGATCGAGGCCGTGCTGATCGGCGACGACCGGCTGGACCAGAGGAGGGAGCTGGAGCGCGTCGCCCTCGTCTCGCGGCTGCTGGTGGCCAACGGGCCCACGGGGCAGACCGCGGTCGGGATCGCCGTGGTGGCCGGGCTGACCACCACGCTGAACATGCAGGTGACTTCGTTGCGGTTCACGCAGAGCGTGGCCAAGAAGGAGGCACTCGACGTCTCGATCACGCTCGTGCAGGTCCTTCCCGCCGGGCAGGCCGCGACGCCGAGCGATGCGACGAAAGGGCGTCTCGCGAGCGCCACGGCCGCCGTGCCGAGCGCACCGCCGCCCAACCCCATCGCCCGGGTCCCGGGTGATCCGCTGTGACCGAGGAGTCAGGACATGAGCTTCCGGCGGCTGCCGATCAACCCGGCGGACGGGTTTCCGCAGGCCTTCCGGCTGACCGTGGCCGGCCGGACCTACCGGTTCCGGCTGTACGCCAACATCGCGGAGGAACAGCTCGAAAACACGACGGGGCTGCTCGAACTGCCGGCCGACGGAGCGTTCCTGGTGCTGTCGGTGGACCGCGAGGAGCCCGCCGGGCCGACCACGATCCTGCGGCGGAAGCTGGTGCCCGGGATCACCTACCACGCCGGCGAACTGGCGTTGACGTTCCCCACGATGCAGCTGGATCCCCGCAACCTCAACGGTGTCGGCGAGTTCGGCTCGCAGGTCGTCGGCGGGGTGGCGGCGCGGTGAGACGGGAGGGGAGACCATGACTTTCGCGCTCTGGTACCAGGTCGCCGTCACGTCACCGGGCAGCCTGGCGCAGCCGGTGACCGTGTCCAACGACGTCCTCGCCGGGTCGCTCGTGCTGGACGCCGAGATCACGGTGACGATGACCGAAGGGGCGGCGACCGACACGTTCGAGGTCGTGCTGATCAACCTGCCGACGGACACGGCCGACCTGGTCCGCGCCGCCCAGGCGACGACGGCGGTGACCGCGACCATTCGCCTGGGCTACTTCGACGACGTGGCGACCAGGACCGGCGACGGCGGCTTGGTGCTCGTCGGCCGGGTCACCCGCGTGGTGAACTGCGTCGGCGAGGACGGGTACGGCCGGACGATCCTCTACGGGCAGGAGGAAGCCGGCTACCTGCTGCGGAACACGCCGGCCGCGGGCCAGGCCACCGGCACGGACGCGGTGCGGTTCGCCCGAGACCTGGTACGCCGGGCGGGCGGCGTTCAGCTGGCCCCGAACTCGACGCTGCCGGGCGACCTGACCGGGTTCACCGTGCGCACCGGGTCCACTTTGGACGCCTTGCGCGCACTGGCCACGCGGGCGGCCGTGCCGCTGGTGGTGCGCGACGGCGACGTCTTCCTGGGCGACGCGGTCGGCGCGGCGACCGACACCGCACCGGTGGCCTTCGACCCCGACACCAACATCGTTTCCCTGCACAGCCTCGACGGCGAGGACACCGCGAGCACCCCGGCGCCGCCGGTGCACAGCACGCTGAGCATGACCGTGCTCGGCCATCCGCTCCTGCGGGTCGGCCAAGTCGCGAAGGTGACGGGGTTGTCCGGGGTGCCCTCGGGGACCCTGCGGATTTCCCGGGTGCTGCACCGGTTCACCACCGACGGCGGGTACGTCGCGCGGCTCGAGCTCATCGCGGCCGAAGCCGGGCGGCGGGCCCAGGTCACCACCGGCGTCCAGGTCGTCGTGGACCGGTGGCGGGAACTGGTCGACCGGGCGCAGGACGACCGCCCGGCGATCGACGTCGGCGAGGTCACCGAGTACACGGCGGACGGGCACGTGGCGTCGTTGCAGTACGCGCAGCAACCGGATCCGGCCGTCGCCGCGCCGAGCGTCGCCGGCCCGGTCGACGGCGGGACCGAACTGCACGGCAAGCCGATCTCCTCGGCGTTCGCGTTCGACCGGACGGGCCTGGTCGTGCCGGTGTACCCGCGGATGCGTGCCCTGCTGGCGCACAACCGCGGTCTCGTCAACGACGCCGTGCTGGCCGGGTTCCTCTGGACGGACGAGCCCGAGCTGCGCCGCCCGGCGAACCGGCCGGGTGACCACTGGCTGGCGCTGCCCACCGGTCTCGGTCCGGACGGCCTGCCCACCGGCCCCGGCGTCAACGACCTCACCGACGCCACCGGGCACCGGGTGATCCAGGCCGCCGGGCTGCGCGTCCAGGTCGGTGCCGGCGCGTTGCCCGAGGTGGGCACGCGCCCCGACCCGCCGGCCGACGGCTCGATCACGATCGAGCACGAGAGCGGCACCAGGATCAGCGTCGGCGCCGACGGCGGCGTCACCATCACCACGGACCACCAACCGATCACGCTCACCAACGGCGGGGTCAGCCTCAAGCTCGACGGCACGAAGGTGGCGGTGTCCTGATGGCCGCCGTGCTCACCGCCGCGTCGATCCTGGTGTGCCCGCACCGGTTCCCGTTCAAGGTCGCCCCGAGCCAGGAACTGCTCGCGGTGGACGGCGAGTTCGTCCTCCTCCGGAGCGACCTGCTCAAGGTGAAGATCGAGACCTGCGCGAACAACCCGAAGTGCACGAACATCACCGAGGTCACCGCCGGCCTGTCCACCACGCTGGCGATCGGCGGGGACCAGGTGGTGCTCGACACGGCCGCGGGAACCACGAACGCGGCACCGGGCTGGCAGGTCCAGCTCGCCGCCCAGGACAAGCTGGAGGCGAAATGACCACGCCCGACCCGTTCGGCCGGGGATTCCTCGTGCACGACGGGGATCTGGTGTTCGAGGGCGGCAGGCCGGCCGAAGTCACCGGGCTCGCCAACCTCGTCCAGGCACTGACCCTGCGGGTGCTCACCCCGTTCGGGTCCGACCGCTTCGACCCCGACTACGGGCTGGACGTGAAGCAGGCCTTCACCGCACCGAACAGCACTCGCATCGTGAAGGAACTGCTGAAGCTGAACCTGGTCGGCACGCTGACCGCCGATCCGAGGGTGAGCGCGGTCCGGCGCGTCACCTTCGACGACGACCCGGACCGGCTCGCCACCGATCCGGACGGGGGACGGGTCGCCCGCATCAGTCGCCAGTGGACGGTCGTGGTCGACCTGGAAACGGCGACCGGGGACACGGCGACGCTGCTGGCGAACGTGGAGGTGTGACGATCGTGACCGATTTCGGGGTGACCCCCAGCGGGTTCGTGCTCAAGCCCGTCGACGTGCTGCTCGACGAGGCGATCGAGCGGGCCAGGTCCGTCTTCCCCGGCGCGGACCTGACCACCACCAGCGCGCTGCGCAAGATACTGGAGACCACCGCGGCCGAGGACGGCGAGCTGTGGAAACGGCTGGAGGACCTGTACTTCGGCAACTTCATGTCCACCGCGACCGGCGACGCGCTGGACCAGCTCGGCGAGGACGTCGGGGTGGCCCGCCGTCAGCTGGCGAGCACCGGCACGGTCCGGATCACACTGGACAACCCGGCAGCCGGAGAGCGGCACGTGCTGCCGGAGGGCACCGTCGTGGTGACCGGCGAGCCGGTCCGGGCGTTCGGGACGGTCGCGCCGGTCACGCTCGACACCGCCACCCGCACCGCGGACGTCGACGTGGTGGCGTTCGGCCGCGGCCCGGACGGAGACGTCGACGCCGGTGCCATCACGGCCGTCGATCCGGCGTTCCAGGCCCAGTTCCTCACCGGCACCGCGCGGTTCACCGTGACCAACCGGGCCGCGACGACCGGCGGCACCGGGCGCGAGCCGGACGAGTCCTACCGCAACCGGCTGCTCGGGCTGGCCCGCAACCTCTGGACCGTCGACGCGGTGGCGCAGGCGGCACTGGGCGTCGACGGCGTCGTGGACGTCGTGCTGTCCGACCCGCTGGGCGGCGTCGACGTCTCCCAGAGCCTGTTCGACCTGTTCAACTTCGACCAGCGCGCGTTCAGCAGCGAACGCCGGGTGGGTGAGCCGTACTTCTTCACGGTCGTGGTGGCGCACGACCCGCTCCAGAAGTGGCACACCGTCGGCCCGGTGGAGGGCATCTTCGAGCGGGTCACCACCGCGGTGGACGCGGTGCGCCCGATCGGCATCCACGCGAACGTCGTCGAGGCCGACCACATCGAGGTCGGGGTGCGGGCGACCGCGGTGATCGCGTCCGGTTCGGACGGCACGGCCCTGCTCTCGTCGATCCGCCGCCGGCTGGCGGCCGACATCGGCGCGCTGCGGCTCGGCGGGGACGTCCTGTACTCCCAGGTGGTCCGGGCGTTCGTCGAACAGCCGGGGGTGCTGGACGTGCAGAACCTGCACCTGCGCCGCTCCCCCGCCGCGTTCGGCCGGATCACCTTCGGCGACGTCCCGTTCCAGCGGGTGGTCGCCGAGGCCGCGGTCGGGGAGAACCTGGCCATGGGCCCGACCGAGCTCGCGACCTTCGTGGCCGACGGCGACACCCTCGACGTGACGCTGGTGATCCGATGACCGGGCCGATCGCGGCGAGGCGGATGGGCCGCCGGCTGACCGCACCGTTCGAACGCGGCGCGGACACGCTTCCCCTGGGCCTGAGCCTGTTCACGAGTTCCCAGGCCAGTGTGGACACTTACGACTTCACCGACCACACGGCCCGCTTCGACGCGGCCCCGCAGCCGAGGTACGTGCTGGCCACGGCCCGGGACATCGACGTCGACACCACGGTCCGGCTGGACTACGACGAGCCCGGTGCACCGTCGGGGTTCACCGTCGTGACCGTGCCGGCGGGGTCGGTGGCCGGCACGTCGTTCCTCCTCGAGGCCCCGGTGTCGGCGACCGCCCGGCTGACCCTGCTGACGATGGGCACGGCACCGTTCGACAACCGGCCCGAACTCTGCTGGACCTTGACCGTCCTGCTGGGCAACACGGCGAAGCTGCTGTGGGCGGTGGGCGCCGAACGGGACCAGCTGCGCGGGCACGCGGTCCGGACGTTCGCGCAACGGCACCTGCCGAGCGCGGCCGGGCTGAGCCTCGACCTGATCGGGCACGACCTCGGCGTGCCGCGCTTCCCACCGCAACCTTACGGGTTCGACGGGGAAACGGTCGCGCTCTACCACCTCGGCGACGTGGCGGGGGCCGTCCCGCCGGTGGCCGACCTCACCGCCGGGTTCCCCGGCCGGGCCGGATTCCCCGGCGAACTCGCCGGAGCGGTCCAGCTCGGGGTCGCCGGGCGGTACGGCCAGGCGATGGGGTTCCGCGAGCCGGGAGCCGCCGTCCGGATCCGGACCACCGCGGCGTTCGACATCGGCGCCGAAGACGGGTTCACCTTCGAATGCTTCGTCCGTCCCGATCCGGACGCCGACGGACCGGTGCTGAGCCGGCGTTCCGCGCCCGACGGGGACGGGCCGGGCTGGGTGCTGCGGGTCGGGCGCTTCGACGGGCTGGAGCGCAACGTGCGGTTCGTGATCAGCGACGGCACCACCACGATCGACCTGTGCGCGGACGTCAGCCTGCCGACGGACCGGTTCACCCACCTCGCCGCGGGCTTCGACCGGCTCACCGGCCACGTCAGCCTGTTCGTCGACGGGGTGGTGAAGGACTTCCGGTTCCGGTTCCCGCTCGGCGCGGTCGTGACCACGGCGGATCTGCTGATCGGCGCCGCCGGTGGCGGGTTCCGCGGCGTGGTCGACGAGGTGCGGATCAGCTCGACGGCGCGGGCCGACTTCTCGCCGGCACTCGGCGAGGACGACGAGCACTACCGCCGCCGGCTGGCGCTGTTCCGCCGCTGGACCCTGCCCACCCCGGCCAACCTCGCCGCGGTGCTCAACGAGCTGGCCGGCCCGATCGGCAGCGACCCGGAAGCCGAGGGCACGCTCGTGGTCGACGACACGAACGCGACGCTGGTCCGCGGGACGCGCCTGGTGCACATCCGGCCGAAGGTCCTGCTGCCCGGGGAAAGCATCGACGCGGCCGGTCGCCGCGGAGTGGCCGAGGCGACCGTGGTGGGCAGTGCCGCCGAGGAGGACACCTTCGACCCGGCCCTCCTGCTCCGCTACGACAACGAGGACGTGGACTTCGACCCGCCGCCGGTGCGCGCGCTGGAGCCCGGTGAACGTCCGCCCGACCCGCACCTGGTCCAGATCGGCGTCGCCCAGTGCCTCGACCGGCTGTTCGCCCTCGCCGGTGCCGCCACGGCGCCGCCGGGACGGCTGCTGATCAGCTCGGCGTACGACCCCCGCGCGGCCGACCTGCGGGCCACCGGCCGGGCCGTGCTGCTCGGCCACAGCTCGCTCCCGCTCGGCAAGCTGGCCGCGCTGGCCCACCGGGCCGGCTTCGACTTCGTCGGCTTCCGGGCCAGTGCCGGGCGGGTGTACGCGGCCACCGCCCCCGGTGACTACTTCGCGATCGAACTCACCCCGGCCGGCACCGGGCCGACCGACCTGGACGTGGGCGCGACCGCGACGCTGTCACTGCGTCCCGCGCCGCCGGTGGACGCCTTCCTGCGGTGGCTGGTCGTGCCCGCCGACGGCGGCGGGCGCGCGACGCTCACCCCCGCGGGCAATCCCGGGTCGCCGCACCGGACTGCTTCGCTCGAAGCCACCGCCGCCGGACGGCTGATCGTCAAGGTCGACGTGGTCCGCGGCCGGCACACCGTCTCGGCGACCCGGTCCCTGCGCGTCGGCCTCACCGGACTGGCCGAGGGCGGCAAGATCACCGCGGACGGCACGACCGGCGTCGATTCGTCCGTGGTGGACAGACCGGAGGCTTTCTTCGATCCGGCGTTCCTGGCCGACCACGACGATCCTCGCGTCGACTACGGCTCGGACGCCGCGCACAAGGTGCAACCCGCCGTCGCCGAGCTGCTGGACGCGCTGCTGGCCGAGCTGGCCCGGCGCGGGACCGGCGGCAGGCTGAGCGTGTCGCTGCCGTCCCCGGTCACGCCGGCGTCGCGGCAGGGCAGGCAGCTCCTCCTGCGGCACAGCGTGCTGACGCCGAGCGGGCTGGCCGGGCCCGCGTTCGCGGTCGGCTTCGGCCACCTCGAACACCAGGGCACCGACCTCGTGGTCACCCAGGCACCCGGGCAGCTCGTCCAGGTGCGCGGTCCGGAAGGGATCGAGCGGGGCGCGGTCATCGAGCTGGAGGAGGGCGACACCGTGGACCTCACCGCGAAACCGACGACGGCGGCCCTGCACGACGCCGGGGTCACCGGGCAGGTGCCCGGTGCGGGGCCGAGGCTGGGCTGGGCGTCGGGCACGTTCGACAACGCCGCGATCACGCTCACGTCCACCACCCAGCCCACCAGCACGCTGCACGCCGGATCCGCCGGGACGGCGTGGGTGCAGGCGGGCTACCTGGTCGGCGGCGAGCCGACACCGTACACGTTCCGGGTCCGGCCGCGTGCGGACCTGGACACCCCGGCGACGGTGATCACCAAGGACCGGTTCGACCTGATCATGAACATCCTCAACGTGCTGCACCCGGTCGGCGTCGAGGTCGACACGGCCGCGATCCGCGCGCACGTGGTCGAGCTGCAGGGTGACCTGTCGCAGGTCAACCCCGACTTCACCTACCCGAAGTTCCGGGTCCGCGGCCCCCTGCCGCGCCAGGCGAGAGGGCCGGCCGATGGCTGACATCAGCTTCACGCAAACCTTCCACCACACGGACTGGGTGGACGACGTCGACCGCGTCCGGGCCGCCGAGCCGAACGGTTTCAACGCCCGGTTCGCCGCGATCGAGACGGATCTGGCGCAGCTGTCCGCGGTCGTCGCCGAGGTCGACGACGTGCTGAGCCACGCGGGTTCGCGGCAGCGGCTCACCCTGCCACCCACGCTGGTGCCGCCGGAAGGGGCCACCCCGTGGCTGATCGGCAGCGACGGGACGGCCACGGTGGTGCCGGGTTCGAGTGCTTCCGGGCTGCTGAACGTCGTCCTGCCGAACGGCGCCACCCTGCTGTCGTTCCGGGCGTTCGGGCTGGCGAGGGGCGCGTCGGTGTCGATCTCGCTGTCCCGCGTCCAGATCGGCAGCAGCACACCGCAGGTGCTCGCCACCGTGATCGGCAACGCGACGCCGTACAACCGGGTGGTGCTCATCGATCCGTCGGTGCCGAAAACCGCCGCGGCCACCTCGCGCTTTCTCATCCAGGCCACCGTGCCGGTCATCCCGGCCGACGCGTTCGTGTCGGTCGGCGCCTTCCAGCTCACCTACTCCCTCGACTGAACGGAAAGAGGAACACCGGTGGCACACGTGAGTTTCACCCCGACGTTCCACCACACCCCGTGGGTGGACAAGATCGACCGCGTCGAGGCCGACGGCCCGAACGGGTTCAACACGCGGTTCAACGCCATCGGCGCCGATCTCCAGCAACTGTCCACAGTGGTCAAACAGACCGGCGCGGAGGTCCAGCAGTTCCAGGCGCCGCCACCACCGCGGCGCCAGAACCGGCTGCTGAGCTTCACCCCGGTGTTCCGGAAAGCTCCGCAGGCCGGCAAGCCGTGGGCGACCGAAGCCGACGGCACGGCGGTGGCCAGGACGAACGCGATCGGCGGCGTCTACTTCGGGGTCATGAACCTGACGCTGCCCGGCCGGTTCCAGCTGGCCGCGATGAGGGTGAAGGGCATTTTCGTTCCCGACGACATCGGGGAGGCCTTCGCGGACGTGGTCCTGTCACGCAGTCCGCTTCAGCTCACGCCCGGTCCGCCGGTCGTCGAGCAGGTGGCCGCGTTCAACGTCGGGGCCACGCTCACCACCACCTTCGACGCGCTCGCGACGGTCACGGAGGCGGCCGCCGGGATCGATCCGGACGGCTTCCGCTACTTCCTCACGGCCCGGTTCGAGATGCCCGACGCCGTGCAGCTGACGACCTTGATGTCGATCGAGACGATCCAACTCACGCTCGTGCCCGCCTGAGCAGGCCAAGGACATCGGAGACAGCCATGATTGGTGTTGCCTTTTCGAGCCCGGCACCCGGCAGCAGTGTCGGCCGGACTTTCACCGTGACGGGCACCTATTTCGACGACGGCACGGTGGACAACCAAGGCCACGATCAGTTCTCCATACTGCAGATCCTGGTCGACTTCGGTGCCAACCGGTTCCCCAAGGTCGCCGCGACCATCGGGAACGGCACCTGGTCCGCCACCGGATCCATCCCGGCCGGTGTCCGGCACGGCGACGTGGTGACCCTGAGTTTCGACGCGAGCATCCTGGCCCTCAGCAGCAGCGGTGACCAGCCCGGCGGATACGACGTGATCGACACGCGCCAGGTGGTGGTGGAGCAGACCGGGCCGCAGGTCGTCATCGACCCGTTCCAGAACGACGTGACCGTCCAGCAGCTGCCGTTCCGCGTGCCGCTGCTGTCCGGCCGTGCGCTGGACGACGCGGGCGTCACCGGCGTGCAGTTCACGATCGACGGCGGGGCCCGCCAGAACATGGACTCGGTCACCGGCGATCCGGCCCAGGTCACCTGGTCGAAGGCCAACGTCGGCTTCGGCACGGGCCAGCACACCGTCGTCGTGATCGCCACCGACGCCTTCGGCAACGAAGGGACGGCGTCGACGACCGTCACCGTGCGCCTCAACACCCCACCGCCCCCGCCGCCACCCCCACCCACCGGCGACATCACCTTCACACCGACGTTCCGCCACACCGACTGGATCAACAACGTCGATCGCATCGAGGCGGGTGGCCCCAACGGCTTCAACGTGCGCTACGACGCGATCGACAGCGACCTGAGCCGGCTGTCCACCGTGGTCGGCCGGATCAACACCGCGCTCAAGTTCCCCGGCGTCGTGCTCGGCGAGCAGCGGCTCACCCCCGGCCTCGACCTCGTGTCCCTGCCCGCCGGTGAGTGGAGCTACGACGACACCGGGATGGCGCACCCGGCGGTGGCGGGCGCGCAGGCGATCATGCACCTGTCGCTGCCGGAACCGGTCGCGCTGCGGAACTTCCGGGCCATCGGGTTCTACCCCGGTCCGCCGGCCTTGTTCGTCATCCGGCTGTTCCGGTCCTCCCTCCTCGACCAGAACCTGCCCCCGGAAGAACTGGCCGAGATCCGGCTCGACTCGCCGGAAGCCAGTCCGTTCGACCACACGGTGCCCGTGCCCGACGCGGTCGCCACGGTCGACGGATCGTTCCGCCACTACGTCACGGTCTTGAGCCAGACCACCGACGTCAGCCTGGCCACCATCCAGCTCACCTACGTCGCGACGTGAGCCGGTGCGCATCGACTGCCACGTCCCGATCACCGTCCGGATCGTCGGAGTGCCGACCGACGACCAGCTGGCGGCGGTGGGCCAGGCGCTGACCCGGGCGGTGTCCGCCCGGCTGGCCGAGGCCGAGCGCGTGCTCGCCGAGCGGCACGGCGACCCGAGAGGCGCCACCACGGAGGTGCGGGAGCGGTACGACCCCGGCCGGCAGGGTGCCGACGGCTACGCCGTCCCGTCCTTCCAGCTCGCCGGCGACCCGGTCGCCGTGCCGGCGTTGCCGGATCTGAGCGCCAACGAGGCGGAAGCGCTCCGCGTGCGTTCCGCCGGTCCGAACCTGGTCGATCCCACGCGGTCCGCGGCGGACAACGAGGCCGCGGTGCGTGCGCTCGCCCTCGACATCTTCGGCTCCCGGGAAGCGGTGGAAGCGGTGTTCGCGAGCCTGTCGCCGTTGGTGCGGCAGGAGGTCGACCGGCAGCACCCGCCGGAGGGGGCGGACGCGACGGCCGACCACCACCTCCAGTTCTTCATCCGGATGCGCTTGTACTTCTCGACGTGGGAGGACCTCCTCGACCACTTCCGGAACTTCACCGAGGTGAAACGTCCGGCTACCCAGGACAATCCCGAGGTCGACGTCGTCTTGCACCGCGACGCCGCGGACCGGCTGGAACGCGTCCTGAACCTGCTGCCGAAGCACCCCAAGATCTACGGCGGGTTCCAGTTGCGCCATTTCGAGGAAGGCGAGATCCAGACCCCGGGTTTCATGATCCACGCCCTCGGCTACGCCCTCGACATCGCCGCCGCGGAGAACCCCAAGATCGGCTTCCAGAGTTCCGGCACCCGCCGCTTCGACCCCCACCAGATCGCCGCGGCCATCGACCCCCGCGGCGCCCACATGGACATGGGCAACGACTGGCCGGGCATCGTCAAGGCGATGGGACAGCGCCTGGCCGCGGACACGACAACACTCGCCGCCGACGACCAGGATCCCGTGGCGAAACGGGTCTTCCAGCTCTTCGAACAGCAGTTCCGCCAGATGCAACGGGGTTCGCTCGGCTTCATCGGCACGTTGTCCCCCGCCCACCGGACGAAACTGCTGGACGTCCGCAAACGGTATCTCGACGTGCTGCGTGAAATCGCGGCACAGCGCGGCAAGCAGACGCCGGCGAGTCTCCAGGAGCGGCGGAAGGCCATTCTCGAAGAGATCCCGCCGCTGGTCACCGAGTGGATCACCGCGCTCGACACCGAAGTCAAGGCATCGCTCGCCAAGCACCCCGGAATGGACAAGCTGCGCCCGCCCGCCGAAATCCGGGCCGATCTGCAGCACGCCGAGAAGAGACTGCAGCTGGCACAGCAGGACGAGCAACGCGCCAAGACCGCGACCGCCGCCGCGGTGCGACGCCGTGACGCCGCGATCGCGAAAACCCGCCCGGTCGGGCGTGACTGGACCCCGGCACCCGTGGAAGCCATCCGGGACGCCGCGGCCAGGCGGCAAGAGGCCGAGACCGCGCTGCGCGAAGAGATTTACGCGAAACGCGTACGCGACTCGGCCGCCGCCACCCGCGATCGGCTGAAGGCGGAGCTGGCGGCCTCCGACGTCCCGGCGCTGCGGCCCGCCTGGAAGTGGATCACCGAGGTCACCGAGCTGCGCGAAGAACTCGCCCACCCCGACCTGTCGACCCCGGCGGGCATCGGGACATTCGAAGCGCTCACCACCGGTGATCTGCGCAGCATCGCCCCGGCCGACAACCCGCCGCTGCTCCGGTTGCTGGAGGCGGGCTTCTTCAACCCGAAGGACGGGTTCGACCTCCGCTTCTTCGCAGAAATGGCGCACAGCGGGTTCGTGCCCGGCGCGACCTGGCAGTTCGGCGGCGCCGACCCGATGCACTTCGAACTGCAGGAAGGCCGGGAACGGATCAAGCCGCCCGGCACCCTGCCACCGCGTGCGCACTGACGAAGAAAGGCGAGAGCCGTGCGGAAGCACTACCACCTGCCGTCGGCGGTCACCACCGCCGACGACCTGCCGGCGCCGGAGCGGGAGCGGCTGACCGCCGTCGTGCTGGACGCGGTGGCGCGGGCGGTCCACCCGGTCGGACTCACCGGCAGCACGGTCACGGCCACCCCGGGCCGGCCGCCGGCCCGGGAGCCGTTCGCCGGCCTGCGGGTGACCGCCGACGGCAGCGCGTACGCGACGCCCAGCTACGACGACGGCGGGCGTCCGGTCGGGGTGCCGCTGCGTAGCCGGTCGTTCCCGTTCCGGGTGCGGCTGGACCGGCGGCTGGACAGTGCCGAGCTGCTCCGGGAATTCGTCCGGCAGTACCGGCACGTGGCCGGCGCCGAGGCCGCCCGGCTGCTCGACGCGGAGCACTGGCATTGGACCGGGACGCCGCCCGAGGTCACCGCCGCCGATCTGGCGCGCCGGTACAAGCTGCTGCACGTCGTCGACCACAGCCTGCGCCTCGCCCACGCCGCCCAGCAGGCGGCGAACGAGCAGGCGCTGGCCGTGTTGGGCGCCGGACAGCGCGACGAGCTGAACGCCGATGCGGACCGCCGGTTCCGGGCCGCCACCGGCCGGACCGGTCAGCTCGGCAGCGGCCAGGAGGACCGGGAACTGGCGGCGTACTGGCTGGGCGTCCGCGACGAGCTGCTCCGGGAACGGCGGGAGATCGACGCGCTGCCGCCGCGGATCCGCGATTTCCTGTTCACCGAAGGGGCACCGCGCGCGGCCGGGCCGGCCGACTACGCCGCCGTGCTCCGGCTGGCGCACAAGCTAGCCGGGCTCACCGACGCCGAGCTGGCCGGGTACCCCGCCAAGGTCGACGCGCACACGACCGACTGGCGCCGGTTCGAGGCGTCGGTTGACCGGTATCTCGCCCAGGTGGCCCGGTTCCGCGAGGCGGGCGTCACCGTGGAAAGCGCGAAGACCGCGCTGTTCGAGATGGACGGGTTGTACGAGCTGTACAAGGTTTGGCGGGCCGTGGGCGGCATGTCGGGCACGTACGCGGCGGTCGACGAGACCCGCGCGCACGCGATCGACGCCGAATTCCGGGCGGCGCTGGCGAAGCACGGGCTCGCCTCGCCCGCCGCGTTCGAGGGGCTCGTCTCCGACTTCCTCGCGGCCTTCGAGGACAAGACCGTGCTCATCGGGTTGGAGCTGCTGGACGGCTATGACCGCCTCCTCAGCCTCGAACAGCAACGGCTCGAAGCCCCCGGGTGCCGCCGACCGGCTGGTCGCGGCGCTGGCCGGTACCCGGGCCAAGGCGCTGTACGCCGAGGCCGAGGAGAAGGCCGGCACCGCCCGGGCCATCGGCCCCGATCCCGAGCTGCACCGCTACCTCGGCGACGACTACGCACGGAAGACCCGGCTGGCCGCGGAGGCCGCTCAGGCGAAAGCCGCCGCCGACGAGCTGGTCACCGCCGCGGCGGCCGGCCCGCTGGCGGCCGAGGAGGGCTTCGACCGGGCCGCGCTGGCCCAGGCGGCGAGTGCGGCCGAGGTCCTGCGCGTGGTCCGGACCTACGTCACCCGGCACCGCAACGGCGTCGCCGCCACCAGCGCCGAGCTCAAGGCGGACCGGGCGTTCGGCTACGACCTGCCGCCGCTGCACGAACTCTCGCTGAGGCTGCAGGACATCCGGGAAGGGACCCTCTACTTCCGGATCGTCGAGGACCGGCTCAAGTCGCGGCAGGCCCGCAAGAGCGTGACGGCGATCGTGCTGGCGGTGGTGACGCTCGCGATCAGCGTGGCCACGGCCGGCACCGGGACGGTGGCCCTGCTCGGCGCGCTGGCGGTGTTCGGGCTCGGCGCCTGGCAGGCGGTGGAGGCCTACCAGGAGTACCGCCGCGGGCACGGCGCCCACCTGGCCGGGCTGGTGCAGGATGACCCGTGGTTCGGCTGGGTGCTGGTCGCCGTCGCCGGTGCCGGGATCGACCTGGCCGGGGCGGCCGCGGCGATCCGCCCGGCGGAACCGGCGCTGCGGCTGGCCAAGACCACCGGCGACGCGGCCCGGCTGGCCGCGGACCTCAAGGCCGCCGGGATCTCCGAGCGGCTCGCCGCGGGCATCGTGGCCCAGTTCCGCGGCGCCGTCGGCCTGGACGCGGCGCTGCGGGACCTGGCCGCGGCCGCCGGTGGGGTGAACTCGGCCATCGGCGGCGTGCGGGGCATCGGCCCGATGGTCCGGGCGGCGTACTACGGGATCCGGCAGGGCATCGTGTCGCTCGACCGGTTCGTCCTGCGGCTGCGGGCCGCCCGGCTCCTCGCCGAGGGCGAGCTGAGCGCCGGGGAACTGATCCGGCTGCGCGCGGCCTTCGAGCAGGCCGGTACCGCCGGGCGCCGGATCCGCACGCTCGGCACCGAACTGGGCCTGTCCGAAGAGCAGCTGTCCGCCGTCGTCGATTCCTGGGGCGCCAACCCGGCCTGGACGCTGGCCGAGGTCGAGGGACGGCTGCGCGCGGTCGCCACCGGGAACGTCCGCGCGGCGTACGAGTCCGTGCTGGCGAACCGGCCCGTGCTCGACCGCGAACTGTCCACAGTGGAGCAGCGGATCGCGGCCGCCGCGGGGCGGCCGAACCCGGCGGACCTCGCGCGCTGGGACGAGCTGACCGCGCGGCTGTCGCGGCTTCGCGAGATCGACTCGGTCAGCGTGGCACCGCGCGGCGGGCGGATCGTCGAGGTGTCCCTGGACGAGGCCGCGCCGAACTTCTTCGAGACCGTGGCCCCGGTCGTCCCCGATCCCCCGGTGGTGCTCGAGTTCCCCGACGGCACCCGGGTCTGGCGGACCACCGCCGGCGGTCCCGTCCGGCACGAGTCGACGCTCGGCGGTTCGCTGGGACGGGCCGGGATGGAACGCGGCATGTATTCCGCGGGCCAGCACGGCAACCTGCCGTCGGGCCCGTCCTACGAGCGGGCGCACACCCTGGGCCAGGGAACCGGCTTCGAGAGCCCGTACGGCATCTTCTACGCCCCGGAATTCGTCAACCAGCGGGTGCAGAACGAGGGCATCGAGGCGTACCTGCGGACGGTCGCCGCCGGCGCCCACCCGGGTGAGACGTTCCGGGTGTTCACCAAGGTCAGACCCCACCCGGACACGTTGCGGCTGGCCACCATCGACTACCGCCTGGTGCGGGTCGACCAGGCCGGGGCCGAAGAGGTGGCCTCGTATTCGATCGTGGTCAGCAGTTCGGCCGAACACCCGGTGGTGACGGCGGGCGCGTTGCGGTTCGCCCCGACTTCGACCGGCCGGGCGATGGCCACCCGGTTCCCGATCCCGCCGCAGCTCACCATGGACGCCCGCTTCGCCTACTGACTTGCCTTCGAGCGCGCTCGAAGCCTTAGCGTCGCCGCCATGACGACACAGACCTGGATCATCACCGGCGCGACCCGCGGCCTCGGGCGCGCCCTGGCGGAAGCGGCGCTCGCGGCGGGCGACAACGTGGTGACCGCCGTGCGGCGGCCCGAGCGCATGTTCGACCTGGAGGCCGCGTACCCGGACCGCTGCCTGGTCGTGAAGTTCGACGCCCGCGACACCACCGCGGCCGCGGACCTGGTGAAGGACACCATCGGCCACTTCGGGCAGCTCGACGTCCTGGTCAACAACGCCGGCCGAGCGGTGGTCGGCGCCGTCGAAGAAATCGGCGACGCGCAGCTGCGGGAGCTGATGGACCTGCACCTGTTCGGCCCGGCCGCCCTGGTCCGCGCGGCGCTGCCCGCCATGCGCGAGCGCGGGACGGGGACGATCGTGCAGATGAGCAGCCAGGGCGGACGGCAGTCCTTCCCCGGCGTGTCCGCGTACTCGGCGTCGAAGTTCGCCCTCGAAGGCTGGTCGGAGGCACTGGCGGGCGAGGTCGCCGGGTTCGGGATCCGGGTCGTGCTCGTCGAACCGAGCCGGTTCCGCACCGGGTTCAACGAGGCCGACGTGCTGGAGTTCGCCGAGCCGTCCGAGACCTACCGCGACGTGCTCGCTCGAGTGCGCGCGGACATGGCAGGCGCCGACGGCCGCCAGGAAGGCGACCCGGTGCGGGCCGCGGACATCATCGTGTCCGTCGTGCACGGCGACGACGTGCCGCTGCGGCTGCCGCTGGGCAGCGAGGCCGTCGAGCGGCTCACCCGGGCCTACCGGCGCGACCTCGACGGCGTCGAGCGGTGGGCCGAAACCGCCCGCAGCGCCGATTTCGCCGACGTCCCGCCCTCGTCGCGGCCGATCTAGGCTGGACGGCATGGCCACGGACGAACTGCTGACCAGGGCGCTGGCGATGCTGGGCGAAGACGACGTGTCGGTCGAGGCGATCCACCGGCTCACCGACGTGGGCGGGATGACCGAGCCGATGACCATCGCCGAGGTCGCCGACATGCTCGACATCTCGCCGCACACCCTCCGCTACTACGAACGCGCCGGGCTCGTCGAGGTCGGCCGCGACCGCAGCGGATACCGCGTCTACGACGAAGAAGCGGTGCGGCGCCTGGTGTTCCTGACCCGGATGCGGCTGTCCGGGATGCCGATGCGCGACCTGCAGCACTACATCGGGCTCGTCGACGCCGGGGCGGGCACCGTGCCCGAGCGGCTCGACATGCTCGTCGAGCACCGCGACACCATCCGGCGGCGCATCCGCGAGCTGACGCTGTCCCTCGCCGCGACCGAGTACAAGATCGCCACGTACGGCGGTTCGACCGGGCCGGAGGTGACGCGCACGCCACCCGGTCCGGAGCGGCCCTAGCAGGCGGTCAGTCCGTCCACTCGATGTGGTGCTGGGTGAGCCACGCCGCGGTGTTGCGCGGGCCGCTCTTGAGCCGCCGGGAGATCGCGATGTCGCGGATGAGCCGCTTGACCGGCCCCGGCGTGGCCGTGCCGCCCATCTTCGCGCTGGTGGCCACCAGGCGCTCGACCCGCTCCCGGCGCAGCTGCTCGTAAGCCCGGAACGCCGCCGCCGGCTCACGGAGGTCACGCAGGCACTTGGCCAGGACCACGGCGTCCTCCATGGCCATCGACGCCCCGTGCCCGGCGTTCGGCGCCGCGGCGTGGGCGGCGTCGCCGATGACGATCATCGGGCCGGCGTGCCACCGCGGCGCCGAGGCGATGTCGTAGCCGTTGTTCGCCCGGATCTGCTCCGAGGCCGCCACGATCGCCGCCGCCGGCGACCGGTCCCGCCGGAGCACGGCGATCGCCTGCCGCTGCCACTCCTCCAGCGACGTCGACGCCAGCTCCGCCTTCGACACCTCCGGGCGCGGGATGTTCACGAACCACCACGTCTCACCGTCCGGCGCGGTCGTGTACGCGAAGAACACACGCTTGCCGTAGATCATCCGGTACACCCCGGGCAGCGGCTCGACCGGCGCGTGCCGGGCGTAGCCGCACAACACGACCGTCCCGGTGTAGCGCGGCTGCGGCGCGTGCGGGTCGATGATTTCGCGGGTGGCCGAGTGGACGCCGTCGGCGCCGATCAGCAGGTCGCCTTCGCGGCGGGAGCCGTCCTCGAAGAACGCCGCGATGCCGCGCTCGGCGTAGATGTCCACGTCGCCGAGCCGTTCGCCGTGCTCGATCGTGATCCCGCGGCGGGTGGCTTCCTCGTGCAGGACCCGGTACAGCTCGGAGCGCTTGATGGTGTGCGGCCCGTACGAGCCCGCCGTACCGCCGCCGATGGGTGCTTCGCCGAGCTTCTTGCCCGAGCCGCTCCAGAAGAACGCGCGGTCGGCGGGGAACGACGCCTGCAGCACCGGCTTGTCGGCGTCGATGGCGTGCAGGGCGTCGAAGCCGTTGTTCATGATCGTCATGAACGCGCCGACGTCGTCCGCGCCCGGCTCCTCGGCCTCGTAGACGACCGAGCCGATGCCCGCCTTCTGCAGGGCCATGGCCGTGACCGGCCCGGCGATGCCCCCGCCGATGATCAATGCCCTGGTCATCCCGCTCCCCTCGGCTCCCGCCCCGCCCCGGCCACGTGGGTGGCGAGCGGCACTCGACGACCCGGGATGGTAGCGGCGATGCGCGCGTCGCCGGGCGAAAGACCCGACCTCGGGTCAACGGCTGCGTCGTCGCCGCGCCACGGCGAGCAGCGTCAGGCCGGTGCCGAGCAGGACCAGCAGCGCGGCCGCCTGGGCGGGCAGGCCGCCGACGCCGGTTCCGGGGAGGCCGCCGGTCGTCGGCGGGCTGCCGGGCGAGCCGGGCACCGGAGAGGCGGCCGAAGAAGTGCCCGACGTGGTCGTCGGCGTCACGGTGACGCCGGAAGGACCGGTCGTCGTGGCCGAAACCGAGGTCGAGGTCGAGGCCGAGGCCGAGGCCGAGGCCGTGGCCGAGGTCGAGGCCGAGGCCGAGGTGGAGGTGGAGGTAGAGGCCGAAGTCGTGGCCGAAGTCGAGGTCGAGGCCGGTGTGGAGGACGTGGTCCGCGTGGTCGTCTTCGCCGTGGTGGTCGAGGTGACCGGGGTGGTCGTCGGCGGCCGGGGCTCGCAGTGTGCCTCGGTTTCTCCGAGCCGCAACGAGGTCAACGGCCCGTCGTACACGGCCTTGCCGTCCTTGTCCTTCAGCGACGCGGTGACGTCGATGTCCAACCAGGCCCGGGCGTAGCCCTGGCGGCTCTGCGCGGACGGGTCCTGCAGCGGCGTCACCACCACCGTCAGGGTGCTCTTGCCGATCTCACGGGCGCCCAGCTGGGCGCCGGTCACGCTCAGCTCGTTCCGGCCCGTTCGCACGAGGTGCCCGAGCACCTCGATCGCGCCGCCGTTGGTGCGGTTGTACGCCAGCGCCCACGGGCCCACCGGCGGCGGGACGCATTCGGCGTAGGAATCGAGCGAAGCCACCTTGAGGAACGGCTTCCGCCCGAGCTTCACCTCCAGCGCGGTCAGCTGCGCCTGCGCCCAGTTCTTGGCCGGGTCGGCGGCGGTCCGCACCTCCTTGGTGGCGACGCCGATCCGGCTCAGCATCCCGTCGGGGTCGCCGAAGTCCCCGTTGTCGGTCTGTCCGGGACCGGAGGACTCCGCGACGCCGTACCGGCCGGTGTAGGCCTCGAGTCCGAGCGCCTCGACCGGCGAAGTCGTCAGGCGGACGAGGGTCGCGGAGGCGGGCGCGGAAGACCGCGCGACCGGCACGACCGCCGGTTCGGCGACCGCGAGCAACCCGACGCCCGCGGAGAGAACCAGGCCGGTCAGCACGGGGGCGAGGCGAAACGAAGGCACCGGATCAACGAAACACAGGTGATCACGCCCGGCGAGCGGGATCCCTGGTTCGGGTTCGGTGATCAACCGAAGGAGTGAGACCGCCGCTCGGATGGTTCGACCGGTCAGTGTCCGACGTCGACCAGCGAGGTGAGGCCGCTGATGGTGAGCACCGGCCCGAGCACCGGGTTGATGACGAGGCTGATCTGGTCGGCGTGGGCGAAGAGGGCGTTGATCGCGCCGCTGTCGAGGTAGTCCACCGCTCGCAGGTCGACGATCACCGGGCCGTCGGCCGTGGCGTCGCCGAGGGCGCGGCTGAAGTCGGCGACGTTGCTGAGGTCGATCTCGCCGGTCGCGGTCAGCACGCGGTTGCCGTCGCCGCGGCGGGACGTTTCCAGGGTGAGCGGTGTCATGCCGGGATCCTCGCGTGCAGGTGGACGGTGGTGCCGTCGGCGGTCGGGTGGACGCTGACCTCGTCCACCAGTTCCCGCATCAAGGTCATGCCGCGGCCGCGCCGCGAAGTCGCGCTCGGCTGCGGGGGCTTCCACGTGCCGGTGTCGGTGACGGTCACGTGCACCCGGTCGGCCAGCGCGATCGCGTTCAGCCGGATGGGACCGCCGGGGGTGTCCCGGTGGCCGTGTTCGATCGCGTTGGCCACGGCTTCGCCGGTGGCGACCAGGACGTTCTGGATTTGTTCGGTGTCCAGGCCGCACCGGTCCAGCCAGCCGCGCAGGGCCCGGCGGGTGGGCGCCAGCTGGCCGGCGTCGGCCAGGAAGTCCAGCTCGAGCGGGCCGGGCTGGCGGTAGATGAGCACGGCGACGTCGTCTTCGTAGCCCGCCGCGGGCGCCAGGCCGGTCATGAGCTTGTCGGCGAGTTCGTCCGGCGTCGTGGTGGCGCTGCTTTCCAGGAGCTCGGCGACGCGGGTGATGCCCTCGTCGAGGGGGCGGCGCCGGCGTTCCACGAGGCCGTCGGTGTAGAGCAGCAGGGTGCCGCGGGGCGGGATGACGACCCGCGCTTCGGGCCGGTCCAGGTCGGCGCGGACGCCCAGGGGCAGGGAGTGGCCGTCCTCCAGCAGCCGCGTGGTGCGGTCGGCGTGGACCAGGACCGGCGGCGGGTGACCCGCGCTGGAGTAGGCCAGCTCGCCGGTTTCCGGGGTGAGCACCGCGCAGAAGGCGGTGGTGCAGGCGGCGCCGGGCAGCCTCGCGGCGAACCGGTCCAGTGCGGCCAAGGCGGCGGCCGGAGTGGGGTGCTCGAGCAGCAGGGCGCGGCAGGCGCTGCGCAGCTGTCCCATGACGGTGGCCGCGGCCAGGCCGTGCCCCACGCAGTCGCCGACGACCAGGGCGATGCGTCCGCCGTCGAGGTCGACCAGGTCGTACCAGTCACCGCCGACCTGGAGGGGCCGGGTGGCCGGCTGGTACCGCACGGCGAACCCGCCCGGCAGCTGCTGCGGGCCGAGGATGGCGTGCTGCAGCGCCAGCGCGGTCTCCCGCTGCTGGTCGTGCTGGTGGACCCGCGAGAGCCCCTGGCCGAGCCGGCCGGCGAGCACCGTCAGCAGCGTCTCGTCCTCCGACGTGACCCGCCGCCGCTCGGCCGGCTCGAGCCACAGGACCAGTACCCCCTCGGGGTGTTGCAGCGCGATGCCGACGGCCTCGGCGTCCCCGGTGGCGGGGGTGAGCGGGTCACCCGCACGCAACGCTTCGATCGTCTGCCGCACCTCGGGCGCCAGCTGGGCCCACCGCACCGGCTCGCCGGCGCACACCAGCCGCGGCTCGGCCACTTCGGCGGCGGAGGTGGGGAAGGTCAGGGCGACCACCCGGTGGGCCTTCCACAGACGGCGCAGCTCTTCGACCGACGCCGTCATCGCCTCGGCCACCGTGTCGGCTTGCGAGAGCTGCTGGCTGAGCGCGGACAGCGCGGCTTGGCGCTGCACCAGGTAGTGCTCGGCGGTGACGTCCCGGAAGGTCCCGACCGTGACCCGGCGGCCGGTCTCCGGGTCGTCGACGTGGTTGAAGCTCGCCGTGACCCACACGCGGTGCCCGTCGCGATGGGTGACCGGAACGGTGTAGCTGCCGTGCGGATCACCCACCATGCCGGCAAACGCCTCGGCGGCCTGCTCGTGCGCGTCCGGGTCGGTGCCGGCGTCCGGCCACCAGGGGTGGAGCGGCTCGTAGGGCAGGCCTTCCGGACCGAACCCGAGGATGTCGGTGAACGTCGCGTTGATCTCGATGACCGAGCCGCTCTCGTCGCAGACGAAGAACGCCTCCTGCAGGGAATCCACCAACGCGGTGCGCCAGCGGGCGTGGTGGTTGCGCAGGCGCGCGAGTTCGACGTTGGCCCGGACCCGAGCCAGCAGTTCGGCGGCGGCGAACGGCTTGACGAGGTAGTCGTCGGCCCCCGCCTGCAGTCCTTCGATGGAGGCTTCCTGCCCGGCGCGCGCGGAGAGCAGCAGGACGGGCACCGCGGCGGTGCGGGCGTCCCCGCGCAGCTCGGCCACGAGGGCCAGGCCGTCCAGCTCCGGCATCATCACGTCGCTGATCACCAGGTCCGGCGGATCCGTGCGGGCGGCCTCGAGCGCCTTCCGGCCGTCGACGGCCGTGGCGACCAGGTAACCGGCGTCCGTCAGCAGCCGCGTCAGGTATTCGCGCATGTCGGCGTTGTCGTCGGCGAGCAGGACACGCGCCGGGACGGCGGCGCTGGTCTGCGCCGGGCGCGGTGCGTCCTCGACGCGGGCTTCGTCCGGCAGCCAGCGCAGGGCTTCCTCGACGTACTGCTCGGCGATGGTGGAGGGGGCGACGCGGGTCGCGGCCGGCACGAGGAAATCGGCGGGCAGGTGGGTGGACCCGAAGGGGAGGCGGATGACGAACGTGGTGCCCGCGCCTTCGGCGCTGTCGGCGGCGATGGTGCCGCCGTGCAGCTCGACCAGCTCGCGGACCAGTGCCAGGCCGATACCGCTGCCCTCCCCGGAGCGGGCGCGGGCGTTCTCGATCCGGTGGAACCGCTCGAACAGCCGCGGCATCTCCGCCGTGGGCACGCCGACGCCGGTGTCGATGACCTTGACGACGGCGCGTCCGTCGTCGCGGCCGACGGTGACGGTGACCGAGCCGTCGAAGGTGAACTTGAGGGCGTTGCTGAGCAGGTTGAAGACCACCCGCTCCCACATGCCGCGGTCCAGGTACACCGGCTCGCGCAGCGGCGGGCACTCGACGGTGAACGTCAGCCCGGCTCGTTCGACGGCGGAACGGAACACACTGGCCAGCTCGGCGGTGACCGCGGCCAGGTCGACCGGCTCGTACCGGGCCTGCATGCGGCCGGCCTCGATGCGGGAGAAGTCCAGCAGGGTGTTGACCAGCTTGCTCAACCGGAGGCTGTTGCGGTGCACGACCTCCAGCTCTTCGCGGGCCCGCTCGTCGCCTTCGGCCCAGCGGCCACGCAGCTCCTGCACCGGACCCAGGATCAGTGTCAGGGGCGTGCGGAACTCGTGGCTGATGTTGGAGAAGAACGTCGTCTTCGCCCGGTCCAGCTCCGCCAGTTCTTCCGCGCGGCGCTGCTGGGCCTGGTAGCTGCGGGCGCTGGCGATGCCCGCGGCGATGTGCCCGGCCACCAGGTCGATGAAGCCGCGGTAGCCGTCGTCCAGTTCGCGGTACCGGTTCAACGCCGCCACCAGGAACCCGTACGGGGGGCTGCCCTGCTGCCGCAGCGGCACGACCAGGGCGCGGGTGGGCGGCTCCGGCCACGAGCCGGACGGCAGCCCGGGGAAGACCGCGCTGTCCAGGTCGACCAGCACCGCCTCTCCCCCGGCCGCGGCCTCGACCGGCCACACGGTGGCCGACGGCGCCGCCTCGATGCCGGTCGCCGCGGCGAGCACCGCGTCCGGGCCGTCGAAGAGGTAGGTGAGGGTGAACGGCAGGTCACGCAGGTCCTGGCCGAGCTGACGGCCGGCGAAGGCGAGCACCTGCCGTTCGGTTTGCACGACGCTGGGGTCCGAGCCGAGGTCCCGCAGCAGCGCCATCCGGCGCTCGCCGATGACCCGCTCGGTTTCCTCGGCGACGACGCAGAGCATGCCGACCACCCGGCCGGTGTCGTCGCGCAGCGGGCTGTAGGAGAAGGTGTGGTAGGTCTCCTCCGGGTAACCCGAACGCTCCAGGAACAGCAGCAGCGCCTCGTCCCAGGTCGCCTTGCCGGTGGAGAGCACCGTCCGGATCCGCGGACCGATGTCGTCCCAGATCTCCGCCCACACCTCGCTCGCCGGCCGCCCCAGCGCCCACGGGTACTTCCGGCCCAGTGTGTCCCGGCGGTAGGCGGCGTTGCAGAAGAACGTCAGGTCCGGGCCCCAGGCCATCCACATCGAAAACCGCGACGACAGCAGGATGCTCACGGCGGTCCGCAGGCTCTGCGGCCAGTCCGCCGGTGCGCCCAGCGGCGTCGACGTCCAGTCCACCCGCGCCAGGTCGCGCCCGATCTCGTCGTCGGCGGCGAACACCCCGCTCAACGGACTGCCTTCAGCAACTTCGGAACGCACTCGAGGCCTCTCATGGTCACCTGCCGGGCGTGGGCATTCTGCCGCGGTTCCCTGGTCCGGGCGCGTACACGATGGTGTTCGGAGCCGTCGGCGCACCGGTTCGGCGCGGCTCGGGCACGGGAGGCGACCCTGCCGGCCCCTCGGGTTTGGAGCCGGCAGGGTCTAGACCCGAAGGAGCCCGTACGGGAGATCCGGATCCAAGATCTCCTTACCCGAGCGGCAGGCACGGAAAACACGAATTGCTCTCGGAACCAGGTCCGGTGCGCGGTCGGCCGGCGGGGCGGCGGCTAGATTGGTCTCTGCGATGGTTGAGCAGGCAGCCGTCCTTCTCGCGTTCTCAGGAGGATGGGCATGACTGGTGAGCAGGACTGACAGCTCGACCGAACGGCGTTCGCGTCCGGCTCCGACGGGTCCCGGCCCGGCCTGGGGCCCTTGGCCGAGCAGTTCGCCCAGCTGACGGCCACGCTGCTCGCCGCTCCCTCGGTCAAAGACGTCCTGCAGCGGGTGCTGGACGCCGCGACGGTGATGGTCCCGGCCGCCGACGTCGCCAGCTTCACCCTGCTCGATCCCGACGGCGGCTTCCACACCCCGGCCGAAACGCACGACCTGGCCACCGACCTGGACGTGCTGCAGTACCGCTTCCGCGAAGGCCCCTGCGTCGAGGCGGCCATCCCCGGCGGCCCGGCCGTGGCCGTCTGCCCGGACCTGGCCGGCGAACGCCGCTGGCCGCGGTGGGCGCCCGCCGCGGCGGACCTCGGTGTCCGGTCCGTGATCGCCACCGCCCTGCTGCCGGGCGCGCCGACCGGTGGTTCCGTCGGCGCCCTCAACGTGTACTCGAGGGTCCCCGGCGGGCTGGACAAGGCCGACCGGGACGTCCTGCTCCTGCTGGCCACCCACGCGTCGCTGGCGCTGGCCACCACCGACGCCGTCACCCGCGCCGAACTGCAGGCCGCGCACCTGCACAAGGCGATCGAGAGCCGCGACGTGATCGGGCAGGCCAAGGGCATCATCATGGCCCGCCGCGGCGTCTCGGCGGAGGACGCCTTCGACGTGCTGCGGCGCACCTCGCAGGACCTGAACGTCAAGCTGGCCGACGTGGCATCGACGTTGGCGACGCGCCACACCGAAATCGACCTCCCGGCCCGTTGACCGACTGCCGCCGCCGATCGCCGGGCGGGTGATCGACGTCAGGCTTTGCCCATGGCGGCTTCCCCGCCCGGTCCGGGAGACCACGGCATCGCGCGCGCTCGAAATCGGGCACCTCACGGAGGTCGTCACGGTCACCGGAAGCGTCGCACAGGCCCGGGCGTGGATCCTCGCCCAACCCGGCCGGCCGTGAGTCACTGACCGAAGGCGCCCGTTCGACCGCGCTACATTGAGTGCGTGAGCTCCGTCCATCCCCCGGAACTGGCCGACCTGGACCTCTACGCGGTCTGGGTTTCCGCGGCGGAGCTGACGGACCGGTTCGACCCGTTCCGGTTCGAGCACCGGATGGCGGCCTACCGGCAGCTGATCGAGGCCACGAACACGGGCGGGCTGTTCGGCGCCGACAACCGGGACAATCCCTTGTGGGCGTGGACGTTCCAGCTCCAGTGGCAGTGCCGCACCGGGCGGCTGGGCACCACCACGCACGCCGACGGGGCGATCGATCCGGACTCGCCGTGGGCCTACGGCAACTACACGCTGAGCGTGGTCCCGTGGCTGGGCGCGGAGCGCGCCGGCGTGGTCGCTCCGCTCGAAATCGCCGACGCGCCCGCCACGGCCCGGTTCCGGTACGTGCGGGGCGGCGTGGTGCCGGACGAGCTGGCGCCCAGTGTCGAGCAGTGGCAGCGCTACTTCGCGATGGTCGAGGACACTCCGGCCACGACCGACTTCGAGCCGCTCCGGATCGCGCTGTGGAAGGCGCACAAGACCTGTCTCGACGTCGTGGTCACGACCATCGCGGACATCGACCCGGCCCCGTACGCCCCGCTCGAACTGACGTTCCTGCGCGGCTGGTGCCGGATGGTCGACTACCTCGGGGCGGCGGCCTGGCGGACCGACTTCGGCTTCATGACCGAGCACGGTCTCGATGTGCTGCCGGAGATACTGCTCGAGCAGCGTTCCGACCTGCGCAGGCTTCCGGACAGCGTCCGGCGCAACGTCGCCAACGTGCTCCGCCTGGCCACCACCTCACCCCGCCGCCACGCGCTGAACCTGGGGCTGTGGCGGCGGATCATGCGCACCAGGGCCGCGCGGGACGAGGTGCTGACCCTGCTCGACGCGGTGTTCGACCCCCGGCGGGACAACGCCGCGGCCCGCCGGCGGGTGATCGCCCACCTCCTGCGTCCGTGACCACCCCGGACACCGACGAGCCGACGTCCGGCCGGCCGCGTGGCCGGGTCGGCGATCCCGGCCACGACCGGCCCGGACGCCCGACGGCGAGCGTCCCCGCCCCGACGTCGGCGGCGCAACCCGCTTCCGGCGCGGGTTTCGACCGCAAGGCGTGCAGACCGTCCACATCGGACGCTGGACGTACGGCGGCTAGCTGCGGGTTTCGATGTTGACGCTGCGGGGCGAGAACGGGTCGCACGAGCCCTGCGCACTCGTCGGCGTGCTGGTCAGCGTCATCCAGTTCGAGCGGTAGTCCCAACCGGCGAGGCAGTCGAGCCACAGCCGCCACTGGCCGCCGGACCCGGGTTTGGTCGGCCGGCCCCGGCACTCGAGACGCTGCTGTGGCAGCCCATTGCCCGGGTGGCCAACCCGGCGTAATGTTCATCATGCGGACACATTGTCTCAATATTTGAGAAAAGGGTTGGCCATGGCAGCGAAGGACGTCTACACGCACGGCCACGCCGAGGTCGTCGTCGCGAGCCACGCGGCGCGCACCGCGGCCAGTTCGGCGGCCTACCTCCTGCCCCTGCTCCGCCCGGGGCTGGACCTGCTCGACGTCGGCTGCGGTCCGGGCAGCATCACGGTCGACCTCGCCGAAGCCGTCGCGCCCGGGCGGGTGCGCGGGATCGAGATCACCGAAGCCCCGCTCCCCGCCGCCCGGGCGAACGCGGCTCGGCGTGGGGTGTCCGTCGAGTTCGCCGTCGACGACGCGTACGCGCTCTCCGATCCCGACGACAGCTACGACGTCACCCACGCCCACCAGGTGCTCCAGCACCTGTCCGACCCCGTTGCCGCTCTCCGCGAGATGCGGCGGGTAACGCGCCCCGGCGGGGTGGTCGCCGTGCGCGACGCCGACTACGGCGCGTTCCGGTGGTGGCCAGAGGACCCCCGGCTCGACGACTGGCAGGACCTGTACCGCACCGTGGCCCGCGGCAACGACGCCGAGCCCGACGCCGGCCGCCGGCTGCTCGCGTGGGCGCACGAAGCCGGGTTCACCGAGATCAGGCCGTCCGCTTCCGTGTGGTGCTACGCAACTCCGGACGAACGCTCGACGTGGGGCGACATGTGGGCCGAGCGAATCCATTCCTCGGTCGGCAAAATGGCCCTCGAACGCGGCCTGGCCACCCAGGCCGACCTCGACGCCATCGCCCAGGCGTGGCAGAACTGGGCGGCCCACCCCGACGGCTGGCTGCTGATCCCCCACGGAGAAGTCCTCGCCCGCGCCTGACGCCGGAACCTATTCGGCCTTTCCTCCGGAGAGCGCCGGGTGAACAGCGGGCCCGCGGTGCGGCCGGTGACGAAGATGGCCACCACGGAAACGGCGCCGGCCCCGAGCGCCACGCTCGCTTGCGTCGGCGCACCGTGGCCGATGAACTGCACGGCAACCAGCGCGAACACGACGAGCGCACCGAAGCCGAGCAGCGCCGAAGCCACCCGGAAGCCGAACCACGCCCATTCGAGCCGCCGTCGGTGCCGGTGGTGGACGACCTCCGCGTCGTGACGCTGTTGAAGCCGTGTCTCGACGAGCTTCAGCACCCGGTCCGCGCTGTCGGGCTGCTCCTTGTACAGGTCACGCACGTGCTCGAGGACTCGCATGCCCAGCCACTCGTCGACCAGCGAAGCACCGGGCGTGGTCTGTTCGGTCATGACCGGTCACCGCCCTGCCGCGCGACCGCGTCATGCTCCGAGAGGACACGAGCTCGAACGGCTGCAGTGGCTGAACGTCGAAGAATCAGCTGATCGCTCGGATCATTCTCCGGGCCTTACCCCGCTTAAATACCGACGATGTTTCGGAGGGGCCCGCGCTCGCAAAGTTTTCTTGAGTTCTCCGCGAGCTGAATTCCTGAGGCGGGCCGGCGGTCTCCACGGAGTTCTTCCCTTGGCTTCCCGACGGGCATATCGATGGCCTTCGCGACCTCGGCGTAGTTCATGCCGCCAGATGAATCAGCTGGAGCAGCCGGTGCTCACCGGAGGACAACCGGGCGAAAGCCCGGTCGATCCGGGCGTACCAAAGGGGCCGAGCTCCTGCGTGTATCGGACCTCGGACCATGCGCTCCCGTCTCCGCCTGCAACACGGGCGACCCAGCGCAGCAGCTCGCTTCCATCGTGGATCTCGTCCAGGTCTCGCACCATCCGCAGGTACACCTGCTCCACGATCCGATCTGCGGCTTCCTTGCCGACCTCCGCGGATCGGAGCACCGCCCACAGCAAGGGCGCGGTCCGGTCGACGAGCTCGTCCCAGGCGGCCTCGTCACCGGAGCGCGCGGCGACCAGAGCGGCCGCGACCCGGTCCTGGCCGCTCTGCTCCCACCATGGAGGAGGTGACACGGACGTCCGCCCAGGCTCGTTCATACCTGTCACTGTCGTGGTTGCCCGCCCCCATGGCTAGAGCCGGACCGGTGACGCGGGTGACCGAGCCGTGGCGGCCCTGCGCACGATGATCAGCATCCTCCTTTGTGGACAGATTTCCCGAGCAACTCCTTCACCGGGATTCGACTCCCGACGCCGTGTAGCGCCAGAACGGCCGCACCAGGAAGGCGCCGCCCAGCACGAGCGCCACGCACACCAGCGCGGTTCCGGACCACGCCACCACCAGCGGCAGCGCCGAGGCCATCATCCCCGCGCGCAAATCACCGAGACGGGGACCTCCCGCGACGACGACCGTGTACACCCCCTGCAGCCGGCCACGCATCCGGTCGGGGACGGCGGTCTGCAGGATCGTCTGCCGGTACACCGCGCTGACGAAGTCGGCCGCGCCCGCGACGACGAGCAACGTCACCGCCGGCCACAAACTCGGGGCGACGCCGGCCAGAGCGACGGCCCCCGCCCAGACCGCGACCGCCACCGCGAGGGCAGCGCCTTGGCGCCGCACCCTTCCGATCCAGCCGCTGGACAGCCCGGCGAGGACCGAGCCGGCCGCGATCGACGCGTACAGCAGGCCGACTCCGCCGTGCCACCTCGTCTCCGCGGCTTGCGGGAACAAGGCCGTCGGCATGGCCAGCACCATCGCGGCGATGTCGACCAGGAACGACATCAGCAGGACCCGGCGGCCGACGAGGAAGCGCAGGCCGTCGAGGACCGATCGCAGCCCCGGACGGCCGATCGGATCCGTTCCGGGCAGCGGCGGGAGCCGGAAGGTGGCGTAGAGCGCCGCCGTGAACAGCACCGCGTCGACGCCGTAGGCGTAGCAGAACCCGTCCGGGAGGCCGAGGAGCGCTCCCGCGAGCAGGGGGCCCAGCACCTGGCCGACCGTCGAGGCGGTGAACGTGAGCGAGTTGGCCGCGGGCACCACCTCCGGCGGGACGAGGGCCGGGGTGATCGCGCCGCGCACGGCGGACGAGACGGCGAAGCCGCCGGACTGGACGGCGACGAGCCCGAGGATCAGCGGCACCGACCCGATCCCGGCCATTGCCTGGGCGAACAGCGCCAGCGTGACCGTCCAGGTGAGCCCCGAGGAGGCCAGGTACAACCGCCGCCGGTCCACGGCGTCGGCCACCGCGCCGCCGTAGAGCCCGAACACGAGGATCGGGGCGAGACCGGCCAGCCCCGCGAGACCGACGTCGAACGAAGCGTGCGAGAGGTCGTAGACCTGCACCGGAACGGCGACTTCGGTGACCATCGTCCCGATGACCGCGGCGCCTTGGCCGAAGAACGTCCGGCGGAACACCGGATGCGCCAGCGGCCGGGTGTCCATCGCGATGCGGCGCAGCCGGTGGGTCGTCATGCGCTCACCGTCGCAGGAGCCACCCGTGTCGAACTTCCGATAAGCTGTCTTCTTGTGTCGGAAAACCGCCACCGGCACGCGGCCGGGCACGTCATCGAGCGCCACCGCCACGACGAGCACCAGCTGGTGTACGTCCACCGGGGTGTGCTCGCCGTCCGCACCGACCACGGCACGTGGGTCGCCTGCGCCGACCGTGCCGTCTGGATGCCGGCCGGCACCTGGCACGAGCACCGCGTCTACGGCGATTCCGAGGTGCTCACCCTGATGTTCGCCACCGGCGACGCGCCCTTGGACGGCACCGCGCCCGCGGTCATCGGCGTCAGCGCGCTGCTGCGCGAACTGCTCGTCGCCACCACCGAACCCGGTCTCGGCGACGCCGACGCCGCCCGGATCCACGCCGTGCTGCGCGACCGGCTCCGCCGGGCCCACGGCCGGCCGCTGACCCTGCCCGAGGCCCGCGACCCGCGGCTGGCCCACGCGTGCCGGCTCGTCACCGACGACCTCAGCCGGCCCCGCACGACGGCGTGGCTGGCCCAGCGCACCAGCACCAGCGAGCGCACGCTGTCCCGGCTGTTCCGCCTCGAGTTCGGCACCACCTACCCCCAGTGGCGCACGACGACCCGCGTGTTCCACGCGATGATCCACCTCGCGGAGGGCGCCACCGTCACCCAGACCGCACACCGGTGCGGCTGGGCCACCCCGAGCGCGTTCGTCGAAACGTTCACCCACGTCATGGGCCGGACACCGGGCAGCTACCGGACCCGGTGAGCCGGGATCGTGTGGGCTCGCGGCGTGGGAGAGCCATGGACTCTCCCCCGGGGAGAGAGTCCAGAATGGAGGGGTGCTGAGCATCGGGGAGTTTTCGCGGCTGACCCAGTTGAGCGTGCGCACCCTGCGCCGCTACCACGAGGCGGCCCTGCTGGAGCCCGCCGTAGTGGACCAGACCACCGGTTACCGCTACTACGGCGTCGACCAGATCCCGGCCGCGCAGGTCATCCACCGGCTCCGCGAACTCGACGTCCCCCTGAGCGACGTGCAGCGCATCCTGCGGACCCCCGACCCCGAGGTCCGGGCGGCCCTGGTCGCGGACCACCTGCAACGCCTCGAAGACGTGCTCGACCGCACCCGCGCCGCGGTCGTTTCGCTGCGGCGCCTGCTCCGGCCCGACCCCGCGCCGATCGACGTCGAGCTGCGCGCGGAGCCCGCCCGGACGGTCGCGGCGGTGGAAGCCGTGGTCGGCCACCGCGACGTCGCGGCCTGGTTCGCCGGCGCGATGGCCGAACTGGAGGCGGCCGTCGGCGCCACCGCGACCGGACCACCGGGCGGCTGCTACGACAACGCGCTGTTCGAACAGGAACGCGGGCACGCGCTCGTCTACCTGCCGACCGCCGAGCCACCCAGCACCGGCCGCGTGCACCCGGTGGTGCTTCCGGCCGCGGAACTGGCCGTCACCACCCACATCGGCGAGCACGACGGCGTCGAGGTCACCTACGGCGAGCTGGGGACCTGGGTGGTGGAGAACGCGATGTCGGTGGCCGGGCCGGTGCGGGAGGTCTACCGCGTCGGCCCTCGCGACGTGAGCGATCCCGCTGCGTGGCGCACCGAGATCGGCTGGCCGGTCTTCCGGGTCACCTGAAGCGCTCAGCACTGCCGCGCGAATCCGTCACGGGCCGTTGAACGTGCGTTCCCGCGTCCGGCCGTCGGCGCTGTCGCCGAAGAGGCGGGCGTCCTGGCCCGGCGCGTGATCCGCGGCCGCCGGGACCGGAGCCGCCTGCAGTTGTTCCGTGCGCAGGCGTGGCAACGCGTACGGGTGCGCCCGGCGCACCCACTGCACGAGCTGCTCGCGGACCAGGCAGCGCAGGTCGAACAGCGTCGGCGCGTCGGCCGCGCTCACCAGCGCGCGCACCCGGATCAGGGTGTTCACCGCGTCGGTCACCTGCAGCACGCTGACCCGGCCGTCCCAGAGGTCGGTGTCGGCGAGGATCCGGCGCAGCTCCTCGCGCATCTCCTCCACCGGGACCGACCAGTCCAGGTCCAGCTCCACCGTGCCGAGGAGCGCGGCTTCGCGGCGGGTCCAGTTTTCGAACGGCTGGGACATGAAGTACGAGGTGGGCATCACGAGCCGGCGGTCGTCCCACAGGTGGATCACCAGGTACGTCAACGTGATGTCCTCGATGCGGCCCCACTCGTTCTCCACGATCACCACGTCGTCGAGCCGGATCGCGTCGCTGAACGCGATCTGGATGCCGGCGAACACGTTGCCGAGCAGGGACTGCGCGGCCAGCGCCGCCACCGCACCCACCACGCCGGCCGAGGCGAGCAGGCTGGTGCCGGCGGCGCGCGCCGCCGGGAAGGTCATCAGCATCGCGCCGAACGCGAGCAGCGCGACGCCGGCCACGGTGATCCGGCGGACCAGGGTGACCTGCGTCTGCAACCGGCGGGCGTGCCGGTTGTCCGGGACGTCGACCCGCAGCCTCGACAAGGCGGCCCGTTCGATGGACGTGAGGACGCCGGCGACCAGCCACCCGCCGACCCCGATCAATGCCAGCCCGAGCCCGTGGCTCACCGGCCCCCGCCAGGGCCCGTCCGGGAGGCCGAAGGTGCACGCGCTGCGCACCGCGACCACGGCGGCGAACCAGAGGAACGGCCGGTGGGCGTGCACCGTCAGCTCGGCCAAGACCGCGGAACGCCGTCCCGGCCGCCGGATCAGCCGCCGGAAGAGGTGCTCGGCGATGAGGAACAGCCCGAACGCCGACGCCGCGACGACCACCGCGGACACCAGCCGACCCCATCCGTCGGACACACCTCTCCCTTCGTTGCCCGTCCCGGGGCGGATACCCAGAGCCGTCGCGGGCCGACACAGTGGGCGTTCTCACAGCCGCGAAGGGGGCTGCCAGCCGCGGGTGAGGATGTCGAAGACCGCCTCGACGGCGGCCCGGCGGTCCTGCCTGCCGCGCGCCAGCGACGGGATGTCCAGGACGAACCGGGCCAGTGCGACGCAGTTCAGGTCGTCGTGCGCAACGCCGAACTCGTCGGCGATGGCCGCGCCGAGGCTGTCGGCGTGCCGGGTCCACATGCTTTCGCTGTACGCGCGCAGCGCCGGCGTGGAATCGATCAACGCGCTGTACGCCGCCATCTGCGGGTGCGCCGCGATCGGCAGCCAGGTGTCCAGGACGTGCTGCCGGAGGGCGTCGACCACGCTCAGGCCGGCGGCGCGCTCCCGCACCGCCGCCACGAGTCCCGCCTCACGGTCGCGGTCCTGGTCGAACGCCAGCGCCTCCTTGCTGGGGAAGTGCTTGAACAGCGTGGTCGTCGACACGTCGGCGGCGTCGGCGATCTCGCGGATGCCGACCTGGTCGTAGCCGCGCTCGAGGAACAGCCGCAACGCGGCATCGGCGATCGCCTGACGGGTGGCCGCCTTCTTGCGTTCTCGGCGGCCCACGGGGGCCTCGGTCATGGCGTGAGCATAGCCGAAGGTGGCACCGAGCACTAAGTGGAACGGTTGCACTTTTGAAGTCGTTCTGCTTTTCTGGTGCGGCCAGCCCACCGCACCGAAGGGACAAGACCATGACCTCGCCCAGCACCGCCCGGATCAGCATCATCGGCGCCGGCCCCGGCGGCCTCACCTGCGCCCGCATCCTCCAGCGGCACGGCATCGCGGTCACCGTGTACGACCGCGATCCGCACCGCGACGCCCGCAACCAGGGCGGCACCCTCGACCTGCACGCCGACGACGGCCAGCTCGCCCTGCGCGAAGCCGGCCTGCTCGACGAGTTCTTCGCGCTCGCCCGCCCGGAAGGCCAGGAGATGCGCGAGCTGAACCCCGCCGGCGAGCTCCTGACCCACCACGTGGCCGCCCCGGACGAGTTGTTCAAGCCCGAAATCGACCGCGGGCAGCTGCGCACCCTGCTGCTCGACTCGCTCCAGCCGGGCACCGTCCGCTGGGGCCATTCCCTGCACCGGGTGAGCGGACCCGCCGACGGCCCCCGGACCCTGCACTTCGCCGACGGCACGACCGCCGAGACCGACCTCGTCATCGGCGCCGACGGTGCCTCCTCGCGGGTCCGCCCGATCCTGTCGCCCGCCGTCCCGCAGTACACCGGCGTGCACTTCCTGGAGGCGTGGTTCGACGACGTGGAGACCCGCCACGCCGCACTGTCCGAACTGGTCGGTCAGGGCGGCGCCCACGCGGCCGACGGGGAACGCGCCTTGTTCGCCCAGCGCAACAGCGGCGGCCACCTCCGCGTCTACGTCATCCGGAAACGCCCGGCCGACTGGCTCACCGCCGCCGGACTGTCCACAGAGGACACGGCGGGTGTCCGGGCCCACCTGCTCGCGGAGTTCGCCGACTGGTCACCGCGGATGCGGCAGCTGATCGCCGACAACGACGGCCCCTACGTCGACCGGCCGATCTTCGCCCTGCCGGTCCCCCACACCTGGGCGCACCACCCGACGGCCACCCTGCTCGGCGACGCCGCCCACCTGATGCCCCCGCTGGGCGTCGGCGTCAACCTGGCCATGCTCGACGCCAGTGACCTCGCCCTCGCGCTCGCCCGGTCGGCCACCGTCGACGAGGCGATCCGCGCCTACGAGAACACCATGCTGCCCCGCGCCACCGACATCGCCAAGATGCTCGAAGGCCGCGCCGAAGACCTGCTGTCCACCGACGTCCCCGACTTCGGCGACGACGACACCCGGCCCTGAGCCGCGTCAGGCGAGCCCTGCGACGAACTCCAGCGTGCGCCGTCGCTCCTCGTCGGTGCCGACCGGGCTGACCAGCAGGTCGGTGACGCCCGCCTCGCCGAACCCGCGGACCGTGGCGGCCACGAGGTCCTCGTCACCGGCCGTCACGGTCTCCTCGAGCCCGCTCTTCCCCTGCTGCCGGAGCAGCCGCCGGTAGCTCGCGAACTCCCCCGCCGCGCCGAACCGGGCGCGGATGTCGTCCCGGACGCGGTCCGGCACCGCCGTCACCGACAGCATGGCCGCCGCGACCACGCGCGGAGCCGGCCGCCCGGCGCGGCTCGCGGCGTCGGTGATCTTCGGGACCACCTGCTCGCCCAGCACTTCCGGCCCGGCCCACACGGTCACCGTGCCGTCGGCGAGCTCGCCCGCGATGCCGAGCATCACCGGGCCGAGCGCGGACACGAGCACCGACGGCGGCTCGGCTCCGGGCACCTCGACCGTCCCCGACACCGAGAGCGTCTCGCCGCGGAACTCGACGGTTTCCCCGCGCAGCAACGAAACCAGGGCTTGCAGGTACTCGCGGACGTGCCGCGCCGGCCGGTCGAAGGACAGCCCGTACACCCCTTCGACGACCTCGCGGTGACTCGGGCCGACGCCCAGCGTCAGCCGTCCACCGGTGGCGGCCTGCACGGTCAGGGCTTGGCCGGCCAGCGCCAGCGGGTGCTGGGCGTAGGTTCGCACGACGGCCGTGCCCAGCCCGATCCGCGGGACCCGCTGCCCGGCCAGTGCCGCGACGGTCAGCGCGTCCCACGCCGTCAGCTGCGGGAGGAACGCACTGGCCAGCCCCAGTTTCTCCGCCTCCGCGACGTCGCCGACGATCCCGTCGAGTCCCGTCTGCCCCGTCCCGTACAGCCCGATCCGCATGCCGCCTCCAAACGGAATTTCAGATTCACCTTCTGTCCCGAACGTAGCATAAGATGAACCTGGGATTCCGCTTCGAGAGAGGAGGCCGCCATGCGGGCCGACGCGGTGCGCAACCGCGAGCGGATCGTCACCCAAGCGGTGCGGCTGTTCGCCGAACGCGGCCCCGACGTCCCGATGTGCGAGATCGCCGACGCGGCCGGGCTGGGCGTCGGAACCCTGTACCGCCACTTCCCCGACCGCCGATCACTCGCACTCGACATCGGCCTCGGCGCGTTGCGCAACCTCGCGGACTTCGCCAGGGCGACCCGCGAAGACTCGGCGTGGGCCGAGCTCGTGACGATCATCCGGCACTGCGCGACACTCCCGCTGGCGCTCGCGAAGTCGCTGGCCGAGCTGCTGCCCGAGGAGGAGGCGCAAGCCGAGCTGGAGCAGACGGTCGACAGCCTGCTGGCCGACGTCGTCGTGCGGGCCCAGGGAGAAGGAACCCTGCGCGCGGACATCCCGGTTGCCGAGGTGCAGCGCCTGCTGAGCACGATCATCTGCCGCCCGGGCGCCCGCCCCGACGACTACCTGACCGTCGTCATGCTGGACGGCCTCCGAGCCCGGCCCGGGTCCGGCTGACGGTCCGCGCAGCCGACACACCACAGCCGTTTTCGCCCGCCACCGGTACCCTCAGTCACTGGCCGCCGGATCGGGTCGTCGACCGGTATCCTTTCGTGGAAAGTCGAACCCATGAGCACAGACCTGCCGGAGATCCTCGGCGAGCTGCCGGTCGTGGTGTGGGCGGCCGAAGCCGGCGGCGGGGTGTACTCGTTCGTCTCCGCAGGTTGCCAGGCCCTGCTCGGGTACCCGCCCGCCGCCTGGCTGGCCGATCCCGGCTTCACGACGACCGTCGTCCACCCCGATGACCGCGACCACTACGCGCGGACGCGGGCGGAGCGGTGGGCCCGTGGCGGCGACTACGAACTCACCTACCGCGCCACCGCCGCGGACGGCCGGGTGGTCCGGCTGCAGGAACTCGGCCGGGTCCGGCCCGGCGGCACGGTCCACGGCGTCTTGGCCGACGTCTCCGAACGGCGCTCCGAAACCGGGCGGCAGCGGTTCCTCGCCGAGTTCGAGCGCGGGTTGCAGGAGTTCGACGACGCCGAGCAGATCATGGTCCACGCCGCGCAGAGCCTCGGCGAGTACCTCCGAGCCGACCGCTGCGCCTACGCCGAGGCCGAAGAGGACCAGGACCACTTCCTGATGAGCGGCGACCACGCCACCGGCCTGCCGCCGCTGCCCGGCCGGTTCGCCATGTCCGCGTTCGGCGACGGCTGCGTGACCGCGATGCGCGCCGGCCAGTCCTGGGTCGTCCACGACAGCCGGGCCGACGACCGGCTCGCCCCGGCCGACCTGCACGCCTACCGCGTCACCGGGATCCGTGCGGTGATCTGCGTGCCGCTGCTGCGCGGCGGGCGGTTCGCCGCCGCGATGGCCGTCCACCAGGCCACCGTCCGGCACTGGACCACCGAGGAAATCGAGCTGGTCGAGCTCGTCGTCAGCCGGTGCTGGGAGTCCATCCAGCGCACCCACGCCCTGCGGGCCCTGCGCGACAGCGAGCAGCGTCACCGGCTGCTGGTCGAACGCGCGACCGACGCGATCTGGGTGCTCGACCGCGACCTGCGCTTCGTCGAAATCAACCCGGCGGCCTGCGAGCTGCTCGGCTACACCCGCGAACAGCTCATCGGCACCCCGATCACCACGCTGCTCGACGACGACGGCGACCACCGCTGGCGGCAGGTGATCGCCGACCCCGGCACCGTCCTGGAAGTCAGCGAAATCCACCAGGTCCGCCGCGCCGACGGCACCGAAATAGCCCTCGAACTCAGCATCCAGGCCACGCCCTCGGGCGTGCAGGCCATCGGCCGCGACGTCACCGAGCGCCGCCGCCGCGAAGCCGAACGCGACCTGCTCCTGCAGCGCGAGCACGAGATCGCCGAGACGCTGCAGCGCAGCCTCCTGCCCCGCGACCTGCCCGAACTCCCCCGCCTGGCCGCGGCCGCCCGGTACCGGCCCGCGACCGGCCACGCCCAGACCGGCGGCGACTGGTACGAACTGATCTCCCTCGGCGGCTCCCGGGTGGCGCTGTCGGTCGGCGACGTCGTCGGCAAGGGCCCGCAGGCCGCCGCGGTCATGGGGCAGCTGCGGACCGCGCTGGCCGGCAGCCTGCTCGACGGGCACGGCCCCGCGGCCGCACTCGACCGGCTCGACGCCTTCGCCGCCCGGACCGACGGTGCGGCCGGCACCACCTGCGCGTGCCTCACCCTCGACCGGGACACCGGCGAGCTGACCTGGGCCTCCGCCGGCCACCTGCCACCGGTCGTGGTCGAAAGCGGAACCCCGCGGTTGCTGACCGCCGGCGGGAGCGTCCTCGGCACCCCGGACCCCGCGCGGCACGAAGAGCGGACGGCCCCCCTCTCCCCCGGTGCCTCGGTGCTCCTCTACACCGACGGTCTCGTCGAACGCCGCGACGAGCCGATCGACGACGGCCTGCGGCGGCTGTGCGAAGCCGCGGCTCAGGCTCACGCCCTGTCCCCGGACCACCAGGTCGCCGCGATCACCGACGCCCTGCTGAGCGCCGGCCAGGACGACGACGTCGCGGTCCTCGCGGTCCGGTTCCTGCCGCCTCCGCTGCACCGGCGCGCGACCGCCGACATCGGCCTGCTGCGCACGGTCCGCGACGACCTCGCCCGCTGGTCGGCCGAGGCGGGGTTGTCCCGCGAGCTGCACGAAGACCTGAACCTGGCGCTCGGGGAAGCCATCGCGAACTCCGTCGAGCACGCTTTTCCCGGCGCACACGGCGAAGCGGGCTACACCGTGACGCGGACGGCGGACGGCAAGCTCGACGTCGTCGTCCACGACAACGGCCGGTGGCGCCCCGAACCCGCCGACAACAGCCACCGCGGCCGGGGAATCGCCATCATCACCGCCCTGTCCGAGCGGTTCGACCTCGGCCACGACGACCACGGCACCACGGTCAGCTTCACCATCGCCGCCGAGCCCGGCCCCGCGTCCCCAGCCGCGCCGGCCGCCGCCACGCGCGCGGCACCGGCCGCCCTGTCCGCGGACGACGCCACCCCCGGACGCTTGATCCTGCACGTGTCCGGCGACGTCGACCTCACCACGATCGGCGACCTCCGGCCCGCCGTCCTGCACCACCTCGAGTCCACCAGGGCAACCGACGTCGTGCTCGACCTCGCCGAGGTGACGTACCTCAGCAGCTGCGGCGTCGCACTGCTGCTGGACTCCGCTGCGGCGGCGAAGCAGCGCGGGATTTCCCTGGGTGTCCACTCGCGCGCCGGCTCGCCTCCGCGCCGGATCCTCGAGCTGGCCGGCCTGGCGGGGATGATCGCCGCGCCGGCCGTGCAGGCCACCGAGGCCGAGTGACCCCGTGCCGGCCGGTCGCGCCGGCGTCGATGTTCCTTAGGTGATTCCAAAGTCGGGTGAAAGTCCCGCTGAAGTGCCGTTGGTGTGGTGGGGGCAGCACCGGACGGGACCGGTGCCCGGCATCGAGCGAGGACACATGGGGATTCGAACCAGACTGGCCGCCGCCGCCGTCGTGGCCGGCCTGACGGCCGTGACCGGCGCGGCCGCCGCCTCGGCAGCGGCTCCGGCGGCTCCGTCGTCGGCGCAGCCCGACCACAAGAAGGACGGTGGCAAGAAGGACGAAGGCAGGACGAACGACGAGCAGCTCGCCAAGGTCGCCGCGAGCCTGCACGTGACGGTCAAGCAGCTGACCACCGCCTTGGACAACCTGAAACGCGCTGTGGGCAACGGAACCGGCAAGGCCACGGCCATCGCCGCGTTCGCCAAGGAACTGGGGATCACGGTCGCCCGTGCGGAGAAGGTGCTGGCGGCACTGTCCGGCAAACCCGGCCCCGGCAAACCCGTTCCCGGCAAGGAGGCGGGCGTTCCGGCCAAGGCGGTCAAGCTGCTGGCCGCCGAGCTGAAGATCGGCGAGGACCGGGCCCGGCAGGTGTTCAAGGACCTCGACAAGGTCGGCGGCAAGGGCGGCGACGTCACGAAGGAGCCGGCGTTCATCGCCATCGCCAAGGGCCTGGGGGTCACCCCGCAGCGGCTGCTGGACGTGCTGCGCAAGGTCAAGGAGGAGTTCGCCGAGAAGGAGGGCGGCAAGCCCGAGGATGGGGCGCCGAGCGGGAAGTGATCCTCTCCGCCGGGGTGTCCGGGCCGGCCGACGGCCGGTCCGGGCACCGTGGTGTGCTCCATACTGGGCACGTGCGGGTACTGGTGGTCGACGACGACGAGGCCGTCCGCCGCTCTCTTGAGCATGCGCTGCGCCGGGACGGCTACCAGGTGTCCCTCGCGGCTGACGGCGGGCAGGCGCTGGACGAGCTCGGCCGGTCGCGGCCCGAGGTGATCGTGCTGGACGTGCTGGTTCCCGAACCGAACGGCCTGGAGATCTGCCGTCGGCTGCGCCGCCGCGGCGACCAGACGCCGATTCTCATGCTCACCGCGCGCGACCTGATCGAGGACCGCGTCGCCGGGCTGGACGCGGGCGCCGACGACTACCTGGTCAAGCCGTTCGCGCTGGACGAGCTGCGGGCACGGCTGCGAGCCCTGCTGCGGCGCAGCGGCGCGGTCCGGGAAGTGCTGCGGTTCGACGGCATCGAGATGGACACCACCACCTGCCGGGTGCAGCGCGACGGCCGGGCGATCGAGCTGACGCGCACCGAGTACTCGCTGCTGGAGTTGTTCCTGCGCAACCCACAGCGCGTGCTGAGCCGCGAGCTGATCTTCGAATCGGTGTGGGGCTACGACTTCGGGCCCGCATCCAACCAGTTGTGGGTCTACATCTCCTACCTGCGCGGGAAACTGGAAGCCGCCGGTGAGCCGCGGCTGATCCAGACCGTGCGCGGCCTGGGATACGTGTTGCGGGACCAACCATGACCTTGCGCACCAGGGTCGGCCTCGCGGGTGGGGTTGTCGTGCTGCTGGCGCTCGCCGTGGCGTCGCTGGTGGTCTACCCGGCCGTGCGGTCGATCATGCGGCAACAGGTCGACGCGTCGCTGAAGCAGAGCATCGGCGAGGGTGATTCCCTCGCCCGCCAGCTCAAGCAGAAGGTCGCCGAGTCCGGCGACAAGATCCCGATCGACGAGCCGGTCGAACTGGGCAGCACGCTCGTCCAGTTCGTCAGCGGCCCGGTGTACCCCGGCTCGAACCGGGCCTTCGTCGAGATCACCCAGCGGGACGCCGACGTCGCCGACGGCACGCAGCCGGCGTACTTCCAGGACACGGTCTACCACGGCGTCGAGTACCGCCTCCTCACCTCCGGGATGGGCAAGCAGCCGGGTGGGCTGATGCGGGTCGCCCACCGGCAGGACGACCAGGCCGCCGTCCTGGCCTCGCTGGCGGCGTTGCTGGTCGCGCTGACACTCGGCGGCGGCCTGGTGGCCGCGGTGACCGCGCGGCTGGCGGCGCGCCGCGTGCTGCGGCCGGTCCGGCAGCTCACCCGGACCGTCGAGCACATCACCGCGACCCACGACCTGACCGCGCCCGTCGACCACCTGACCGGACGTGACGAGATCGGCCACCTCGGTCAGGCTTTCGCCGCCATGACAACGGCTTTGGACGCGTCCATGCGGGCGCAGCGGCAACTGGTCGCCGACGCCTCGCACGAGCTGCGCACCCCGTTGACGAGCCTCACCACCAACCTCGAACTGCTCGCCGACGGCGACGGCCTGCGCGCGCCCGAGGCCCCGGCGCTCGTGCAGGACGCGATCGGCCAGGCACGGGAACTGCGGTCGTTGATCAACAACCTGGTCGACCTCGCCCGGTACGGCAAGAACACCGCCCGCACCGAGGACACCCGGCTCGACCTGGTGGCGAAGACCGTGATCGCCAAGGCCGCCACGCGCACCTCGGCCCCGCGGTTCACGTCCACCCTGACCCCGTGCCTCGTGCACGTCGACCCGGACGCGATCGAGCGGGCCATCGGCAATCTCGTGGAGAACGCGGTGAAGTGGAGCCCACCCGACGGCGAGATCACGATCACCGTGGCCGACGGCGAGTTCGCGGTCACCGATGAGGGCCCCGGCATCCCCGCGGCCGACCTGCCGTTCGTGTTCGACCGGTTCTACCGCTCCACCCAGGCCCGGTCGATGCCGGGTTCCGGGCTGGGCCTGGCGATCGTGCGCCAGGTGGTGGAGACCCACGGCGGGCAGGTCGCCGCCGAACCACTGGAGAACGGCCTGCGCATGCGGTTCCGCCTGCCGGTCGTGCCCGGCTGCGACCCGTAGGGTCTCGCTCGAGACGTCAGTTGCGTACGAAGCTGCGGTATCCGGCTGCCGGGTGGTCATGGCGCGGCGGCGTATTCCGCCCTGGGAGACGTCGTGTTGTCGCCGGACTGGGCTGGTTGGGCCCGCCACAGGGAGATGCCCAAGCCGATCAGCGCTACTCCGGCCGGAACGGCCAACGGCCGGTTGAACGACTCCGGGAGCACCGCGAGCGCGAGCGTGGCGACGGTGCCCGCGGCGAGCAGCGCCGAAGCCCACCGGGCGAGGACGCGTGCCCGGAACAGCGCGATGCCGAACAGGCAGCCGCCCGCGAGGTAGCCGACGGAGCTGACCACGAAGACGGTCTGCATGGCGCCGATGCCGTGGGACGCCGTGCCACCGAAGGCGACGGCGAGGACGTCCGCGACGTAGCCGGGCGCCGTGTGCGCCAGCGCCGGCAGAACGGCGGCGGCGACCACCTCGACGCTCAGCATGGACAGATAGCCGACGGCGAATACGACGTAACCGAGGAAGCCGAGGATGCCCGTCTCCCACACCTGGCGCAGGTACATGCCGGTGATGCCGGCGAGCGCCAGCGCGGCCATGAGCGCCTTCGCCGTGCTGCGCACGGCCCAGTCGGTGGTGGTGACCGCCGAGACGTCCATGGCCGGATGGCCGATCTGGACCGCGATGAACAGTGCCCCCGCGATCGCGGCAGCGGCTCCGGTGGCCCGCGAAAGGCCTCTTGCGCCGGGCGCCGTGGGTGACTGCTTCGCCTTGCCGGGTCTTCGTGTGGCGGTCATGCGTTGCTCCTCCGAGGCGGTACGGCGGAGGTGTACGCCGTACACCTCTAGTGCGCCCAAGCTAGGCGTACGATGTACACCTGTCAAGACCGGGCACGAGCTGGAGGATCCGGATGCAGGACACCGCCACGACCGGCGGCCGGGAGCGGCTCAACCGCGCCAAGGTGCTGCGCGCCGCCGTCGAACTGGCGGACGAAGGCGGCTTCGAGGGCTTGACCATGCGCAGGCTCGCGGACCGGCTCGGCGTCGTGCCCATGGCGCTCTACAAGCACGTGGCGGACAAGCGCGAGCTCCTCGACGGCATGGTCGACCTGGTCTTCGCCGAGGTCGAGGTCCCGGTCGACGTCGACTGGCGGACCGCCATGCGCCTCCGCGCGGGGTCGATGCGGCAGGCTTTGCTGCGTCACCCGTGGGCGGTCGGCCGGATGGAAACGGGTACCCCGGGACCGGCGAACCTGCACCACCACAACGCGGTGATGCGGTGCCTCCGCAGTGACGCGGGCTTTCCCTTCCGCATGGCCGTGCACGCGTACAACTTGTTGGACGCCTACGTCTACGGATTCGCCCTGCAGGAGAAAACCCTGGCCGGCGACATCCCGGCGGAAGCGGCGCGACGGAAAGAAGCCGTCGTCGACCGGCAACCGTCGGGGCTCGAGGACTACCCCTACCTCGCCGAGGTGGTCACCGAACTGGCGAAAACGGGGTTCGCCTTCGCCGACGAATTCGAGTTCGGGCTCGCCCTCATCCTCGACGGCCTCCAGGATGCCTCAGCCCGGTGAAGCCGAGTCCTGAAAGCCCTGCGGCCACTGCAACGGCTCTCGTGGACGGCTGGCGATAAGGGCAGCGCGAACTCGGGCACAGTCTCCCCGACCAGGTGCAGCTGGCCACCAAGTTCGGCATCGACCGCAGCGCCGGCGACCGGGCACGTCGCATCCGCGGTGCGCGCGATTTCGTGCTGCGCTCCTGCGACGCCTCGCTGCTGCGGCTGGGCGTCGACGTGATCGACCTGTACTACGCCCACCGCCCGCCGCAGGACGTGGAGATCGAGGAGACCGTCGGGGCGATGGCCGAGCTGGTCCAGGCGGGCAAGGTCCGCCACCTGGGCCTGTCCGAGGTCGACGGCGAGCTGCTGCGCCGGGCGCACGCGGTGCACCCCATCACCGCGGTGCAGAGCGAATACTCGCTCTGGACCCGCGACGTCGAGACGGTCACCCCGGTGATGGCTGAACTGGGAGTCGGGCTGGTGCCCTACTCGCCGCTGGGACGGGGATTCCTGACCGGCACCCTGGACCGGTCCGCGCTGAGCGAGAGGGACTTCCGGCGGACCAACCCCCGATTCGCCGGCGAGGCGGGCGAAGCCAACGAGAAGATCGCGCAGACCGTGCGGGAGGTGGCCGATCGGCTGGGTGCCACCCCGGCCCAGGTCGCGCTGGCCTGGGTGTACGCCCAAGCCGACCGGCTCGGGGTGGCGGTGGCGCCCATCCCGGGCACCCGCAACCCGGCCCGCCTGGAGGAGAACGCGGCCGCGCTGGAGCTCACCCTGGACGCCGAGGCGCTGGCCACGCTCAATCCGCTGAGCGACCAGGTGACGGGCGAGCGCTACACCCCCGCGCACACCGCCGAAGTCGCCCGGGGCTGACCGGTGCACGCGACGTCGGCGAGCGGACTTTGCCGGGTCGATCGGCGCTGAACGGTCACCAGCCGACGGGGCCGAGGCGATCGATGAAGATCCCGGTCGGCCCGTCCGCGCCGAGTGTCGCGAGTTCGATGATCGGGTCGGTGCCCTCGGTGACCGTCAGCTGGCCGGTGTGGTTGTTCATGTCGGTGGCGGTGTACTTGCGGTTGACGACCTCGCCGGGGGTGATGGCGTTGACCTTGAAGTTCGGCAGCGCCTGGGCGTACCGGACGGTGATCATGTTCAGCGCCGCTTTCGACGAGCTGTAGGCGAGCTCGTGCATCTTCGAGACGGGCTGCGTCGGATCGGCCATGACGGCGAAGGAACCGCCACCGCTGGACACCATCACCACCCGCGGAACGTCCGCCGCGCTCAGCAGGGGAAGGAACGCGTGCGTGACCCTGACCGGCCCGTACACGTTGGTGTCGTAGACGGAATGGATCTCCTCGGCCGTGGCATCCGCGGGCGGGACGGCGTTGCCCGGCGCACCGGCGTTGTTGATCAGCACGTCCAGCCGGTCGGTGTGCTTTCGCACGAGCTGCACGGCATCGGCCACCGACTCGTCCGAGGTCACGTCCAGCGGGACCATGACCACATTCGCCCCACCGGCAGCCAGCTTGTCGGCGGCCGCCTGGCCCCGGCCTTCGTCCCGTGAGCCGAGGAAGATCGTCCAGCCCCGCTCGCCTGGAGGTTGGGTTCCACGACGTAGGCCGCGGTCACGCCCTGGAGTGCGGGTGCCCAGGTCGCCGGATCCGCGAGGTCGAACGCGATGTCTCCGCCGGCGCGGCAAGCCGATCGCACAGCCTGGTCGGCCGCCTTGAGGCGCCGGGTGATGCGGCGACCGGTCTTCCCCGTGCCGCCGACGATGAGGATCTTCTGCATATCGGACAGTCAACTCCCCGACTCGAAGACGATCCATGGGAGAACGTCGAGAAACCCTTTGCGATCGTCTACGGTGAGCGGGTGGACGTGCTCAGCGACCTGCTGGTCCGGGCCCGCGCCGGCAACACCCGAGTCCGGCAGCTGATCCGGCGGCCACCGTGGTCGGTGACCTACGCCGATCCACCACCGTTGACCGTCGTGGCCACCCTCGGCGGATGCGCCTCGGCCAGGTTCGACGACGCCGGCGCCGCGGCGGCGCCGCTTGCCCCCGGGGATATCGCCCTCATCAAGGGACCCGGCCGCCACACGATCGCCGACGACCCGTCCACCCCACCCGGCTTCGTCATCCACCGGGGAAAGAAACACTTCCCCGACGGAGGCGAGGTGAAAGAGCAGGCCCAGCAGCCCTCGGCACCCCGCACCTACGGCGACAGCCTGCCCGGGGCAACCACCATGCTGCGCGGCGCCTACGACCTCCACGGTGACGCCGGTGCGCGGCTGCTGGACATGCTTCCACCACTGGCGGTCGTGCCCGCCGGGCCACGGACCCGGCCGGCACTGGATCTGCTCGCCACCGAGATCGCGCAGGACGAACCCGGCCAGGACGCCGTCCTCGCCCGATTGCTGGATCTGGTGCTCGTGCTGGCCCTGCGCGCCTGGTGCGCCGGGCCGCAAGCAGAGCTCCCGGCCTGGTACCGGGCGTTGGAAGATCCCGCCATCGGCGACGCTCTGCGTTTGATGCACGCTGATCCCGCCCATCGATGGACCGTCGCTGCGCTGGCCACCAGGGTCGGCATGTCCCGCGCCGCCTTCGCCGCCCGCTTCACCACCTTGGCAGGCCAGCCACCGCTCACCTATCTCACCGGCTGGCGGATGACCTTGGGAGCGGACCTGCTCCGGGACACCGAAGCCACCGTCGCCGCCGTCGCCCGCGCGGTCGGCTACGAAGACGCCTTCGCGTTCAGCGTCGCATTCAAACGCGCCCGCGGCGTCAGTCCCTCGACCTGGCGCCGCACATGCGGCGACACCGGCGCCACGACCGGCAGGTGAGCAGCCACCTCCGTCCGGCCGCAGCAATTCGGAACAAGCACCACCCCGCGCCGCACAGAGCCGACGTAACGTCAGCGGTCTTCTCGTCCGGGTCGTCGGGCCCTCGCTTGGGAAACAGGCACCGCCAAGTCGCCGACGACATGCTCGGTAGAGCCCCCATGGAGCGGCAGCCGCCACAGCTGCGGGTGGGCGGGGCCGGCGCATCGAGAGTAAGAGCTGCTGCTTCATCATGGCTGCCGAGGAGGTCCAACTGCTGACACGGATGCGCGCAGCGCGCGGGCGTAGACCCGGACAGCCTCGCTATACCAGCGCCGGGTGGCGTATCGCTCCACCGCCGCCACCAGCACGACCAAGAACGCGGTCAAGGCCCACGAGAACCCGTCGGTGGCCAGGTTCGTCGCCACTCCGACTACAGCGGCGCACCACATCGCCGATGTCTGCTCAAGCCACTGGTCGGGCCTACGTCCTGCGAGGTGCCGATCGTGCTACAGCCGCCTGGTGGTGACCAAGGAGGGTCCGTGGACCGCGTCCACCTGCTCACGCCCGGCTTCGGTAAAACCGAGCTTCTCCAGCACGCGGCGGGAGGCAGCGTTCCACTCCCACACCGTGGCCCACACACATCTGTACCCGGTCGACCTGGCCCAGTCCAGGACAGCCAGCGAAGCCTCCGTCGCGTAACCCCGCCCCCACGCACGACGCAGCAGCTCGAAGGCCAGCTCCGGTTCTTCCTCGAACCCGCGCGTCCTGTCGATCAGCCCGCAGTACCCGATGACGTCGCCGACGGCTTTCCGCTCGACCGCCAACAGCCCAACCGACAACCGGCCCGCACGAATCGCCTGCTCGAGCTCGGCGACAGTGGGATGACCGTCAGCATCGATCCGCCGATGCGACGGCACTCGCGGATCACGTTCGACCCACAGCTCGCGCTGCACAGCCGCCTCGGCCACCCGCCACGGCCTAAGCAGCAGACGATCGGTCTCGAGCACCACCTCAAATCCCCCGGTCTCTCCAGCTGCCACGAGAACGATCTCCCACGCACACGGCCGGTCATGCCGAAGAGCGGACGCCGATGCGGTCAATCGGTACAGCCCGTTGCGACTGCATCGGCTCTCTCAGTCAGGCATCCGACGCCGGCCAGGTGCCGTCGAGAAGAAACTTTCGACACGGAGCCCGCGTGCGGCGAGGCAATGACGAATCCAGTCCTGTTGGTGCCGACTTCGGTTGTCCCAGGTGAACTGCAACGCGTCTTGAGGGCGACGCGGACCGGCCGGCCGCAATCCGGGCACGAGGTTGTCGCACAAGTCCGCCAGCTCATGAATCTGCTGCTGGTAGTCACAACCAGGGAAGAACTCTTCACACATGCCTTCCCGCCGATGCGACATCGCCCTCATCAGCAAAACCGATTCGTGAACCACCGTAACGATCGCCTCCGCGACCACCGACGTCCGGCCGGACTTGCGCCGCCACATGAAGCTCAGTCTCCCAGAACCGTCCTCGCCGGCTAAATCGTCGCGCAGGACAGAACCAACGTCATATCTCCGGATTAGGTCCTGATAAACACCGCCACACCCTGCGCCTGACCGGCGGCCGAGGCAAGCAAGAGCGAACGTGCTCAGGAACCGGCACACCGGCCGCGACAGCATCGACGTACTCTTTAGCGCCTTGCGCTCCGAGATCGGACGCAAACACCCGCACGAACCGGAGCGCCTCGAGGCGCTGACTGGAATCGATCAGCTCGGCGATCCGGGACCGCAGCGGGTCACCGCGTTCAAGCCCGCGAACCTGCTCGAGATAGTCCTCGATCCACTCACCGGACTCAAGATCAACGGTCGCGTGCAGCGTGTGCAAACTGCCGTCCACCCCATCGACCAGGAAGGGACCGTGGCCCACCACCATGTCGATCATTTCCTGGGTGCGCACATAACGCTCGCTCTGAGTGTGGACCACCCAACCGAGCCGATGCGGACCGATGTCGGTGATCACCATCGTTGGGCCACCCCGCGTCGACCACCCCGCCAGATGCCGCTCCACGACCTGGACGGCCCACGCCTTCGACACCATGACGACAGACTATGGGAGGAAGCACGCAGTAGCCGTCCCGCCGGGGATCGAGATCAAGCGATCAGGCTCCCGGCGCGTCAGGCTATACGCCCCCCATAGCATGGGCGCCGGCGTAGAGATCACGGGAAGCCACACGCACCCAGGCCAGCTGAACGACGTCCTCACATGCCGCTGACCGGTCGTCCGTCCGGGGGCACGCTCGTGCCGAATTGAGACGCACGGCGGAGGCTGATCGAGGACAATCCCCGCATGCATCCTGTAGCCGGCTGGATTTTCGAGGAGAACCTGACCAAGGTCGTGGAGTTCATCGCCGCGCTCGTCGGCTACAGCTTGGACGAGTTCGACGACGGTGCTCTGGAAGCCGGTATCCCGAAGACGGACGCAGACCTTTCACCCGACACGTGGTTTGAGTATCCGGTCACGGGAGCCCCAGACCTCACCCTCCGAATCGCACGCGATCATGGCACCGGAATCCTGAGCATGATCATCGACGGTGAGGTAGACGACGTGCTCGCTGCTCGCTTCGAGACGCTGCTGGATCTCCACTGACAGACACCGTCGGTATCCGCTGTGCCGCGAGCCGCCGACGGCGGACGGGCAGGCGCGCGCTCATGCCGACGAGCGCACGGGCCGACGTGACACATCGGGTCCAGTTCGCTTCCCACGCGCGACCGGCGGCCAGCGGAGCCTGACCCGGATCGCCTGCTAAGCCTGCGATCCCAGCTGATCCTCGGCGATTCCGTTCATCTGGTCGCGAAGTTGATCGGCCATCGACACTCCGAGCGCCGCGACGACTCGATCCTGCGCCGAGCGCCACAACACGAGCGCCTGCTCGAACCGCCGGCGCCCCTTCTCCGTGAGCGCGACGTTGACGCTGCGGCGATCGGTGGTGTCCTTGTCCAGACGGATCAAGCCACATCCTCGTCACCGGCGCCACCGGCAAGACCGGAACGAACACCACACGCACGCTGCTCGACCAGGGACACCATGTCCGCGCTCTCGTCCACCGAGCCGACGACCGGGCCAACCGGCTTGCCCGGGCCGGCGCCGAGGTCGTCGTCGCGGACCTGCTGGACCTCGACGCCGTGAGCCGGGCCGCCAACGGTATCGACGCGGCCTATCTCACCTATCCGATCGCCCCGGGGTTACTGGAGGCCACTGCCACGCTGCTGCAGGCGGCCGAGGAGAACGGTGTCGGCGCCATCGTCGGCATGTCGCAGATCTCGGCCCGGCGCGACGCCGCCAGCAACGCCGCCCGCCAGCACTGGCTCGCCGAACGCCTCCTGGACCACTTCACCGGCGCCGTCATCCACATCCGGCCGACGTTCTTCGCCGAATGGCTGATCAACTTCTGGGACCCCACGACCGGTGAGCTCCGGCTACCGTTCGCCGACGCGCGCCACGCCCCCATCGCCGCCGAGGACCAGGGCCGTGTCATCGCCGCGGTTCTGGCGGCCCCCGAACCGCACGCCGGCAAGACCTATCGGCTGCACGGGCCGGTGGAACTCGACCACCACCAGATCACCGACGCGATGAGCCGGACCCTTGGCCGAAAGATCACCTACGTGCCGATCGAGCTGGACGAGTTCCGCTCGGCGCTCGAACAGCGCGGGCTGGAGCCTCACTTCGTGCAGCACCTGATCAGCGTCGCGGTCGACTACCGCAACGGGATCTTCGCCGGCACCAACGACAACGTCCGCGCGCTGACCGGCGTGGAGCCGCTCACCGTCGAAGCATTCATCGAACGCAACAAGCAGTACTTCGACGGCCGCGAAAGCTCGGGCAACCGCTGAACCGGGCCTGTCGACGGAAGGATCAAGCCTCGGCGCGTCGCTGACGCAGCAACTCGGCCGCGATCGAGTACGGGGGTGCCGCCGCCTCCGACCGAGCAGCGTGCTCGACGATCGCGTCCTGCAGGAAGCGAGCACCGGTGGGTCGCGGATACCGGGCGTAGACCGGCCGCACCCGGTCGGCGTCGAGGTCGGTGAAACGACCTCCGTCGATGAACACGCCCTTGTGCGTGAGGTAGGTCAGCACGCCGCGGCGGTCGGCCAGGCCCAGGGAGGAGTGCAAGGCGATCGCCTCCCACACCCGGTCGACGTCCGCGGCGGGGACGCCGTGCTCGGCCAGCACCGAGGCCGCCAGGTCCGCGCCCTCCACCTCGAACCGGGCCTGTCCCGCCGCAAGGGTGCCCAGGCCCAGGTCGTGCAGGACGCAGGCGGCGAAGAGCAACTCCTCGTCGTAGGCCGCGTCCTGCACGGAACCTTCCTGCTCGGCCACGAGGCGGGCGAACAGGAAGCTGCGGATGCTGTGGTCGGCGATGGGCCTGCTCTCCGACTGCCGGGCCAGGGCGAGGCTCGCGTCGGCCAGTGGCCCGCTGGGTAGCGCAAGGGCGTCGTTGTTCATGCACTGGACCGTAGGAGCCGGCCGGCGCACCGAACAGTGGCCCGAGTGCCATCCATCGCTATCATCGGGCCATGACCATGTCTGCGGATCGGCACCGGGTCGCGGTCCTCGTCCTGCCCGGCGTGCCGGCGCTGGAGTTCGGCATCGCGACCCAGGTCTTCGGGACTGATCCGCACTACGAGCTGATCGTGTGCACGGCAGGCGGCCCGGGACCGGTGCCGGGCGCCGGTTTCACCGTCACCGCCACGGCCGGCCTCGCCACGCTGACCGAGGCCGGCACCGTGATCGTCCTGGCCTACCAGGACATCGGCACGCCACCGGCGGCCGACGTCCTGGACGCCCTGCGCGCGGCACACGAGAACGGCGCCCGGCTCGTCTCCATCTGCGTCGGCGTCTTCGCCCTCGCCGCGGCCGGCCTCCTCGACGGACGCCCCGCGACCACGCACTGGCAGTACGCCGCTCAACTCCGCCGGCAGTACCCGGAGGTGCGGGTCGTGCCGGACCGGATGTACGTCGACGACGGCGACATCCTCAGCTCCGCCGGGGTGACCGCGGGACTCGACCTCTGCCTGCACCTTATCCGCCGCGACCGGGGCCCCGCAGCGGCCAACACCCACGCACGCTTCCTCGTCGCCCCGCCGCGGCGCACCGGCGGGCAGGCGCAGTACGTCGAACGGCTCCGCGCCGACGCGACCGGCGACCAACTCGCTCCACTGCGGGACTGGATGCTCGACAACCTTGCCGGCGACCTCACCATCGACGCTCTCGCGAAACGCGCCCACATGTCCCGGCGGACCCTCATCCGCCGGTTCCGGGAGGAGACCGACACCTCGCCGATGGCCTGGCTGGCCGACGCCCGCATCGACCGCGCGCGCGAACTACTGGAGACGACCACCCTGCCCGTGGAACGAATCGGCCGCCTCACCGGACTCGGCGCGCCTTCTTCGGTGCGCGCGGCATTCCACCGGCACCTCGGCACCTCACCCCAGGAGTACCGGGCGCTTTTCCGGCACAGCACCACACTCTCATGCCGCTGATCGTGCGCTTGCCGCCGAATCGGCGAGTGGACACGTCGGATGCGTGGAGCGGCCCGTGACCGAAGCGGCCACGGGCCGTCGCCCTCAGATCAGGATTCAATGAACGCGAGCAGATCCGGGTTGAGGACGTCGGCGTGCGTGGTCAGCATGCCGTGCGGATACCCCGCGTACGTCTTGAGCGTTCCGTTCTTCAGGTGCTCGACCGCCCGCGGCACCGAACTGCCGAACGGCACGATCTGGTCGTCCTCCCCGTGCATGACCAGGACCGGCACCGTGATGCGCTCGAGGTCGGCGGTGTAGTCCTCCTTCCACGAAAACACCGTCTCGTAGGCGGCCTGGATGCTGCCGGCCATGCCCTGGCGCCACCAGTTCGCGATGACCGCCTCCGAGGGCACCGCTCCCGGGCGGTTGTAGCTGTAGAACGGGCCTTCCGGGACCTCACGGAAGAACTCCGCACGGTTGCCCAGGATGCCCGCCTGCACCGCGTCGAACCACTCCGGTGGCTGCCCGGCCGGGTTGTCCTCGGTCTGCACCAAGTTCGGCGTCAGCGAGGCGACCAGCACCGCTTTTGCCACGCGGTCCTGGTACCGGGCGACGTACCGGGCGACCTCGCCGCCGCCGGTGGAGTGGCCGATGTGCACCGCGTCGCGCAGATCGAGGTGCTCGGTCAACGCCGCCAGGTCGGCGACCCAGTGGTCCATGTCGTTACCGGTACCGATCTGTGACGACCGGCCGTGGCCACGCCGGTCGTGCGCGATCACCCGGTATCCCTTGTGCAGGAAGTAGATCATCTGGGCGTCCCAGTCGTCGGCCGTCAGCGGCCACCCGTGGCTGAAGACGATCGGCTGTCCGGTACCCCAGTCCTTGTAGAAGATGTCCACGCCGTCGGAGGTGGTGATGAAAGGCATCGCGTCGTTCCTCTCCATCGCGGTCCACCCGCATCCAACGAGATCCGGCACGATTCTTTGTGAGCGACCACGACGGGCGATCCACTGGTCGTCAACTGCGCGTCAACAAGAGGACGCCAGCCCGGCCAGGAATTCTTCCGTCCGGCGCGCGAAGAGATGAGCACCGCGTTGGACCGACAGGGTTCTGGCCTTCTCGGCCGCCGCGCGGACGACCACCTCGGGCTCGCCGGCGGCATCGAGCAGACGCGCGCGCAGCAGCAGGAGCAGGCCCTCCGCGTACCGCTGGTTGTGCGCCTCGAGGAACCACTCGGCCCGCTCGAGGGTGCCACGCGCCTGCTCGGTCATCCCCGCGGCGAGGAACATGTCGGCGATCAGCCCGTAGTGGAACGCAATGCCGAACCGCACCGGCTCGAGCAGCGTCGTGACCAGGACCCGCTCGGCCTCGGCCGCGGCTTCCGCCGGATCGCGGCCGGTCAGGGCCCGCGCCCAGCACGAGGTGATCCTCAGGTACGAGTCGACGGAGTGGAAGATGTGCCCCGGGTCCGCGGCACTCCAGCGCCGCGCTGCTCGCGTCGCCTGGTCGAGGTCACCGGCCATGGCCGCCGCCATGGCGGAGAAGTGGGCCCAGACAGTGATCGCCTGCGGATCGTCGCCCGCGTCGGCTTCCTGGTCGTCGAGCAGTGCGTGGGCCGCGTCCAGCTCGTCGTGCATGGTCTCCACCACGGCTTGCAGCAACGGGCGGAGCGTTCGCACCTCACGGGGCAGCTGGTCCCGCTCCGGAGCGGGACCGGCGTCGAGCGGCACCCTGCTGCTTTCCCGCAGGTATCGCCACGACTGGTCGATGTCGCCGAGATCCCACTGGTGCAGTCCCCACGCCGCGGCTCCGAACGAGCGCAGTACCGGGTCCGCGGCGGCCTCGCCCTGCTCGAACAGCCGGCGGGCCAGTTCGGCACGCTCGGGCCGGGCGCCGCTGGTGGCCAGAGCCAGGTGCAGCAGCAGGAACTCGGTGGCTTGGGTCGTCCGGCCGAGGGCGTCGGCGAGGTGCCGGGCGCGTTCCAGGAGCTCGGCGTACGAGCGGACGAAGTCGTGCTGGCTCCAGAAAACCGTGACCAGCAGCGACACCGCGGACAGCTCGAGTTCCGCCTGACCGGCCTCGCCGGCGAGGCGCGCCGCCGCCTGCAGGTGCCGCTCGGCGGCTTCGAAGGCGAACTTGGTCACCGCGTGCCGTCCGGCCCGCACGAGCGCGGTCGCCGTGCGGACCGGGTCGGCCAGCGGGCCGGACGCCCACAGGTGGTGCGCGAGCTGCTCGGCAACCCGGTCGTCGGCCCCGCCCCCGCGTTCGATCGCGTCCGCGATCTTCAGGTGCAGGGCGGCCGTACGCGACACCGGAAGACCGGCCACCACGGCTTCCCGAACGAGGTCGTGGGAGAAGCGAAAGGTGTACGGATCGTCCGGGACCGGCTCGACCAGGCCCAGCGCTCCGAGGGGTTCGAGCAGGTCGAAGCAGGCCTGGACATCGAGCTCCAGCACGGCGGCCGGCAGGCGCAGCCCGACCTGCCGCCCGATGAGCGCGGCGACCTGCAGCAGATCGAGGGCGGTCTCCGCCAGATCGGCCGTCCGCGTCCTGACGACGTCGCGAACCGTGGCCGGGACGGTCCCGGCGGTGGAAGAGACACCGTCGAGACGTCGCGACAGCTCCATCACGAGATAGGCGTTGCCCGAGGTGCGGGCGTGGATCTCGGCGGCCGCCCCACCGGGGTCCCGCCCGGACTCGCGGTGGAGCAACTCCGCCACCTCGTCGACCGTGAACGCCCGGAGCGGGATGCGGCGGTGTCCCGGTACCCGGCTGACCGCGCCCAGCGTCCGCGACAGCGCCGCGGTGGGTGCCGGGGCGCGATCTCGGAGAACGGCGACGAGCACCGTGCGGTGCGGCGGCCGGGCGACGAGGTGACCGAGGAGCTGCAGCGAGGCGGGATCGGCCCAGTGCAGGTCATCGAGGACGATCTGCACCGGGCGTTGTTCCGCCACCTCCCGGACCAGGGCCAGCACCTGCTCGAAGAGGCGGAACTGCGTGCCGCTCTCCGGCAGCGGCCGGACGCCGTCGCCGCCGTCGCGTGACTCGATCAGGCGACCGAGCTCACCGTCGAGCCACGGCTTGCGTGTGCCGGCGGGAAGGCTGTCGAGGATGGCCCGGAACGCTTCCAGCCACGGCCACATCGACGGCGTTCCCGCTCCCTCCAGGCACGAGCCCCACGCCACGAGCGCGCCCCGCCGCTCCGACTCGGCCGTGGCTTCTCGCAGCAGGCGCGTCTTGCCCACTCCCGGCTCGCCCTCGATCACCACGACGGCGCTTCCGCCCGCGAGCGCCGTCGTCAGGGACTCCCGCAGCACGGCCAGCTCCGCGGTCCGCCCGACCAGGCCGGCTCGAGCGCTCCGGCCGCCGTCGTCGGCGGCCGCCGTGGGCAGGGTCTGGGTCAGCGCACGCCGCTGGGCCGTGCGCAGCGCCGCTCCGGGATCGATGCCGAGCTCCTCGGCGAGACGGGCCCGGATGGTCCGGAAGACGGCGAGCGCTTCCGCCCGGTGCCCGCCGGCCGCGAGCCCGATGATGAGCGCCGCGTGCACCGCTTCGTCCAGCGGGGCCATCGACGCGGCCAGGCGCAGCGCCGGAAGAACCCGCTCCGGCCGGCCACGGCGTACCGCGAGGTCCGACGCCACCAGGCACGCGTCGAAGAACTCACGGTCGAGGGCGACGAAGACCGGCACCGGCCCGAAACCGTCGGCGGCCGGCCCCCGCCACAGTGCGAGCGCTTCCGCGAACCGGTCGAGCGCCGCTTCCTGTTCCCCGCCGGCGGCCGCGGTGCGTCCCGCCTCGACGAGCCGGCGGAACGTGACCAGATCCAGCTCGCCGGTTCCGCAGTCGAACAGATAACCGTCGCCGCGCCGCTGGAGGTACGACCCCGCGTCCCGGACGGTAAGCCCCGGTTCGAGAAGCCGGCGCAACGAGCCGACGTACTTGTGGATCACGTTGAGTGCGCTCGCCGGCGCTTCCTGCCCCCACAGCAGATCGATCAGCTCCACCCGGCTGACCGGCTGCCCCACCCGGGCGAGCAGCACGGCCAGCAGAACCGCCTGCTGGCGAGGCCCCGGAGCGAGCTCGGCCCCGTCACGCCACAAACGGACCCGGCCCAGGATCTGCAAGCGAACCCGGGCACCGAGCGGAGCGGGCGGTGGGGCCAACGCCTGGCGACTCCCCGAATCGATCTGACCGGCGGACTCCCGGAATCTAGCACCGCGCGAGCGCTCGCGGAGCCCGGCGTTCGGGCCTCCTGCGGAGTAGATCTTCCAGGAAAGCGAACCGGCACAAGCAGTGGCGTTCCCGGGCCGCCGGCGGATCAGCCCACGGTGACCACCCGCGCCCAGCCAGGTGGTGTGTCCGGCACATAGCCGGGGTTGTTCTCGTCCGGTGGTCGATGCCGGGGGAACAGGCCCACGATCGTCCGGCCCGGCGGTCTCTCGTCGGGCCAGGGCGTCTGGCCGTCGGTCAGCGCCACGAAGACGTCGGGGCGAGGATTGCCTTTCAGCGCCTCGGCGAAGCCGGTGCGCAGGTCCGTCCCGCCACCTCCCACCAAAGGGATTCCCTCGGCGCGGCACAGCTGATGGGTGATGTGGGCGGCGGCGTCGCACGACAGCACCGAGACGAGATCGCGCCGCCCGCCGACGGCTCGGACGATCGCGGCGATTTCGAGGAGCGCTGCTCCCAACTCGGCGTCGCTCACCGAACCGGAGGTGTCGACGATCACGCAGACGCGCGGCGGCCGGCGCCGCAGGCTCGGCAGGACGACGCCGGGCAGGCCGGCCGACCTGCGCGAGGGCCGGCCGTAGGTGTAGTCCTCCCCCGCGCCGGACATCGCCGAGCGGACCGCCGCGCCCAGCAGTTCCCGCCACGGCTGCGGCGGGTGGAACGCCTCCTCCGCCCAGCGTCGCCAGCCCTTCGGGACGTCGCCTGGGCTGCCGTTGATGCCCTGTGCCACCCGGAACCGGACGGCGTCGCGTTCCTGCGCGCTGAGCCCGTGCGCACCGTCGGGACCGAGATCCCAGTCGCGCTCCAGCCCGTCCGCGCCGCTGCCGCAGTCGAGCCAGGCGTATCCGGCGGTGTAGGGCCCGAGGCGGAACTGGTGCAGGTAGTCCTCCATCAGCTCCCCCTCGCGAAGCCTGAGCGTCGCCGGGTGGACGGCTCCCTCGGGCCGCACCAGGCCGTCGCCGAACACGTCGTCGTTGATTTCGCAATCCGCGGCGATGTTCATCCGCAACCGCTCCGCGGGCCCGGTCAGTTCGTGCTTCGCGGCGAACCGGTCGCTGCGCCCGTGGTGGTCACGCAGCAGGTGCGAGACCTCGTGCACCCAGACCCCGGCCAGCTCCGCCGGCGGAGTCCGGTCCACGAACCCCGGCGAAACGTAACAGCGCCAGTGGCGGTCCACGGCCATCGTCGGCACGCGCCGGGATTCCACCGCGTGCAGGGCGAACAACGCCGTCGCCAGGTACGGCCGGTTCCGGACGGCGTACAACCGGGCGGCGAACAGCTTCTCCTCGTCCATGCTCGGCACTGTCATCGGCGCTCACCCACGCCGACGGCGGCCTGATCCGCCTGCCGCGACAGCGCCACCGCCCCGGACAACCGCTCGATCGCCGCCGGCACCTGCCAGCCGTCGCGGCGCAGCGCGGCAAGCGTGGCGGCCGGCACGACCACCAGGTCCGGGGCTCCGGTCTCCAGCGCCCGCGCCAGCAGGGACCACGCCGCGTCCCAGCGGGCCTGCTCCGGCCGCTTGCGCACCGCCGCCACCACGCCGTCGAGCACCGTCCGACGCAGGTCACCCCGCTCGGGCAGCACCGCCGCCTCCGGGTCCGCGAGCAGCGTTTCGGGGTCCGGCAGATCCATCCGATCCATGGCGGCCAGCAGCTCCAGACCCGGTCCGTCGCCGACCGCTCCGCGCACCAGCATGGACACCACCTCCCGGGAGACGGCCGCCGCAGCGCCGAAAGCAATCAGGCGCAGCGCCATCTCCCAGCTGCGCGGGGAGGGCCACGGACCGCCACGGCGCGCTTCGTTCTTCGGCAGCTGGTGCGCCAGATCGGGCCGGGCGGTCAGGAGACCGCACACAGCTCGGCGGGCGAACGTCACTGCGTCGGGCAGCCGCTCCCGGTCCAGCCCGGGCAGGGCCGCCTCCGGCCACGTCCCGCCCAGTCCCCGCAGCACGACGTCGTGGTCGTGGGTCCACTGCAGGTGGACGAACCGGTTGGCCAGCGGCGGGCTCAGCTCCCACCCGTCGGCCGCCGAGGAACGCGGGTTGGCGGCAGCGACGATCCGGATGCCGGGCGGTAGCCGCAGGGCACCGACCCGCCGCTCGAGCACGACGCGCAACAGCGCGGCCTGAACGGCCGGCGGCGCCGTCGACAGCTCGTCCAGGAACAGCAGACCGTGGCCGGCCCGGGCCAGGCGCACGGCCCAGTCCGGCGGGGCCATCGGCACTCCTTGCCGCGCGGGATCGTCGCCGACCACCGGCAGCCCGGCGAAGTCGGACGGCTCGTGCACGCTGGCGATCACCGTGGTCAGTGGCAGTTCCAGCGCGTCCGCGAGCTGGTTCAGCGCCGCGGTCTTGCCGATGCCCGGCTCACCCCACAACAGCACCGGCAGATCGGCGGACACGGCCAGCGTCAGGGCTTCCAGCTGAGCGTCGGCACGCGGCTCGGTGGTCGTCTCGTGCAGCAGTGCCAGCAGCTCGCCGGCGACGTCCAGCGGTCGGCGGTGCGGTGGTTCGGCAGAGACTTTCCTGGCAGCAGACAGTTTTGATCACCTTGGGTCGAATCGGGGCCGGGCGCCGGCCAGGCGAAGTGGGCGTCAGTGAACGTTCGCGTGGCGCGGATGGCGGCGGCGCACGCGACGGCGGTTGTCCTTTGTGGACGGAAGCGGCCCGCATCCGGCGAGTCCGGTCCGGTACAGCCCGTGGAGCACTTGGCGGCGAGCCGCCGTTTCCAGTTCGTCGCGCAGCGCCCCGCCGCGTACGAGCACGTCCGGCCCGAGCAGGGTTTCGACGGCGGCGCAGGCCCCGGCGGTGTCGCCGTGGTCCAGCCGCGCGCGAACCTCCTCGAGGTTCTCGGGATGCCGATGGGCTTCGTCGATGGCCTGCAGGCACGGCACCTCGGGCCCGCCCAGCGCACCCAGCAGCTCCTCGCGGCGGATCTCGCCGGGGTCGTGGTCCAGCGGGGCGAGCACCCCGTTCACGACGGCGATCCGATGCGTGGCACCACGACACTCGACGAGGCGCAGAGGTTCTGAGCCGCTCGGCCGGCGTTCTGCACCGGCCGGCCGGCCGCCGGGTCGCAGCGCCGACGCGACGAGCGGGTGCAGCCGCTCGACGTCGACCAACCCGGCGTGGAGCAGCCGCAGGTCGGGCAGGACCCAGGTCGCGGCGTCGGGCAGGACCGGCACCGCGCGACCGCCGACCGCCTCGTCCGGTGGCCCCAGGTTCAGCAGCACCCGGTGCCTGCGGGTGAGCCGCACGGCGACGACGTTGCCCGGGCTCGTTTCCGCGCTCAGCAGCAGCGCCGCCTCGGCGGCCCACCGGTCCACGGCGCAGGCGTCCACCCCGACGGGAATGCCGGCGTGGGCGGCATTCCCGTGCGAAGGCCAGCGGCCGGATCGCTTGAGCAGCTCGCCGGCCCGGCGCACGTCCCACAGGTGGCGGTGCAGGTCGAGGCGATACCGGCGGTCGGGGCGGGGATGGGGATGGAGCCCGGCGCCGGGCTCGGATGGCTCCCACAGCGCGAGGCTGATCCGCTGGCCGCCACCCGCCCACGCCGGTGGCGTGCGCACCACGAGGTGGATCGCGCCGCCGCCGGTTGCCGCCGGGCCGTAGCGAGCCAGGGAAACCGTGAGTCCCGGTCGCAGCAGGCCGTTGGGGCCGATACGCGGAAAATGCCACCGCAGCAGGTCAGGAGCCAGGTGCCGGAGATCGGCGCGGACCCGGGCGACCAGCTGGCCGCCATGGGCACGGCCGGCGGCCCGTAGGTCCAGATCCACATCGACACGCGCGGCCGCGCAGGCCCCGGCCCAATCACCCACCGCACGGCGAGCGGTCGCCGACTCGATCATCGACGGCGGCACTGCGAACTCACGGACGCGTGCCCAGAAAGAAAGGCGGAAGTCTTCGTTCGCGGTCAAAGGGTGCATCAGCACCCACCTTTGACGAACGAGACCCCCGATCTGTTCGAGTAGGTCATCATCGCGATAAGAGTAGCAGGCTCGACGCGGCAAGAGCGGCCGTATCGAGGTTCGAGCGGATGGTTCGGGTTGCGGCGGCGACAGACGACGTCGGTCGGGTCGGCTCGTTCGCATCTTCACGGAACCCTGTAACAGGGTGCGGCCGGCAGCGACCTTCACGTGTGCTCTTTCCGTCCCGTCGCCGCCTGTTCGCGGTGCTCGCCGCTCTGGTCGCCGTTGTCGGTTATGTGCTGGTGCGAGCGCCGTTGGAGACCAGCAACGCGCTGGCGAGCGTGCTCGCCGGTTTGCTGGCGCTGGCCGGGGGATTCGCCGCTCTGGCGCGATTTCTCGCCGTGCGCCGGAAAGCCGTCGACACGCTGGCCGAGGGGACCGCGCTCGCCGCGGAACTGCTGGACCGCTGGGGGCCGGAGCTGGTCGCGCGCCGGCTGCGCTCGGGTGCCGATGACGCGCTGCCGGTGCAATGGCACCAGGTGGGCGCGACCGCGAAGCCGCGCCGCGTCGTCACCGGAAATCCCGAGCAGGCCGTTCTGGACGTCGCCGCCGCCTTCCGGGCCCTGCCGAAGCAGCGTGCCGTGCTCCTCGGCGAGCCCGGCGGGGGCAAGACGTTCCTCGCCATCTCCCTCGTCGTCGGCCTGCTGGCCGAGCGGACGGCGGGCGACAAAGTCCCCGTGCTGCTTTCGCTGTCGGCGTGGGATCCGGTCGCGGACGATCTCGACACGTTCATCGTGCGCGCGCTGGCCGCCGCCCACTACGCCGGAGCCGAACGCATCCCGCGGGCGCTGCTGGAGCAGAACGTCATCTTCCCGGTGCTCGACGGCCTCGACGAACTGCCCGAGCACCTCCGTCGTCGCGCGCTCAGCCGCATCAACGCCACCCTGGCCGGCCATCGTCCGATCCTGCTCACCTGCCGTTCCGTCGAGTACGCGGAGGGCGTCGCCGCCGGGGCTCCCGCCCTGCGCCAGTCACCGGTCTTCGAGGTCCTGCCGCTGACGCCGGGCCAGATCGGCCGGCGCCTGCAGGACGACGTGCGCTGGGCGCCGGTCGCGGATGCCGTCCGGGCGGACCCTGCCGGTCCTCTGGGCATCGCGTTGTCGACGCCGTTGATGCTTTCGTTGTTCACCAAGGCCTATGCCGACCGGGACCCCTCCGACCTCCTCGCCCTCACGAGCGGCAACGACGTGCGGGACCGCCTGGTCGACGTCCTGATCGACTCCGTCTACCCCGAGCACGGCCACGGGTGGACGGCGGGCAAAGCACGGCGGTACCTGACCTACCTGGCCCGCCACCTGCACCAGCACGCCGAGCGGGAGCTGAACCGGTGGCGGCTGCCCAACCGGGTGCTGTCGCCGTGGACCGGCGCGCTCGTCGGCTTGGCCGGCGGCGGGGTCGTCGCGGCGGTGCTGGCCCCGCTCCACATCAAGGATCCGACGAAAATCCTGAGCTCGCCGTTCACCTCGGCGGCCGTGTTCGGGCTCTTCTGCACGATCCTGTGGTTCCTGGGCTTGGGCCGCCGGGTCGACCAGCGGCGGCTGGGCTTCCGTTCCGGCGCACGCGACGGGGCGCTCCTGGTCCTGGTGCCCGCCGCCATCGCACTGGTCATCCTCCTGGCGACCGACAGCATCAACCGCGCGCCGGACCGGAGAGTGGCGGGGGCGGTGAGCTTCGTGTTCACGATGGCCGCACTCGCCGCCGTCTGCGCGCTGGCGGTCGGTCTCCACCGGCACCTCATCGCACGCGCCGCCGTGGTCGGCCGGGCCGAGCCGGCCGACGTCCTGCGCCGCGAGCGGCGCGCAACGCTGCTCGGTGCGGCCGGCACCCTGGTGGTGGCCGCCACGCTCACGGTTTCGCTGTGTATCGCGGCCGCCTGCCTGGGCATGCAGGCCGGCCAGCGGGTCGCCGCCACACTGGGCATCCCCGTTGTCATCCGGCCGGTCCTCGACCAGATGCCCGAACCCACCGAAAAGAACGTGACGGCGTTCGCCGTCCAGACTCTCGTGATCACCGTGCTGCTGGTGGTCGCCGTGCTGCTCACCAGCCGCTGGCCCCGGTACGTGGTCGCCAAGGTGCTGCTGGGGGTAGCCGGCCGGCTGCCGCTCCGGCTGGAGCGATTCCTCGCGGACGCACGGGACAAGGGGCTGCTGCGGGCCGGGGTCGCCGGGTACGAGTTCTGGCACGTCGCCCTGCAGGAGCGGCTGGTCATCGAGAGCAAGGACGTGCGGACCGGGCGCCCCGGTGTCCGCGTGGCCGCGTTGTGGCTCTCGGCCGTCACCGTGGTGGCCGCGGTGGTGGTGGTCGACCTGGCCCAGCCCGCCGCCTGTGGCTCGACCGGTCTGCCGCACGCCGACACCACCCTCGTCACCGTCGTCGATGCGGACGGGACCGCGCAGTGCGCGGCGGTGCTCGACGCCGACGACGTGGCGAAGCTGATGGGCAACGGCTCCTCGGTCACTCAGGCGGAGAAGGTGCTCGAGCCGGACACCGAGACCAGCGACCTGATCTCTCCAGTGGCGGTTCTCGGACAGTTCTCGGACATGGCTCCCGGCACGTTCAATGCCGTGACCGAGGGCATCGACGCCTCCCACGTCACCAGAACGTACCGGCTGTACACCACACCGCAGAACGGCCCGATCGCCGATTCCGCCGTCTCCCTGCTCTCCTCCAAGCTCACCACCGGGTACACCGCCCTCTTCGTCCGATTCGACGGATCGGTCCTGGTCGCCGGGAACGGAATTCCGTCGCTGACCACCAGAGATCCGACCAGAATCGCCCAGGCGGTCATCGAGAACACGATCGGGCTCCCCTCCGCTCTTGCGGCAGACAACGTCCTGGACGGGGTCGACGCCGGTGAATGCACGATTCTCCAAGCCGAGCGGTTCGCGAAAACCATCGATCTGAGAGGCAAGTACGTCAGCGAGAGGGTCTTGAGCACGTTGACCGCGTGCGGCAAGGTCGCGATCGCGGTCGACCAACCGATCAGGGCGTCGTCCGCGCCGGTCGAAGTTCGGTACGTGACCGACGAACCTCTGCGGAAAGCCGAGGAATGCCAACGGACACTGCCGTTCCGGAACGAGGTCTCGGTGGCCGCGTGTACGGTCGCCAAGTTGTCCGACCGGATCTACAGCGGACTCGTCAGCTGATCCGCAGCTACCGACGAGCAGGCGGAGGCGTGCTCCGGCTGCTGTGGGACGAATGTTTCCCCCCGGGCTCGAGGAGTGGTGCGAATGTGGTGGTCGAGGCCTCGGCGTCGACGTGCGCCGCAGTCGTCCGGGCTCGGGGTGTTCCTGCTCGGGATCGGCATCGGTGTGCTCACCAACCTGGTGACCGCCAGCCCGGACCGGTGGCCGGGGTGGGCTCAGCCGGTGGTGAAGTGGTCGTGGCTGATCGGCGCGGCCGTGGTCGCGGCGGTCAGCGTGCGCGCCGGGTGGCTGTGGTTCCGTGCGCGGCTACCGGCACCCGAGTGGACGGGCGAGAACCCGTATCCGGGCTTGGCCGCCTACGGCGGTGACCGGGCGCCGGTGTTCTTCGGACGTACGGACGATCGGCGTGACCTGGTGCGACGGGTGCAGGGCGCCACGGCACCCTCGCTGCGGTTCGTGCCGGTGGTGGGGCCGTCGGGCAGCGGCAAGTCCTCCCTCGTACTGGCCGGGCTGCTGCCGGCGCTCGGTGACCGGTGGACGGTTCTGGGACCGATCACCCCGGGCACATCCGGTGTCGACGAACTCAGGCAGTTGTTGGGCACGCAGGTTCGCGGGGCGGCGGAAACCGTGCTGGCGGCGGTGCAGGACGGCGGCCCCGCACCGGGGCCGGAACCCGTGTCGAAGGCTGTGCGGTTGGCGAGAGGGACTCGGCCGCGAGTGCTGCTGGTCGTCGATCAGTTCGAGGAAGCGGCGGTCCAGCACACCGAAAAGGAACGAAACCTGTTTCTGGCGCTGCTGTACGCGCTGGTGACGCAGGATCAGAGGCTGCACGTGGTGGCCACGGTGCGGTCGGAATGGATCGGCCGGTTCCAGGAAGGACCCGGCGCCGGCCTGTTCACCGAGCCGTTCATGGTGAACGCGCTCGAGCCTCGGCAGATCCGCCAGGTCGTGGCCGGGCCCGCCGGCCTGACCGATACGACGTTCGAGGCCGGCCTGGTGGAGGAGATCGTGCGCGACACCGGCCGGGGTGACGCGCTGCCGCTGCTCAGCTCGCTCCTCAGCGTGCTGTACGACGGCCTGGGCCGCGATCGGTACATCAGCTGGGCCGACTACGGGAATGCCGGCAAGGTGGGCGGGGCGGTCGCGGGCCGCGCGGAAGCGGCGGTGGCCGCGTCCGGGCGCGAGCTGGACACCACGCTGACCACCCTGCTGCTGTTCGTGGACCTGCAGGGCGAGGAACCCACCCGCCGACCGGTGTGGGACGACACGCTGGCCGCCGCGCAGCGGGATGTCGTGGTCGCGTTCGTCCAGGCACACTTGCTCACGAGCGACACCGGCCCCGACGGTCGCGTTCTGTACGAGGTGACGCACGAGGCCTTGCTGCGCCAGTGGCGGCCACTGGCCGACCACATCACGACACACCGTGGCACGCTGCAGCGGATCACCGAGTTGCTGGCGCTCGCGAAGGCGTGGGTGAACGCCGGGCGGTCCACCGGCTACCTGGTTCCCGTCGCACGATTCGCCGACCTGACCTCGGACACCACAGTGGCGCTGCCCGAGCCGCTCGCCGAGTTCGCCGCCGCGTGCACGGATCACGACGAGACCGATCTTCAGCGCCGCGCGAACGTGGCGGCCGAACACGCTCTGGAGATCCTCGACGACGACCCGGCGACCGCGATCAGCCTGTCGCTGGCCGCGTGCACCGAATTGGCGCCGACCTCGACCGCGAGCACCGCGCTTTACCGGTCGCTGGCCACCGGCCTGCGGCACGTCCTCACCGGACACAGCGCGGACGTGTGCTGTGCCCGCGTCGCACCAGACGGTCGCCTCGCCACAGCGGACAAGCAGGGCACGATCCGGATCTGGTCCGCGGAGGGCACCCTGCTGCACGAACTGACGGGAGATCGTGAGCCAGTCAGTGCGCTCGCCTTCGGACCGGACGGCCGGCTCGCCTCCGGGGACGCGGCGGGACGTGTCACCGTGTGGGGTACCGACGGAAAGATGATCCACCACCTCGACGACAACATGGACCGGGTCACCGACCTGGTGTTCGCCGCCGACGGCCGGCTTGCCGCCGCAGGCCACCACGTGCTGAGCCTGTGGGGTTCCGACGGAAAGCCGATTCGCCGGTTGACCGGTGACGGAGAGCGGACAGCTGTCGTGTTCGCGCCCGACGCCCTGCTGGTCACCACCGGTGAGAACGGGGAGATCCGCACCTGGGGCAGCAGTGGCCCGGAACAACGCCGCTTACAGCCTGCCGAGGAGTCGCCGGTCACCGCGCTGGCGGTGGACAGCGATGGGTGGATCGCTGCAGGCTACCGAAACGGCGAGGTGCGGGTCTGGCAGCCGGACGGCGCTCCCCCATGGTCTGATGACTCGGTAGAAGACACCCCCGTGACGATCGCCGGGCCGGTGCGTGATCTCGTTTTCTCCCGCACCGGCCACTTGTTCGCAGTCGGCAGCAACGGGAGTGCGCTCAGCTGCACACTGAACGGCTCGCACCAGAAGTTCATCAAGGCAGCCGATCCGGACATGACATGGGGGGTCACTTCGCTGGTGTGCGGACCGGATGAGCTGCTGGCCACAGTCACACCAGGCGGGGTGCGGTTGTGCGTTGCCGAAGGCGTGGTCGCTCGCATCAAGATGGCGGACTCGTATTTCGCGACTGTCCTCGATTTCAGCATGCACGGCCGGCTTGTGACGGCCACATCCAGCACGGTGTACGTCTGGGACGTCAATCGGCTCACGCGATTGCTGCCTCGAGGTGCAGGTGCTGCCCGGTTCAAAGAACTTGCCGTTTTGGGTGCCGGGCTGATGACGGATGCGGTCAGCGTTCTCCGTGCCGATTCCGGGTGGTGGGCAGTCGGCCCGGGACGTCGCCGCGCCGAAGCCGATGGCACGACCGTGAAAGTCAGGACGGCCGACGGTACCCTGATCCACACGCTCGCCGGAGGCCAGGACCTGAACGCGCGCCACCTGGCGTTCGCCCCCGACGGGCGTCTCGCCGTCGCATTCGGCCACACGGTGCGGGTCTGGGACTGTGACGGCACGTTGCTGCACACCCTCGACGCGCACGAATCGCCGGTCGGCCGGATGAGCTTCGCGCCGGACGGCCGGCTCGTCACCGCCACCACCGGCGGAGCGCTCCGGATCTGGAACACCGCGGGCGAAGTCCAGGTGCTCGAAAAGGCCGAAGACAACGAAGGAACTCTTGCCTTCGCGTGCGCCGAAGACGGTCGGCTGGCGGCCGCATCGGCCGGCAACACCGCTCGCCTCTGGGACCGAGACGGCGTCCTGCACCATGCACTCACAGGTCACACCGAGCCGGTCGAACACCTGGCCTTCGCCCCGGACGGCGCCCTGCTCACTGCAGCCGGGGACGGCAGCATTCGCCGCTGGAGCCGGGACGGGGCCGCCGTGCAGGTGCTCGGCGTCCCCCGCGACGGCAAGGTCCGCGGTCTCGCGGTCACCGACGCGGGGTTGGTCGTCGCCGGCGGCGGCTGGGATCACACCATGTGGGTGTGGGCCCCGGATGGACGGCTGCTGTACGAGCTGCTCCCCGGCGACCACAGCCTCGGTATCAGCATGCTGGCGTGCGGCCCGGAAGGCCGGCTCATCACGGCCGGCGTCGACAGAGTCAGATACTGGCCGGGAGTGCTTCCCCTGGCGGATCTCATCACCGACGCCGGACGATGCGCCCTGCCACCTCTCGCGCCGGCACTCCGCCACCGCTGGATGTTGCCGGACGAATCCGAGACGACGTAGGTGCGAGCAGCCATTCGCAGACCCCGTTCGGCTACGCCAGTCCGGACGAGCGGGTGCCCGCACACCAAGCTGAGCGCTGAACGGAACCCCGAGGCGCTAGCGCCCTGCGGCGGTTCAGGCCATCAGAGCGACGAGGGTGGCCAGGGCGGGTGCGCCCTGGCCCAGCAGACCCTTGATCCGGGCCCGCCGGGGGTCGAAGGCGATCAGGGCCACGCTCGCCGCGAGCATGGACGCTCCCGCGGCCGAAACGAGGGCGCGGCCGACCGCGATCGCCCCGGAATCGGCCGCGATCAGCCCCGCGAGCACCTGCAAAGCCAGGAATGCGTTGTAACAGCCCTGATGGAACGCCCACGGGCGGACCACGTCGACGTCCGCCGCGCGTACCTCGAACATCGCGTGCACCTCGGGGCGCGCGAAGCGGATGCTTTCCATCGTGAACATCCACAAGTGCATCACCGCCGCGATGAGCGCGAAGACCTGCGCGGGGATGTTCACCGGGGTCGCGCCAGCCGCGAGGGCGCGTCCGGGAGCAGGGCGCCGGTCTCGTCCAGTTCGGCCAGCAGTGCCGGGACGCCGACGGTCAGCATCTTGGTGCGGACCGAGCCGAGCAGCTTGGCCATCGCGAACCCGCCGATTCCGGTGAATCCGGTGTGGTGGTAGGTGAAACGGGTTCCGCCGGCTACCGGCTCGAGCCGGTAGCGGACGTGGCTGGGTGTCTCCCCCTCTGCGCCCACCCACGTGTAGTGCAGCAGTTCGCGCTCGCGGACCTCCAGCACCTCGCAGTCGACGATCCCCCGCCAGCCGGGCATCGGCTTGGCGACGAACCGGAACTTGGTGCCGACCACCGGCTCGAAGCCGACCGCGCGGGCGCCTTTGCCGGTCGAGGTCCAGTACGGGATCAGGTCCGGGTCGGTCATGGCGCGCCAGACCTTCACGGGCGAGTGCGGGTAGTCGCGGACGATGTGGATCTCGGACATTGCGGACTCCTACCTTCAGTTGCTGTAAATTTACAGTAGCAGAAACTTTCGTGTGGCTGAAGTAGGATGGCCGCATGACGACAGCGGGAACCGGCCGGCCGGCCGTCGAGGGATTGCGGGAGCGCAAGAAACGCGCGATGCGCCGGCAGCTGTCCGACACCGCCGCGCGGATGTTCCTCGAACGCGGCTTCGACGCCGTCCGGGTCGCCGACGTCGGCGAAGCGTGCGGGGTGTCCGAAAAGACCGTCTTCAACTACTTCCCGAGCAAGGAAGCGCTGCTCCTGGACCGGCTCGAGGCCACGGCCGACGCGTTGCGCACCCACCTGCCGGACCCGGCGCTGACCCCGGTCGGCGCGATGCTGGCGATCCTCGACCACGAACGGGACGTCCTCGCCACCGCCCTCACCACAGACGCAGACGCCGACGCCGACCGCGCGCTGGCGCAGTACCGGCAGTTCGGCGACCTGATCCGGAACACGCCGTCGCTGCGGGCCTACCAGAGCGACATCGCCGACCGGTTCGTCGACATCGCCGCCGAAGCGCTCGCCACCCGGACCGGGCTGCGCCCTGACGACCCCGAACCGCAGATCGCCGCGGCGACGCTCCTCGGCCTGTGGCGGGTCCAATTCCGCGCCCTCCGGACCCACGTGCGCCCCGGCCACCCCCTGCCGGACGCGATCGACGCCGTGGCCTGCGAGGTCCGCCGGGCCGCCCAGCTGGCGGAAGCCGGACTCGCCGCCTTTCCGGCACCCGCGGAACCACGCTGACCGGCCCCCGCGCCGCCCGCGGGGAACGCGGCCGGACGATCAGGAGTGCCGCAGGAGCGCCCCGATCCCCTCCTTCAGGTCGACCCGTTCGTCCATGACCGTCACCGACGCGCCCGACACGAGCGCCGCCCACGGCACGGCTTCGTCCGCCCGCTGCCGCCGTCCGTCCTCGACGCCGAATGCCGTCAGCCCGTCACGGTCCAGCGCGATTTCGCCGGCGTTGCGGCCGGCCCAGACCTCGGCGTCGCCGGGATCGCCGATCAACAGCGTGTCCACGTTGGCCTCGGCCAGCGCCCGGACGACCTCGGCGAGCCCGGTCACCGCGAGCCCGTCCTCCCGGCCCAGCCCGGTGCGGAAGCTCTCGGCGAGCTCGTCCAGCACCTTCAGCCGCTCACCGGCCAGCACGGTCCGGATCTCCTGCTCCAGATCCTCCTGCGAGGCCCCCGCGGCCCGGCTGCCGGCCTCCAGTTCCCGGGTGACGTCCTGGACCGCCGTCGGCAGCTTCTCGTGCAGCGCCCGGCGGGCCTGCACCTCCCCCACCAGCAGCACCAGCCCCGGCTGCACCGCCGCGACCCGCTCGGCGACGCGTCCGGCGACGTCCTCCAGGTTCTTGTCGCGGGTTTCCTCGACGTCGGCCTGCATCCTGCGGTGCGCCATCCCGCCGCCGCGCACCTTGTGCAGCGGCCAGTCCTCGCCCGTCACCGTCTCGGTGGCGACCTCCCGGCCCTCGCCGTCGCGGGTCACCAGGTCCGCGCCCCGGTGGTCGACCGTCACCAGCAGGTACGGGATCGACGGCGCACCGTGCGAGAAGAACGGCAGCAGGTACGGCAGCGGCGAGACGCGCTCGACCTGGGCGGCCGGCGCATCCGCGAGCCGCCGGTCCACCACGACCCGGCCCCCGGCCGCGACGACCCCGCGCCCGCTCCGGCCGACCGGGGGCTCGCTGTCGCGGATCGCCGTCACGACCGCCTCGGCCGTCGCGTCGTCGGCCCCCCGCTCGCCGAGCCGGGCGGCGATCTCCCGCAGTTTCAGCTCGAGCTGCCGCTCCGCGTCCTCGGTGTCGTGCGAATCCTCGAGGAACACCGATGCGAACGGCCCTTCCGCCGCCAGCACAGCCTTCACCTGGTCCTCGTCCACAGTGCGCTCCTCGATCGTCGAACCGGCCAAACCACCGCCTTACCCGCCCCGGCCGCGGACAAACGGCAACCAGGTGACCCCACCTGAACGAGCAGATCGGCCGACGGCAATGCCGTTCAGCAGCAGGAGGAACAGCACTGCGCACCGCGAGGTCTCCGGCACCGGGTTCCCGCCGGGTCGCGGAACCGGGCAACGGAGACCTCGTCGGTGTTTCCCCTCTCGGCGTGGCTACAGGGCGTTGTGGAAGATGTTCCAGCCCTCGAAGGACACGTCCGCGGGCTGGCACGGACGGACCACCATCTGCACACCCACCTTGCTCTTGGCGTCGGGCGGCACCCAGAGGCACTCACCGGTGTGCCGGAAGCCGATCAGCGACTCCAGGAACACCGAGTCGGGCAGGTTCAAGCCCGAGTTGAACTCCGTGTTGCTGAACGGGCTGCTCCCGCACTCCTCGATCCCCACCGGGGATCCGCCATCGGGTTCGAAGGCCCAGAGGCAACCGCCGGAAGCCACGTTCTGGAACCGGTAGGTCGGGCCCGACCCCAGCTTCTGGAACTGCCAGTCCTGGAGGTCGAGTCCGGGCTGGCACTTCTCCTGGACGACGGGAACGTCCAGGTTCGCCGACGTGGGCTGCAGGCACATGGTGAGGTCGCCCTGGCTCTGGATCTTCACGAACCCCGTCGTCGGCGGCGCCGCGGCCGGAGCGGCCGGTGTCGGCGCGGCCTGTGCCGTGGCCGGCACCGCCATCGCCGCGGCGGCCGCGGCGCCGAGCAGCGCCCTCGAAACCTTCGTTCTGGTGTGCACGTGATCGCCTCCCATTGTCACGTAGCCGATGTGGCGGGCGAAGCGTGCCGCGTGGTGCTGCAAGCAACCTGCAAAGGTCCTTGCAGCGGCTTTCCGGCGAGGGCGTCACCCGAGGTCGCGCAGCCGCCCGCGGACGTGTTCGACGTCGGGGTGGCCCAATTCGGTGCCCAGCCGCAGGGCTGTCGCCCACGCTTTGCGCGCCGCCTCCGGCGCCCCGGCGGCGGCGTGGGCCTCGCCGAGGCGTCTCAGGATCTCGGCTGCGTCGTAGTGGTTGCCGATGTCGCGGAACAGCTCGACCGCCGCCGTGTAGCAGCCGACGGCGCGGTCGTGCCGGCCCAGCAGCTGGTAGGCGTAGCCGATGCTGTCGAGCGTGGCGGCCTTGCCGGGGCGGTCACCGGTCGTGCGGAACAGGTCCAGCGCCTCCCGGCAGCGGGCGAGGGCCGGCTCGGGCCTGCCCTGCGTGGCGTGGGTCCACCCGAGGTTGTTCAGGGCGTAGGCCTGCCCGTTGGGATCGTTGGCGACGCGGAAGAACGCCAGTGCGTCCTCTTTGTGGGCGAGCGCGTCACCGTGGTCGCCGCGCTCGGTCGCCAGCGCGCCGAGCAGGCCGGCAGCCTGTCCCCGGCCCGCCGGGTCGCCGATCTCCGCGAAGGCCTGTGCCGCGGCCTTGACCTCGACGGCGGCGTCCTGCTGGTGGCCGAGCCAGTACAGGGTGCGGCCGAGGCCCAGGTGGGTGTAGGCCTGCCCGAGCCGGTCGCCGGTGCGCCGGGCCACCTCGAGGGCACGGCGCTGGGCGACGACCCAGTCGGGCCAGTAGTTGGCGTAGCACAGGTTGCCGGTCATCGTCGCGGCGATCCGCCAGGCCTGCTCCTCGCACCCGGCGGTGGCGGCCGCGAGTTCCGCCATCGCCGGGAGCGCGGTGCGTTCGGCGGCCAGCCAGCGCATCGCCGCCTGCGGACCGTCGTGGTCCTCGGGCCGGACGCCGGGCCGGGCCGGCGGCAGGGAGATCTTCGGCGGGCCGTACGCCAGCCGGAAGGCCCGGTGCGCGGAGTGCAGGTAGTGGTCGATCAGCCGATGCACGGCCGCCTGCCGCTCGACGGCCGGGTGCCGGGTGTGGACCTGGTCGCGGGCGTAGGCGCGCAGCAGGTCGTGGAAGGTGTAGCGGCCGGGGCGGTGCTCGGTCAGCAGCTGCGCCCCGGCGAGCTCGGCCAGCGCCGCCCGGCACCGCGCGACGGGCAGGTCGCCGAGACTGGCGGCGGCGGCCACCGTGATCTCCGCTCCGGGGTGCAGGCCCAGCAGCCGGAACAGCCGGGCGGTGCCGGCCGCCAAGGCTTGGACGGACGAAGAGAACACGACCCGCAGGTCGGTCTCGGCGTCACCGGCGCGCAACGCGTCCAGGACGTTTTCCGCCTCTCGCAGTTCCTTCGCCAGCGCCGCCAGGGGAAGGGCCCGGCTCGCCTGCGCGCGGGCCGCGGTGATCGTCAGCGCCAGCGGGAGCCGGGCGCACCGGGTGACCAGCTCGGCGACCGCGCCGGGTTCGGTCGCGGTGCGGCCGGACCCGATTCTCCGGTCCAGCAGTGCGTGCGACTCCTGCGGGCCGAGCAGGTCCGGCTGGACCGGGACGGCACCGTGCGTCGCCATCAGCGGTGCCAGCTGATCGCGGCTGGTGACCACGGCCAGGCAGCCCGGCGAACCGGGGAGCAGCGGGCGCACCTGTTCGGCGTTGCGCGCGTTGTCCAGCACGACCAGGACGCGGCGTCCCGCCAGCACGCTCCGGTACAGCCCGATCTGGGCGTCCGGCGTGGCCGGGACGGCCTGCGGCGGCACCCCGAGCGCGTCGAGGAAGCCGCGCACCGCCTCGGCGGGCGGCATCGGCGGCCCGGCCGGGTCGAAGCCACGCAGGTTCACGTACAGCTGCCCGTCCGGGAAGCGGTCACGGACCCGGTGCGCCCAGTGCACCGCGAGGGCGGTCTTGCCGATCCCCGCGGTACCCGTGACGATCGCCGCGGCCGGCGCGCCCGCGGCCACCAGCCGGTCCAATGTGGACAACTCCGCGGCCCGGCCGACGAACCCGCTCACCGCGGCCGGCAGCTGCGCGGGGACGACGCCCCGGCCGCCGGCCACGATCGGCGGGGCCGGCGGCGCCAGCGCCGGGTCCTGCCGCAGGATGGCCGATTCCAGGTCGCGCAGGGCCGGGATCGGGGCCAAGCCCAGCTCCTCGTCGAGGATGCGCCGCAACCGCTGGTAGGTCGCCAGCGCATCCGCCTGCCTGCCGGCCCGGTACTGCGCCAGCATCAGCTGACCGTAGCTCGGTTCGTGGTGGGGGTGCTGCCGGATCAGCGCCTCCAGCTCCGGGATGAGCTGCTCGTGCCGCCCCCGTGCCAGCAACGCGTCCGCCAAGGCGTGCCGGGTTTTGAGGTGCAGCTCGTCGAGGTGGTGCGCGTGCAGGTCGAACCAGTTCAGCCCGGCGAGGTCGGCCAGCGGCCTGCCCCGCCACAGCGCCACCGCGGCCTGCAGCAGCGTCTCCCGCCCGGCGACGTCCGTCTCCCGGGTGCCCTCGGCGAACAGGCGCGTGGCGGCCTGGACGTCGGTGGCTTCGCCCTCGACGTCCAGCAGGTAGCCCGGCGAGCGAGCCAGGATCGCGGCGCGGTCGCCCAGGATCCGGCGCAGGTGGGACATGTGGGACTGCACCGTCGCCGCGGTCGGCGCCTTGTCGTCGCCCCAGACGACGTCGACCAGGCCGTCGGTGCTCACCACCTGTCCCGGCTGCAGCGCCAGCGCCGCCAGCACGGCCTTCAACCGCCGGCCCGGCACCGCACGCGGTGCGCCGTGCACGAGCACGTCGATCGACCCCAGCAGCCGGACCCGCACCCGCCCCACCTCCGCGACCCGGTCGCGTCACCCCCGCTTCCGTTTTACCACCCGGGCCTCGCGGCCGTGGAGAACGAACCGCACCCGCGGAACATAACCGTGCCGTAGCACCGCTGTAACCAATCGTCATTACGGTCCCCGGGACATGTCGATCGGGCAGATGACGGATTCGGCGTCGATGGCGCTTCCCCGGGGTGAACAGGTGCAGCTGGAAGCGGACGCGAAGCAGGTCGACGCGAGAGGGCGCTGGCTGCCCGTGTTCGGGGCGGTGCTGGCCGCCGCGCTTTTCCTGGTGGTGCGCGGGAGTCTCACCGACGACGGCTACATCACGCTCGCCTACGCGAAGAACCTGGCCGTGCACGGCGAATGGGGCATCATCCCCGGCTCGCCCGCGAACTCCGCGACGTCACCGCTGAACGTCCTGCTCCTCGCCGCACTGACCCTGGTGACGCGCGTGGCCGGCGGCCCGCACCCGGTCGTGGCGCTCGGGATCCTGACGGTCCTGTGCGGCGGCGCGCTCGGCTGGGCCTGGCAGCGCATCGGGCGGAAGGTGGCGCTGCCGACCGCGGCCGGGGCGCTCGGTGTCGTGCTGGTGCTGGTCAACCCGTTCGTGCTGTCTGCGATCGGTCTCGAAGTCCTGTTGATCCCCGCTGTCCTGCTGGTCCTCACGGTCTTCGCGCTCGAAGGACGGCCGATCCTGTTCGGCGTGACCGCCGGGCTCGCCGTCCTCACCCGGCTCGACCTCGTCGTGTTCGTGGTGGTGATCGCGCTCGGAGCGCCCGCGATCCGGCGGCGGCTGCTGCCTGCCGCCGGTTTCGCGGTGCTGACGGCCGCGCCGTGGTTCGTCTTCAGCTGGCTCGCTTTCGGCTCGTTCGTGCCCGACACACTGGCCATCAAACAGGCGCAGGCGGGGCTGTTCGCGCCGTGGACCTACCGCACCGGGCCGGTGATGTACTACAACGTCTACCCGGTGACCGTGCTGGTGACGTTCCTCCCGGCCGTGCTCGGCGTGGTCGCGCTCGCCGGCTGGGCCGTCGCCCGGATCTCCTTGCGGCGGCGGGAATTCCCCGCGCTCGGCACGGTGGCGGCGCTGGGTGCCGGCGGCGTCCTCTACTTCGTCGCCTATTCGTTCATCGGCGTCGGCCCGTTCCACTGGTACTACGTGGCCCCGACGACGACGGTGGGCAGTTTCGCCGTCGCGGCCTTCGGTGCCTGGCTCGGGCGCGCCCGCGAGCGGACGGCGCTGCGCACCGTTCCCCCGCTGCTCGCCCTGGGGCTGACCGGACTGCTGGCGCTGAGCGCGGCGGCCGTCGACGTCGCCCAAGGCATCCCGTGGAAGTCGCCGGTCGTCTTCGGGAACTGGGCCAGCGCACCGGACTACGCGCGGGTCGGCACGGCGCTGGGCGCGCGGCTGGACGGCGCGAGCGTGGCCAGTCCCGGGGAGATCGGCACTCTCGCGTACTTCTGCGAGTGCGCCATCATCGACGAGTTCTCCGACCGCGGCCACGCGAAGGAGCTGATCGAGCGGCGGATCGCCACGGCGAACCCGCTGATGAGCTTCGCGCTGCGGGTGAACTACCACTGGCTGGACCGCTCGATCACCCCGCGCGAACCGGACTACCGGCTGAACTACGGCTCGGGGCCGGCGACCGGGCCGGACAGCTGGCCGGTGCAGTCCGCGGCCAGGGGCGCCGGGCACTTCACCCTCACCCGCGAACCGTGACGCAGCGGCTTGCCCACCCGGCACAGGCGATCCCGGCCCCGGAGTCCCGGCCGCGGCGCTGGGTGCTGCCCGGCGCCGTCGCCGTGGTGTCCGCCGCCGTCTTCGCGGTGGTGCGCCCGCACCTGGTCGACGACACGTTCATCACGCTGGCCTACGCGCGCAACCTCACCTTCCACGGGCACTGGGGGCTGATCGCGGCGGAGACGTCGAACACCGCGACGTCGCCGCTGAACGTCCTGCTCCTCGCCGCACTGACGCTGGTCCTGCGGGACGCGGTGCTCGCCGCCGGTGCGCTGTTCGTGCTCTGCCAGGTCGCGCTGGCCCTCGCGCTGCGCCGGGCGGGCGACCGGGCGGGGCTGCCGGCCTGGTTCGCACCGATCGCCGTCGCAATGCTGACGGTGAACCCGCTGCTGCTGTCGTCGATCGGGCTCGAGGTCGACCTCGGCGCCGCCGGCGTCGCCTGGCTGCTGGTCTTCGCGGGCGAACGGCGGCCGGTCGCCCTCGGCGTCCTGACCGGGCTGCTCGCCCTCGTCCGGCTCGACCTGGTCGTGGTCGCGCTGGTGCTCTTCGCGCTGCGGCGCCGGTTCTGGGAGAAGGCGTGGCAGTCGGTGCTCGCCGCGGCGGCGGTCGCGCTCCCCTGGTTCGCCTTCAGCTGGGTGGTGCTCGGGTCGGCGGTGCCGGACACGGTGATCATCAAGACCCTGCAGAAGTCTTGGGGGCCGTGGGACTTCGGCAACGGCCCCGGCCTCTACGCCGAGGTCTTCCCGTGGGCGACGGTCGCGTCGTTCCTCCCGGCCGCGCTCGCGCTGCTCGCCTTCGCGCTCTGCGTGGCGGACGCGGCCCGCGGTGGCCCGCTGTGGGCCCGGGTGCGGCCGTTCGTCCCGCTGGTGCCGGCCGGGATCGCGCACTACCTGGCCTACACGCGGCTGCACGTGCCGCCGTACCACTGGTACTACGGGCCGAGCCTGGTCGCGGCGACGCTCTTCTTCGCGGCCACCGCGACGGCGGCCGTGCGCGTGCCGGCCCGGGTGGTGGCCGCCGGCGCGGTGGCGGGGGTGCTGGTGGTCAGCACCGGGGCGTACGCGGCCGGCGGCCTGCCACGGCGGTTCGCGCCGCTGATGTCCAACCACGACGCAACCGCGGACTACGAGCGGATCGGACCGGAGCTGGGCCGTCTGGTCGGCGACGGCACCGTGCGCAGCGGCGGCGAGATCGGTGTGCTGGCCTACAGCTGCGGCTGCGCGATCGTGGACCTCTTCGACGACCGCGGAGCCGTCGGCCCGGCGATCGCCGAGCGCGAGGCCCGGCTCGGCACGCTCAGCCGGACGCTGCTCGACGTCAACTTCCGCTTCTTCGACTTCGGCGACCGGCCGATCGTCACCGACTACGCCCTGGTGCGCGGGGACCCACCGCCGGGCGCGCTGGCGCATTGGACGCTGACGTCGCCGTGGGCCGGCACGCAGCAACTGTACCTCGTCCGGGGCAATGGGGACGGAACTTGACCGGACTCGTCAGCCGGCTACGACGAAGTTTTCGAAGTTCAGAGTCACGGCGCCGCACGGCGGGGCTGTCGCAGCCGAAGAATCGATCGTCATCGAGATCCGGTCGCTGCCCGCGAGAGGACCGATCGACGAGGGCACGGCGGCACTGGCCCCGGCGCCCGTCCCGACGTGCAGCGTGACGAACACCTTGCCGACACCGAGGAGGATGGTCACCGGGCCGCACAGCTTGGCTTTCTGGTCGACGCTCACCGTGCCCCGCAGGTACGAGCCGGACGGCGGGGTCCCATGGGCCCGGAGGATCATGCCCAATTCCGGCTGGCCGCCCGGTGAGCCGAGCACGACGGGCACGTGACGGCCGACGGTCGCGCCGACCGTCTGTCCGTCCGGGGTGCCACCGGTCGCCCAGGCCAGCTCGTAACCGTTCTCGGGGACGACTGGACCGTCGTCGGCGGACAGGTACAGGCTGAACCCGACCGTCGCGGCCGCACCCAGAACGGCCGCGGTCAGCAAGGTGCTCCAGGCGATCAGCCGCCGCCGGCCGGGCAGCCGTCGAGCGCGTTTCACCGGCGGGGAAGAGGGACCGGCCGATGCGGTCGCCGGTCGGCCGAGGTCGGTGAGGGAGGCGGCCTGAGGGGCGCCACCATTCGGCCCGACCGGCTTCAGTGCGGGCGCCTCCGGTTCTCCCCGCTCAGGCGCGGCCGACCTGGCGGCCGCCTTTTCCCGGCCGAACCCGGCTGGTGTCGATCCGGCCGGCGGCCGCTCGAGCACCTCCGATCCCGCCGGGGCGTCGTCCCGGCCGAGCGCGACCGGCTTCGGCGTGGCCGCCTTCGGTCCGGCCGGCCTCGGCGCCGTTGGCTCCAGCGGGCCACGCACCGATCCGACCGGCTCCGGCACGGCCGTCTTCGACGCCGCAGGCGCGAGCTCACGGGCACGCTTGTCGTGCTCCAGCCTCTGCAGGGTATCGATGGCCGTGAGGTCACCCGCCGCCGCCGACGTGCGCAAGATCTTCCACGCCTCGGACCGCAGGCTGTCCCGTTTGCTGAGCAGCGCCGCGCGCAGGTCCGGATCCAGCGCAGGGGGCAACGACAGGCCCTTCCGGCTGTGCGCGAGGTATACCGGCCCGCTGCTCCGGTCGTTCCGGGTCGGCGTCTGGTGGGGCGTCCGGGACCGGACGCGATCGTAGACGTAGTTGTACAGCTCGACCGCCTCGATCCGGCCGTCCGCGTCCAGGTCCGCGTCGCCGCTGCGCAACCCCGAAATGATCGCTTCGGTGAAGATCGACGGGACCTGCGGGCCGATCGGGGAATGTCCGGTTCCCGACTCGAAAGCGTGCTCGAGGTGGGTCGAGGCCGTCATCACCAGGCAACCACGGCCCGATTTCGCCGACAGCTGGTCCACCACGTCGATCCGGCTTCCCGATTTGGGCACGTGACCGGCGGGGAAAGCGCCGCTGAAACAGCAGTCGAGCCACAACACCACCTGCCGCGCCGGACTGCGGTCCGCCTCGTCGCGGACGAATTCCGCCGGCAGGCTGGTGGCGTTCAACAAGTCGAGCAAGGTGTCGGTCGTCGCGAAGTGGAGTCGGCCGCGGGTGTCCTTGACGCCGTGGCCCGAAATGTGCAGCAGGAGCAAGTCCTGCCGGGTGGCCTCGGTGAAGAACCGGCCGATGGCCACCCGCACCTCCTGAATGGACCCGTCGGGAACGACCTGGACCTCGAAGCCGCCGATGTCCGGGTCCGCCAGCAACCGTTCCAGTTGATCGGCTTCCTTCACCGGACCCCGCAACGGCTTCAGGCCCGGGTCCGCGTACTGGCCAGTTGCGACGAGCAGGGCCAGACGCCGCCCGCCAGGCGTCACCGGAGCACCTGCTCCGCCCCAAGCGCATGGGATATCGTGCCGGGCGTGACGGACATTTCGGTGACAGTTGTCGAGGAAGATCCCACGCTCGCCGACGAGCAGCTCCGGCAACTGCGCGAGGAACTGCTCGGGCTCGACGTCGATTCGGTCGAATTCGGCCAGGGCCGGACGCCGCCGGAAGGCGCGAAAGGGGTCGACGCCTCGACGTTGTCCCTCGTCGTCACCCTCAGCTCCTCCCCAGTGCTGATCATCCTCGGCCGGACCCTGCGCGATTGGGTCGGCAGGGCGAAAGATCGCTCCTTGATCATCCGCAAGGACGGCCGATCGCTGGAAATCACCGGCGCCCGCAGTGGCCGTGATCAAAAACTGATCGAGGCATTCCTGCGGGACGAGCAACTCTAGCGCCCGGCAACGCCCAACCCGCGCCAGGGCGCCGTCTGAAGCTTGCTGCGGCCCAATCAGGAGTCCCGCCACCCGGTGCCCCGGCCGATCTCGGCAGGCGGAGTCGTGGTCCGCGGACGCGCCCGGCGGTACAGGAGAGCCGCGCCTGGTCATGGTCGTCGCCACCGGCCGCTGGTGGCGACGACCCTCACCCGGCGACTCGCGCCGTGCTCGAGCTTCTTGCCGAGCCGCTCAGCGGGCCAGCAGGTCCCGGATCGCGGCCGCGATCTCGCCGGGGGCCTCCTCGGCCATGAAGTGCCCCGCCCGGGTCAGCCGGTGGTCCAGGTCCGGCGCCCACGCCTTCCACACCGCGGCCGCGTCGTAGCCCAGCTGGGCTCCCCAGTCCTGCTGGACCACCGTCACCGGCATGGCCAGCTGGGAGCCCGCGTCGAGGTCGGCCTGGTCGTGTTCGACGTCGATGTCCGCCGAGGCCCGGTAGTCCGCGACGATCGACGGGACCGCCGCCGCGCTCGCCCGCAGGTACTCCGCGCGCACCTCGGCCGGGATCGCGGCCGGGTCGTTGGCCCACGCGTCGAGGAACGAGCCGAAGAACGCGTCCGCGCTGTTCGCGATCATCGTCTCGGGCAGGCCGGGCGGCTGGGCCATGAGGAACAGGTGGTAGCCGACCGCCGCCGGGACGCCGTGGAGGACGTTCCACATGTCGAGCGTCGGCACCACGTCGAGGATGCCCAGGTGGGTGACGGACTCCGGGTGGTCAAGGCCCGCCCGGAAGGCGACCAGGGCACCCCGGTCGTGGCCGACGAGGGCGAAGCGCTCGTGGCCGAGCGCCGCCGCCAGCTTCACGACGTCTTCGGCCATCGTGCGCTTGGCGTACACGCTCCGGTCGTCGGCCGCCGGCTTGTCGCTGGCGCCGTAGCCGCGCAGGTCGGGGCAGATCACCGTGTGCTCGCCGGCGAGGCGCTCGGCGACGTGCCGCCACATCAGGTGGGTCTGCGGGAAGCCGTGCAGCAGCACGACCGGGTCGCCGCTGCCGCCGACGGCGGCCGCCAGTTCCACGCCGCCGGCGCCGGACAGGCGGACGTGGTCGAAGCCGTGGCTGGGGAGAGTCATGGGAGGTGCGTCTTTCTGCTGGGGAACCCGACCCGGCCAGCGTGGCCGCCGCCGATCAGCAACCGATCAGCACGACGGGCGTGGCCGGCACCCGACCGGCGAAGATGGGGCCATGCGAATCGACGTGCTGGGCGCCGTGCGGGCGGTGCGCGACGACGGGAGCCCGGTGGACCTGGGCGGGCCGCGCCATCGCGAAGTGCTCGCCCGGCTCGTCGCGGCCGAGGGGCGGCTGGTCACCACCGACACGCTGGTCGGCGACCTGTGGCCCGATCCCCCCGCCCGCGCGGTGGGCGCGTTGCGCACGTTCGTCACCGCCCTGCGCCGCGCGCTCGAGCCCGGCCGGGCGCCGCGCACGCCGCCCCGGGTGATCGTGACCGAAGGACCCGGCTACGCCCTGCGCCTGCCGCGGGAGGACGTCGACGTCCACCGGTTCGAGGACGCCCTGGACCGGACCCGGCGGGCTCCCGGCGCCGTGACCGACCTCAGCGCGGCGCTGGCGGCCTGGCGGGGAACCGCCTACGCCGACGTGCCGGACTCCGCGTGGGCCCAGCGCGAGCGAACCCGGCTGGAGGAGCTGAGGCTGACGGCCGTGGAGCTGCGCGCCCGCGTCCTCCTCGACGCGGGCGAGGGCGGCGACCTCGTCGCCGAGCTGGGTGCCCACGTCGCGGAACACCCGTGGCGCGAGCCGGCGTGGGGCCTGCTGGCCCGCGCGTTGCACCGGGCCGGGCGGCAGGCCGACGCGCTGGCGACCCTCCGCCGCGCCCGCGCGATGCTCGTCGACCAGCTCGGGCTCGACCCCGGCGCCGGCCTGCAGCGGCTGGAGACCGAAATCCTGAACGGCACCGGGACCGCGTGGCCCGCCTCCGGTGCCCGGTTCGGCCCGCGCACCACGGTGGACCTGGCCCGCACCCTCGCACTGGCGGGCGGCGACGCCCTCGTCCACTCGCGGCGCGACCGGCTGGCCGCGATCGAGGCCGCCGAACGCACCGGCGACCTCGTGCTGACGGCCCGGATCATCGGTGCCTACGACGTGCCCGCGATCTGGAGCCGGGCCGACGACCTCGGGCAGTCGCGCGCCGTCGTGGCGGCGGCCGAGCGCACGCTCGCCGCGCTCGGGCCCGGCAGTCCGCCCGACCTGCGAGCCCGCCTCCTGGCGACCGTCGCCGTCGAGAGCCGCAGCGGCGACCTCACCGCCGCCGAGCGGGACCGCGCGCGGCGAGCCGCGGGCGAGGCCGAAGCACTGGCCCGCGGCATCGGTGATCCCGCGCTGCTGGCGTTCGCGCTCAACGGCGTCTTCCTGCAGTCCTTTTCCCGCCCCGGACTGGCGGCCGTCCGCGACCGGACGGGCGCCGAGATCCTCGACGTGGCGACGCGGCACGACCTGCCGGCCTTCGCGGTGCTCGGCAGGCTCGTCCGGCTGCAGTCCGCCTCGGCCCTCGGCGACCTCGACACCGCGGAGGCGCACGCGGCCGCAGCCGAACAGCTCGCCGCCACCGCCGAGTCGCCGTTGGTCGCGGTGCTCGTCGCGTGGTTCCGGGCCCGGGCGACGGCCGCTCGCAGCACGGAACCCGGCGGCCCGTCCCCCGCGACGGCCGCGGCGCAGTACCGCGCCGCCGAGGACGCCCTCCGGACGGCGGGCATGCCGGGACTGCACCGCGGCCTGTTCCCCTTGGCGCTGCTGGGGTTGCGCCTGCTGCACGGCCGGGCCGCGCCCACCGACCCGCACCTCGACTGGGGGCCGTACCGCCCGTGGACGCAGCCTCACGTGTCGCTCGCCCAAGGCAGGCGGGACGAGGCCCGCGCCGCCCTCGCGGCCGCACCCGAACCACCGCGCGACCACCTGCAGGAGGCGATGTGGTGCCTGACCGCAGACGCCGCGGTCCGTCTCGGCGAGCGCGGGATCGCGGCCGCCGCCGCGGAAAGCCTGCGCGACGCCGCGGGGGAACACGCCGGCGCGGCGAGCGGGATGCTGACTCTGGGACCGGTGGCGCGGTACCTGACCGACGCCGCCGCGAGGAAATGAGCCTCGAACAGTAGCTCGGCCACCGGGGGGCAGGGCTGCGTCGTCCGCGGATTGACGGATTGATAGAGTCATCAATCCAGGAGGTGCCCATGCCCGCCCGATCCCGCACGACCGAGCCGCTCTACCGGATCAAGGCCGACCTGTTCAAATGCCTGGCCCACCCGATCCGCATCCAGGTGCTGGAGGTGCTGGCCGCGGCCGGCGACGAGGGCACGCCGGTCACCCGGCTGCTCGAGGTGACCGACTGCGAAGCGTCCCACCTGTCCCAGCACCTCGCGGTGCTCCGCCGCAGCGGCGTCGTCGTCTCCACCCGCACGGGCAACGCCGTCGAGTACTGGCTTGCCCAGCCGCTCGTCGCGGAGCTCCTCGTCGTGGCGCGGGCCTTCCTGCTCTCCAGCCTGACCCCGGATTCCGACCGGCTCCGGACCGCCCAGGAACTGCCGCCCCTGCCCGGAGCCAGCCCGCAGGCCATCCTCGACGCGATCGCGGCCGACGCGTGAGCCGCCTCGCGGCCGTCCGGGAACTGCTGCCCGGCCGGGCCGACTACGACCTGCGGCTGCCGGTCCTGCGTGCGGACCTCCTCGCCGGTGTCACCGTCGGCGTCGTGGCCCTGCCGCTGGCGCTGGCCTTCGGCATCAGCTCGGGGGCCGGCGCGGCCGCCGGGCTCGTCACCGCCGTGGTGGCCGGGATCGTGGCCGCGGTCTTCGGCGGCTCCCCGGTCCAGGTCTCCGGCCCGACCGGAGCGATGGCCGTCGTCCTGGCACCGATCGTGGCCGCCCACGGGACGGCGTCCGTGGCGCTCGTGTCGATCCTGGGCGGCGTGGTCGTGCTCGCCGCGGGCGCGGCGCGGCTGGGCAGGCTGGTCGGCTACCTGCCCTGGCCGGTCGTCGAAGGCTTCACCCTCGGCATCGCCTGCATCATCTTCCTCCAGCAGATCCCCGCCGCCGTCGGGACGACCGCGCCGCCGGGGCGGAATCCCCTGCTGGGCGCGGTATCCGCCGTCGCGAACGCCGGTGGTGCGGTGGGCTGGACGGTGGCCACGGTCGCCGTCGTGGCGGTGATCATGCTCGCGCTGCCGAAGCTGCACCGCGGCATTCCGGCGTCCCTGGTGGCGGTGATCGTGGTGACGGTCGCCGCCGAAGTCGCGCACGCCCCGGTGCCACGCATCGGGACGCTGCCCGGCAGCCTCTCCCCCACGCTGCCGCACTTCGACCTCGGCGTGGCCCACGACCTCGCCGGGGCGGTCGTCGCCGTGGCCGCGCTGGCCGCCATCGAATCCCTGCTGTCGGCCCGGGTGGCCGCGACGATGACCCGGGGCGGCCCGCCGGTCGGGCCCACCCGCCCGGACCGCGAGCTCGTCGGCCAAGGTCTCGCCTCGATCGCCGTCGGCCTGTTCGGCGGGATGCCCGCGACCGGCGCGATCGCCCGCACCGCGGTCAACGTCCGCTCCGGGGCGCGCACGCGGCTCGCCTCCGTCGTCCACGCGCTGGTGATCCTCGCGGTGATCTACGCCGCCACCGGGCTCGTCTCGCGGATCCCCCTGTCAGCCCTCGCCGGTGTCCTGCTGGTCACGAGCCTGCGCATGGTGCCGCTCGCCACGATCCGCGAAGTCGTCCGGGCGAGCCGGTCGAGCGCGGCTACCTTCGCCGTGACCGCGCTCGTCACCGTCGCGGCCGACCTCATCCTCGCGGTGGAGATCGGCTTGCTGGCCGCCGCGTTCTTCGCGCTGCGCCACCTCGCCCGCGCCGCACGCGCCGGCCGCGACCCGCTGCCCGGCCCGGCCGCCGACGGCGACGAGCACATCGCGGTGCTGCGGTTCGAAGGCGCGGTGTTCTGGGGCGCTTCGGAACGGATCATGACCGAGCTCGCGGCCGCGGCCGACGACGTCCTCGTCGTCATCCTGCGGTTCTCCCGCCTGCACCTGCTCGACGCGACCGGCGCGAAAGCACTGGGCGAGACCATCGGGGAACTGGAGGCGCGAGGCGTCACGGTGCTGCTGAAGGGAATCCAGGCCCACCACAAGCACCTGCTGACCACCACGGGCGCCCTCCGCACCGGCAGCAGGCTGTTCACCAGCCTCGACGACGCGGTCGCCGAGGCCCGCGCGCGGGTGAGCGCCGCATCGGCCCGGCCTCCCCGAGCCGACCTGGCGAATTCCGCGGCCGACGTGTGACCAGGTGGCTTCGGTCGGGTCTTCCCGAGGCTTCCGTCGCCCATGGTGCGCTGCTGGCGAAGATCCCCGCCGGGAACGAGCCGCACGGGTTGTGCGTCTGGCCGCAGCCGGGCCGGTACTCGCTGGGCCACACGGGCATTACGCGGTGAGCAGTTCCCCGGCAGCACGGGAAGGCGGCCGGTGGCCACCAGCCGGACCGGACGGCTGGTGCCGGTTCCGATCCGGGTGGGCGGGCGGCCGGTTCAGCTCACTTCGTTCAGCTTCCCGGTGGCGACGTCGAACACGAACCCCCGCACGGAGTCCTTCTTCGGGATGAACGGGCTGTTCTTGATGCGGGCGATCGACTGGCGGACGTCGTCGTCGAGGTCGCCGAAGGCTTCGGCCGCCCACGCCGGCTTGACGCCGACCTCCTCCTGGATGGACCTCTTGAAGTCGTCGTCGGTGAAGGTGAGCATGCCGCAGTCCGTGTGGTGGATGAGGATGATCTCCTCCGTTCCGAGCAGGCGCTGGCTGATGGCCAGTGAGCGGATCTCGTCCTCGGTCACGACGCCACCGGCGTTGCGGATGACGTGGGCTTCGCCTTCGTTGAGGCCGAGGACGCCGTAGACGTTGATGCGCGCGTCCATGCACGCGAGCACGGCGACGTGCTTGGCGGGCGGGAGCGGAAGCGGCCCGCTGAAGTTCGCGGCGTAGGCGGCGTTGTTGGCCAGCAGTTCGTCGGTGACCGACATGGGCGTTCCCTTCTCGGCGGAACAGGATGTGCCGAGTCGATCGCTGACGGCGGCCGGGCGCAAATGCGCCCAGGAACTGGGCAGGGGTTAGCCCGATCGGGCGACCGGGCCAATCCGTGCGGTGCAGTGCTTCGAAAACGAGCTGCGGCCCTTCGCCTCGCTCAGCAGCTCTTCGTCTCCGCGAGCTCCCTGACATCTCCGTCTGCAGGCTTCGGACGGCGCAGTCGGGCCGTGGCCGCCGCCGCGAGGAGGAACACGACCGCCTCGTAGACCATCGCCGAGCCCATCGCGCCGGCGGCGTAGACCACCCCCGCCAGCGCCACCCCCAGCGTGCCGCCCAACTGCTGCGAAGTGGGCAGCAATCCCGACACGGAACTGGCCACGTGCCCCGGAACCCGGTGCAGCACCAGCGAAAACGCCGATGCGGTGAAGACCCCGAACGCGAAGCCGCCGGCACCCAGCACCGTCCACAGGACCGGGGCCGGCCCGGCCAGCGCCGGGACCACGAGCAGGGACACCACCGCCAGTCCCCCGGACGCGGCCGCCAGGGCCGCGGCACCGAACCGGCGGGCCGCGGCTTCCGCGACCGCGCTGCCCAGCAGGGCGCCGACCGCGTACGGCGCGACGGTCACCGCCGTGACCAGCGGATCGCGGTGCAGCGCGCCCTGCAGGTGCAGGGAAAGCAGCAGGCTGAACGACGGGATCCCGGCGTTGAACAGCAGCACCGCCCCGATGCCCCACCGGGTCGTCGCCGCGGTCAGCGCTTCCGGGCGCACCAGCGGATCCCGCACCCGCCGCTGGGACACGGCGAACGCGGCGAGCAGGCCCAGCCCCAGCGCCAGGCTCGCCCACGTCCAGGCCGGCCAGCCCGCGTCCTGCCCGAGGGTCAGCGGCAGCACGAGCAGGATCAGCCCGGTCAGCGACAGCGCGGCCCCGGCCGGATCCACCCGGCTCGCGCCCGCCGGTCCCCGGCCGTCGGGCAGGATCCGGACCAGGACCAGCGAAGCGATCCCGACCGGCACCGGCAGGGCCAGCGCCAGCCGCCACCCCAGCCCGAACGGGTCGAAGTGCAGCAGCACGCCGCAGCACAGCGGGCCGGCCAGCGACGCCACGGCCATCGTCGCCCCGTAGCGGCCCAGCACCGCGGCCCGCCGCTGCGGCGGCACCGCGGTCTGGATCAGCGACAGGATCTGCGGCGCGACCAGGCCGCTGCCTGCCCCCTGCACCAGCCGGGCGACCACGAGCGTCCCGGCGTCCGGCGCGGCGGCCGCGGCGAGCGACGCCAGCGTGAACACGACCGTGCCGGCGACGAACACCCGCCGGTAGCCGAACCGGTCGCCGAGCCGGGCCGCGGTGATCAGCGAGCAGGCGTAGGTCAGCGTGTACCCGACCAGCGCGAGCTGCCCCGCGCCCGAGCCGGCGGCCAGGTCGTGGCGGATGCGCGGCACCGCCAGCTGCATGACCGTGACGCTCATCAGCTGGACGAACGTGCCCGACAGCAGCACGGCCTGAGCGGCGGGCCTCATGCCTGCTTCGCGATCCGGCCGAGGAGTTCGGCGAGCTCGGCCGGCCGGGTCAGGAACGGCGAGTGGCCGCCGGGCAGGGAGTGCACCGCGAACGGGTGCTCGGGCGTCAGGCGGTCGGCCTCGGCGATCATCAGGTCCTGCGTGGCGGGCGGCAGCGCCCGGTCTTCGGTCAGCCGGACGTAGCTGCGCGGCACCCGGCCCCACCGCCCGGCGGTCACCGGGTACGCCCCGGCCAGCGACGCCACCGGCTCGTCGGGGTGCAGCGTCAGCCGCCAGCCGGGCCGGTCCGCAGGCCAGTCGGACAGGAACGCCCGCCGGATCGCCTCGACCTCGGCGGGATCGGGTGAGAGCGGGTTGATCCGGAAGGCGCCGAGGACATCCGCGTCGCCGGTCCAGGGCGCGTGCGCCGCGCCGGCGTTGACCGGGTCCGTCACGTACTGCCCGAAGCTCGGCCGCCCGGCGGGGACGAACGCCGACAGGTAGACGAGGTGGTCGACCAGGTCCGGGTGGCGTTCGACCGCGGCCGAAGCCGGGCCGCCGCCCGCGCTGTGCGCGACGAGGACGACGCGGGCGAACCGGCGGCGCACCTCGGCGAGCTCGGTGACCAGCGCGTCGGTGAGCACCTCGGTGGTGAGCCCGGCGAGCGCGGAGGGTTCGGTCGCCAGCCCGGGCTGCCCGGGCCGCAGGTAGCCGGTCGGCAGCGGCGCGGTGACGCCGTGCCCGGGCAGGTCCACCGCGACGCCGGCGACGCCCTGGGCGGCCAGTGCCCGCTGGGTGGCGGCCCAGTGCAGCGAGGAGTGCCAGGCACCGTGGACGAACACGCAGGCGGTGATGTCGTTCATGACGCCCACTCCACCGCGCCCCGGACCCGCTATCCAGTTTCATAGCTGAATCACCCTCGGGCGATATCCTGAACGTATGGAGTCCCGTCATCTCCGCTACGCACTGGCGCTGGCGGAGCACCAGCACTTCGGCCGCGCGGCCGCGTCCCTCGGCATCGCCCAGCCGCCGCTGTCCACGCAGATCGCGGCCGTCGAGCGCGAGGTCGGCGAGCGGCTGTTCGACCGCACGCCCCGCGGGGTGTTCCCGACCGCGGCCGGCACCGCGTTCCTGGCCAGGGCCCGGCGCGCGCTGTGCGAGATGTCGGCCGCCGCGGTCGAAGCCGGCCGCGCGGCCCGCGGCGAGACGGGGCAGCTGCGCATGGGGTTCATCGGCTCGGCGTTGCTCGATCCGCTGCCCGGCGTGCTGGGCCGGTTCCGCAGGGCCCGGCCGGACGTCCGGCTCGACCTGCGGGAGATGAGCAGCCCGGAGGGGACGGCCGCCCTGGTCGCGGGCGAGCTCGACGTCGCGGTCGGCCGCGGCGCGCCGCGCGGGGCGGGCGTGGATGGCCTGGTGACCGTCCCGATCGGCGCCGACCACCTGGTCGCCGTGGTCAGTGCGGCCCATCCCTTCGCCGGCCGCGCAGAGATCCGGCTGGAGCAGCTCGCGGCCGAGCGGCTGATCATGTCGGCGCCCACCCAGGAACCCGCCGTGGCCGCCCGCCTGCGCGAGGAGTTCGGCGCGGGCGCGGCCGCGCTCGACGCCGCCACGATGTCACGGGACATCCACACGATCATCGGCCTGGCGGCGTGCGACGTGGGTGTCGGCCTCGGCCCGGCCCGGATGCGGCTGGCCGGCCGCAAGGACGTCCGCTTCTGCGACATCGCCCCGCAGGTCCGCCTCCCGGACCTGCAGCTGTCCTTCCGCGCGGCCGACGACTCCCCGGTGCTCGCGGCGTTCCTGGACGTCGTCCGCGCCAACTGCGCGGAAGTCGGCTCCCGCCTCGACGACGTCCTCGCCCGCAGAGAAGCCCGGTCGGTCAAGCAGTAGTCACCGCCGCTGATCGACGCAGCCGGGGAACCTTCGCCTCGGCTCAGCCGACCGACGCAGCCGGGCGAGCTTTCCTTCGACTCAGCCGATCGCGAGGTTCGCGATCGACGGGGTGGTCGGCTGCAGCGATCCGGTCGCAGGCTCCACCGTCACCGCGACCCCGTCGACCCCGGCGGGCAATACGGTTTCGACGGTCCCCTCCGGGTGGATCAACCCCGCCGAGCGGGGCGCTCCCGGCCCGGTCAGCCACACCTCGTACGCCTGGCCCGCATCCAGCCGCGGCAACGCCTGCGCGGCCACCAGGACCTTGCCCAGCCGCCGGGAAACCGTGGCCGTGACCGAGCCGCCGCCGGCCGCGGCCGTGCGGAGCGTGGTCACGTCGGGTGCGGACGTCACCGCGCCGTCGGCCACCGGGACCGGGCGGCCCGGGACCGACTGGTCCAGCCCGATGCTGATCCCGCCGGCGAGCACCGCGGCCGCGGCGGCGACGGACGCGATCCCGATCAGTGCCCGCTTGCGCCACGGGCTGCGTCGCACCGGAGAGGTCGGCTCGGCGACGCGGGGAGGCAGCTGCCGCGTTTGCGCGACCGCGGCGAGCACCCGGCGGCGGAAGCTCTCGTCCGGACCGACCGCGACGGCGGTGCCCAGCAGGGCCGCGGTCTCGCGGAAGCCGGCGACTTCTTCGGCGCAGGACGGGCACTGCCCCAGGTGCCGGGTGAACGCGGCCCGCTCGAGGTCGTCGAGCGCGTCGAGGGCGTACGCGCCGGCGAGGAGGTGGGCGTCGGCGGTGGTCATCGGGGCACTCCCAGCGCGTCACGCGAGCGGATCGGAAGCCTCCCGGGTGGTGCGGCCCTGGAAGGCGGTGTGTCACGAGGCATTCGTCCCGGACGGCCCGTGCGGCTTGGTGTGGTGCCGAGAAACCCCGCCGGTCACCCGCACGGGGGACACTGGCAGTCCACAATGGATCGTGCGCGGCACCCGATCCGGTGTGACGGGGGCAGCACGACCAAGCCGCCGGCCGCGCCGCCCCGAATGGCCGGTATGACCGTCACCCAGCTCGACCCGGAAACACCGGCCGCACCGCCGCGTGCCCGGCTGCGGTTCTTCGCCGCCGCGTTCACCGGCGTCCTCGCCCTGGCCGCCGCGCTCGCGGCCGGGCACCTGGTGGCCGGGTTCATCAGCGTCAACGCCTCGCCCTACCTCGCGGTGGGCAACGGCGCCATCGACCTCACCCCGGTCGAGCTGAAGGACTTCGCCGTCCGCACGTTCGGCACCTACGACAAGCTCGTGCTGCTGGGCGGCATGGCCGTGGTCATGGTCGGCGTCGCCGCGCTCGCGGGCGTCCTGTCGCGCCGGTCGCCGGTGCCCGGGACGGTGATCATCGCCCTGTTCGGGCTCGTCGGCGCCTTCGCCGTGTTCGAACGGCCCGATCTGGGCGCGGAGGCGCTGCTCGCGCCGATCGCCAGCCTGGTCGTCGGCATCGCCGTGTTCCTGCTGCTGCACCGGATCGCGCCGCGCGTGTGGCGGGAACCGGACTCCGGCGAGAAGTCCGGGACGTCACGGCGGGCGTTCCTGCTCGGCGGCGCCGGTGTGGTCGCCGGCGCCGGCGCGGCGGGCCTGGGCGGGCAGCTGATCAGCTCGTCGCGCGACGCCACCGCGTCCCGCGACGCGGTGGGCAAGCTGATCCCGGCGCGCACCGCGCCGACGATCCCGGCCGACGCGGACTTCGCCAAGCTGGGCACGCCGCCCTTCCTGACGCCGAACGGCAAGTTCTACCGCGTCGACACCGCGCTGTCGGTGCCGCAGGTGCGCACCGAGGACTGGAGCCTGCGCCTGCACGGCATGGTCGACCGGGAAATCCGCTACAGCTACGGCGATATCCGCAACCGGCCACTGGTCGAGCGCACGGTCACGATGACGTGCGTGTCCAACGAGGTCGGCGGCGACTACGTGTCGACGTCGAACTTCATCGGCGTCGACCTCGCCGACCTGCTCGCCGAAGCCGGCGTGAAACCCGGCGCCGAGCAGCTGTTCTGCACCAGCGTCGATGGCTGGACCTCGGGCACCCCGGTCGCCGCGGCGCAGGATCGCGGCCGCGGCGCGATGCTCGCGATCGGGATGAACGGCGAACCACTGCCGCTGGAACACGGTTTTCCGGCCCGGCTGGTCACCCCCGGGCTTTTCGGCTACGTCTCGGCGACGAAATGGGTCGTGGACATCGAAGTCACGACGTGGGCCGCGCGCCAGGCGTACTGGCTCAAACGCGGCTGGAGCCGGGAAGCACCGATCAAAACCGAATCGCGCATCGACTCCCACCGGGGCTTCGCGAACGTCCGGCCGGGGAAGGTGCGCGTGGCCGGGGTGGCGTGGGCGCAGCACACGGGCATCGAGAAGGTCGAGGTCCGCGTCGATCAGGGCCCGTGGCAGGAGACCACGCTGTCGCAGGAGGTCAACCTGAACACGTGGCGGATGTGGTGGGCCGAGGTCGACATCCCGGCCGGGGTGCACCAGGTGTTCTGCCGCGCCACCGACAAGTCCGGCTACACCCAGACCGACCAGCGGGCGGGCACCGTGCCCGACGGCGCGACAGGGTGGCACAACGTCACCTTCACCGCAGCCTGAAAATTTTCTTCCCGATCCACCAATCCGGTTCCCGCCGGGTCGCGAATACCCGATAACAGGGGCGGATGAAAACCACCGCCTCAGCCGCGCAATCCATTGGAGTGAATTCTCGTGCGTAACCTTCGTATTGCCGGAATCGGCCTGACCGCGGCCGCCGCGCTCACCCTCACCGCGTGCGGCAGCAGCGACACCGCTTCCTCGGGCAGCTCCAGCGCCCCCGCCCCGTCGTCCTCGATGGCGGCCCCGTCCTCGAGCATGGCGTCCGGCAGCGCCAACGGCGTGACCACCAACGCCGATGTCTTCGGCCCGGCGTGTTCGCAGCTGCCGCAGGGGTCCGCGCCCGGCTCGCTGGACTCGATGGGCCCGCAGCCGGTCGCCTCGGCCGCCTCGACCAACCCGCTGCTGACCAAGCTGGTGGCCGCGGTCAA